>NZ_JAMOLN010000023.1 GCF_024448165.1 Streptomyces longispororuber
GCCGGCCAGCCCGTTCGCATACCCCTGGCCGACGGCGCGGGCCTTCCACGCGCCGTTGCGCAGGTACACCTCGATGACCACCAGGGCCGTCTCCGTGCCGAGCTGGGGCGGAGTGAACGTGGCGAGGACGGTGCCGTCCGCCGCGTTCCGGATCGTGGCCGTGGGCTCGATGCCCTGGAACGTCTGGCCCTCGGCGTCCGGGCTCGCGGTGACGACGATCTTCTCGATGCCGGGCGGGACCGCGGCCGTGTCGACCGTGATCGAGTCGGGGCTGGTGCCCCCGCCCGACGTGTAGGTCACACCGGGGCCCGAGGGCTGGTTGTAGAAGATGAAGTCGTCGTCCGAGCGCACCTTGCCGTCGGCGGTGAGCAGCAGGCCCGATACGTCGAGCCGCACGGGGGCCGAGACGTCCACCGCCACACGCTGCGCCGTGAGCGGGATGTTCGAGCCGGGGGTCATAGCTGTCATGCCAGGGGTAACGAGCGGGTCCGCTTTACCGTTCCCTTACCGAAGACTTTTCTTACCCGTCCGGATGCGGCCCGCTACGGCTTGGACCGCACCCCTTCGAGCAGGAGCTGCTGGTAGCGGCCCATGTCCTTGGGTCCGTCGCCCGCGAGCTCGGCCGCGGTGACCATGGCGTGGTTGAGCCGCAGCAGCTCCAGATGGGTGAGGTCGGCGCGCACCTCGCCGGCCTCCTGGGCCGCCGCGAGCAGCTCGGCGGCCGCCGTCTTGAGGACGTCGCCGCACTGGACGACGACGGGCGAGCCGCCCTCGGCGACGGCGGCGCCGAGCAGCGCCTTGAGGGCGCGCACCCGCACGATCTGCTCACCGAGGTCGGTCAGCCAGGTGAAGAGCGCCTCGCCGGGCGGCAGTTCGGCCGCCAACTCCCTTGCCCGTTCGGCGAGTTCGTCGAACCGGTCGACGTACACGGCCTCCATGAGGGCCTCCCGGGTCGGGAAGTGCCGGTAGAGCGTGCCGGATCCGACGCCGGCCCGCTTGGCGATGTCGTCGAGCGAGGCCTCGGCGCCCTTCTCGGCGAACGCCTCGCCGGCCTCCCGCACCAGCCGGTCGTAATTGCGCCGCGCGTCGGCCCGCTTCGGCCTGGACGGGCGGCCCGCCGCTCCCACCTGGGTCATTCACCACTCCTGCCAGGACGCCTTGCACAACCGGGGACCCTCTCCGTATCTTAGCCGGAGCTAAACGGAGACAGTCCCCGCTTCTTCTCGCGGGCAGTCCGGGCTGCCCGCGCGTTCCCTCAACCCACCGTCCCAGTACGGGAGTCGAGCATGTCCTCCGCACCGCCCACCACCGCGTCCCAGGCCTTACCGCGCACCGTAACGCGCCCGGGCGCCGTCCTCACCCTCGTGGTGACCGCCTACTTGATGGTCGGCGTCGACGCCACCGTCGTGAACGTCGCGCTCCCCGACATCCGGCGCACCCTCGACTTCTCACCCACCGGCCTGTCCTGGGTCCTCAACGCCTACACCCTCGCCTTCGGCGGTCTGCTGCTGCTCGGCGGCCGGGTGGGCGACATCGTCGGCCGGCGCCGGACCCTGACCGTCGGCGTGCTGGTCTTCGCCGCCGCCTCACTGGCCGGCGGACTCGCCACCGACAGCGCTCTGCTGCTCGCCGCGCGGGCCGTGCAGGGCGTCGGCGCCGCGCTCATCGCGCCGAGCACCCTCGCCCTGATCACCACGCACTTCACCGAGGGCGCCGCCCGCCACCGCGCCCTCGCCTTCTACTCCTCGGCGGCCGGCATCGGCGCCTCCGTCGGGCTCGTCGTCGGCGGCGCGCTCACCGACCTCGCGTCCTGGCGCTGGGCACTCCTGATCAACGTGCCGATCGGGGTCGCGGTCGCCCTCGCGCTGCCCCGGGTGGTCCGGGAGACCCCGCGGCACAGCGGGACGTTCGACGCGGCGGGCGCCGTCACCGGCACCGCCGGGATGTTCTTCCTCGTCTACGCCTTCATCCGGGTCTCGGACAGCGGCTGGTCCGACACCCGGGCGCTGACCTGCTTCACCTCGGCGGCCGCGCTGCTCGCCGGATTCCTCCGGGTGGAGTCGCGCGCCCGGCAGCCCATCGCGCCGCTCGCCCTCTTCCGCGACCGCAACAGGGCGGGCGCCTACGCGGGCATCCTGCTGCTGCCCGCCGGCAACTTCGGTGCGTTCTACTTCCTCACCCTCTACGTCCAACAGGTCCTCGGCTACAGCCCGTTCAAGGCCGGCTTCGCCTTCCTGCCGCTGACGGCGGGGGTGTTCGCGACGGTGCGGTGCGTGCCGCGGCTGCTGGCCCGGTTCGGCACGAAGCCGGTCCTGGTCAGCGGCTCCGTGCTCCTGATCGCCTCGGGCGGCTGGCTGTCCCGGCTGGGCGTCGGTGACGGCTACGCGACCGGCCTCCTCGGCCCGATGCTGCTGCTCGGGGTCGGCGTCGGCCTGAGCTTCCTGCCGCTCAACGCGACGATCCTCGCGGGCATCGAGCCCCGCGAGGCGGGCGCCGCGTCGGGCCTGCTCCAGACCTTCCAGTGGCTGGGCGGCACCCTCGGCCTCGCGGTCCTGGTCACGGTCTACGGCACGGCGACCCGCCACGCACACGGCTCCGCGGACGCGGTCCTCGTGCACGGGGCGGGGCGGGCGTTCGCGGTGGGGACGGTGATCGCGGCGGCCGCGCTCCTGGTGATCGCGACGGTGATCACTCAGGGGCGCGGGGAACGGCGCGAGCAACCACGCACACCCCGCGCCCGGCACCGGACCTGACCCGGCGGACGGGCAGCCGGGGTGAGCGCCGCCGAGCCGCTCACCCCCGCTCGTCCCACGGCCACCTCGCGTCCCGCCCCGCCTCGATCAGCGACACCATCCGGAACGCCGCGTCCGACAGCCCGCCGAACACGTGCCGGTTCCCCGCCCCGGACGGCGCGTGACCGGCCCGGTACCCGGCCAGATTCCACGTGTACACCGGCACCCCCGCGGGGACCTGCTCGGTCGGGTCGCCGTGGAAGTTGTACGCCGCCTGCTCGTCGGTGACGATCAGGACCCGGTCGTGGCCCCGGTAGTGCCGCCGCACGGCCTCCGCCGTGTTCGTCCCGCCGAGGTCACCGAACCGCTCCATGACCTTCAGGACCGACTCGCCCTTGCGGTACATCACGTCGGTGCTGCCCGTACCGAACTGCACCAGGTCGGCCCGCTCCGCCCGCAGCGCGAGCGCCGCGCCGAACACCGCCGCCGCGTCCGCCCGGTTGAGCTGCGAACGCCCCGACAGCGGACCCCACATGGAGCCGGAGCGGTCCACCAGGATCAGCGAACGGCCGCCCAGGGACGGCACGTTGGCCAGCGCATGGCCGAGCGCCGTCTCCAGCGCGTACGCCCAGCGCAGCGACGGCGCGTGCCGGTAGGCGGCCAGGTAGCGGAACGGGAACTGCCGCGAGCGCGCCACCTCGGCCGGATCGGAGATCTTCGCGGCGACGCGCGCGGCGACCTCGTCCGAGACACCGGCCTCGTCGAAGTTCCGCAGGTTCCGGGTCAGCGCCATCGCGCCCATCGACGGGATCACGGCCTCCCAGGCCGCCCTGTCCATCGGCCCCTGCAGCCAGCCGGCCAGCGCCTCCCACGTCATGCCGGCCGCGGCGAGGCGACCGGCACCGTCGGGAGCGAGCAGCACGGCACGCCGCTCCCCGACCGACATGGCCATCAACTCCCGGTGCGTGACGAGGACTTCGCTCGACGCCGGGGCCACCGCCGTATCCGGGTTGTGCCGCCGGTCGAGCGCGTACGCGAACAGGTCGCCCTGCCACGGCTTCGCCGGGTCGGGCGCGGCGTGCACCAGGTTCAGGACATCGCCGAACCGGTACCCCGTGGACGCGGTGTCGTACTTCAGGAGCGCCTTGCCGTGGTACAGCCGGCGCACCGCGTCGGCGATACCGCGCTTGACCGGCTTGGGCACGGCGCGGCCGTACGTCTGCGTCCAGTAGCCGAGCAGTTCGCCGGGCTCGTCCGGACGGCGCAGCACGGACGCGACGACCTGCCGGTTCGCCGGGCCGTCCGTGGCGCCCGCGTCGAGGCGTGCCTTCACGTACTCGGCTGCGCCGACGACCGACGCGGTCCGCATGTTGCCCTCGCCGCGCAGCCAGCCGAGCAGGCCCGCGGTCCACTCCGGGTCGGTCACGGCGAGCCGGCGCACGAGCGTGGCGAACCGGTCGTCCCGGTCCGCGCCGCCCTCGTAGAAAGTCTGCTGGGAAACGAAGTTGGCGACGGCGAGCAGGAAAGTCTCGGAACGCGCGTCGCGCTCGAATCCGAGGCCGCCCTGGTGCGTGCGCGTGCTGCGTCCGGTGCTGCGCACGGCGGAAAGGACAGCCGCCTTCGCGGTCTTGCGGTTGAAACGTGCCATGAGAATTCCCCCCCGAATTCGTGAATGTCTGGCGACTTACGGAGGGAGGCGCAGCGAATGGAGCGGGCCCGAGGTCGGAAGGGGTGACGGTCGGGATTCGACCTCAACGAAGTAACCGTCACGGTCGCACCGGGCACGCACCGTCTGCTGCGCCTCCCGAGATCAATTCGGCGGCGGTGTGTTTTCTGGAAAGGAAGTAACCGCTGCCCGCGCACCGGGAGGTGCGAACTCTTCGTGCGAAAGACTGTACGGCGGCGCGCGTCTGCGACGCCAAGGATTAATTTTGCGAGAGTTCCGGAGTGAACCCGGACAAACACCAAGACGCGCATCTGGACGACCCGATCACCGCGGAAGGCGTCTCCGACGCCGGTGACCTCGGTTATGCCAAGGCCCTCAAGCCACGCCACATCAGCATGATCGCGATCGGTGGCGCGATCGGCACCGGCCTCTTTCTCGGCGCGGGCGGAAACCTCGCCAAGGCGGGGCCGGCCCTCGCGTTCGCCTACGCCATCTGCGGGGTGTTCGCGTTCTTCGTCGTGCGGGCTCTCGGTGAACTGGTCGTGCACCGCCCGTCGTCGGGCTCCTTCGTGAGTTACGCCCGGGAGTTCCTGGGCGAGCGCGGCGCTTTCGTGGCGGGCTGGATGTACGTCCTGAACTGGTCGACGGCCGGCATGGCCGACATCACGGCGGTGGCCCTGTACGTGCACTACTGGTCGATGTTCACGTCGGTCCCGCAATGGGTGCTCGCGGCGATCGCCCTGGCGGTCGTGCTCAGCGTGAACCTCATCTCCGTGAAGGCCTTCGGTGAGATGGAGTTCTGGTTCGCGATCGTCAAGGTCGCGGCGCTCGTGCTGTTCCTGCTGATCGGCATCTTCTTCCTGGCCACGGGCCGGCCGGTGGACGGCCAGGAACCGGGCTTCACGCTGATCAGCGACAACGGCGGCTTCTTCCCGCTGGGAGTGCTGCCGGTCGTCCTCATCACGCAGACGGTGGTCTTCGCGTACGCGGCCGTCGAGATGGTCGGTGTGACGGCGGGCGAGACCGAGGACCCGGAGAAGCTGGTCCCGAAGGCCGTGAACTCGATCATGTGGCGGGTCGGCATCTTCTACGTGGGCTCGGTGGTGATGCTGACGCTGCTGCTGCCGTGGACGGCGTACTCCGCGGACGAGAGCCCGTTCGTGACGGTGCTGTCCAAGATCGGGGTGCCGTCGGCGGGCGGCATCATGAACCTGGTGGTGCTCACCGCCGCGATGTCGTCCCTCAACTCGGGCCTCTACACGACGGGCCGCATCCTGCGCTCGATGGCGATGGCGGGCTCCGCGCCGTCCTTCACCGCGCGGATGAGCGGCAGCCATGTCCCGTACGGAGGCATCCTGCTGACGGCGACGGCCGCCCTGTTCGGGGTCGCGCTGAACGCGTGGCTGCCGGAGGACGCGTTCGCGATCGTCACCAACATCTCCTCGCTCGGCGTCATCTCCACCTGGTGCATGATCATGCTCTGTCACCTGGTGTTCGTGCGGCGGGCGCGGGAGGGCGTCGTGCGGCGGCCGGCGTTCCGGCTGTGGGCGTCGCCGTGGATCGAACTGACCACGATCGCCTTCCTGCTGGCGGTCGTCGTGATGATGTGGTTCGACAAGGACGGCGCGGGCCGGGACACCGTCCTGATGCTCATCCCGATCGCGGTGTGCCTGGCGATCGGCTGGTACGCGGTGCGCGGGCGGGTCCACCGGATCGCCTCCGAGAGCGAGGCTCCGCCGGTGGACCCGTTGCAGTAGGGCGTCAGCGCTGGCGCTTCCAGGGGCCGGTGATGGCGAGCATGATGCCCGGCGTCTGGATGTTGGCGTACAGGGTGCGGCCGTCCGGCGAGAAGGTGACGCCGGTGAACTCGCTGTACTCCGGCTCCGCCTCGGTGCCGATGTTGAGCTCGTTGCGCGCGATCGGGTACGTACGGCCCTTCTCGGTCGCGCCGAACAGGTGCTGGACGCCCTCGCCGTCCTCGGCGATGACCAGACCGCCGTACGGGGAGACGGTGATGTTGTCCGGGCCGTCGAAGGCGCCATCCTTCGAAGGGTCCGGGTTGACGCCGAGCAGCACCTTCAGGGTCAGGGTGCGGCGCTTGGGGTCGTAGAACCAGACCTGGCCGTCGTGCGCGACGGGGCTCTCCTCACGGGCGAACGAGGAGACGATGTACGTGCCGCCGTCGCCCCACCACATGCCCTCCAGCTTGCGGGCGCGGGTGATCTCGCCGTCCTTGAACTGCTTGCGCACGGAGACCGTCTTGGCGTCGCGGTCGGGGACGTCGACCCAGTCCACGCCGTACGTCGTACCGATCTTCGTGGCGCGGGACAGGTCGTCGACGAACCGGCCGCCCGAATCGAAGCACTTGGCCGCCTGGAGGACGCCCGCGTCCTCGGCGAGGGTGCGCAGCTGTCCGCGGCCGTGCTTGAAGCCGTGCGGCGGGACCCAGCGGTAGAGCAGTCCGTTGGGCCCGGACGCGTCCTCCGTCAGGAAGGCGTGGCCGCGCTTGGGGTCGATGACGACGGCCTCGTGGGCGTACCGGCCGAACGCCTTGATCGGGTGCGGGGCCCGGTTGGCGCGGCGGTCGTAGGGGTCGACCTCGAAGACGTAGCCGTGGTCCTTGGTGAAGCCGTTCTTGCCGGCCTTGTCCTCGGTCTCCTCGCAGGTGAGCCAGGTGCCCCACGGGGTGGAGCCGCCCGCGCAGTTGGTCGCGGTGCCGGCGATGCCGACCCACTCGGCGACCTCGCCGCCGCGGCGCACCTCGACGACGGTGCAGCCGCCCGCGGCGGCCGGGTCGTAGACGAGTCCCTCGGTGAGCGGGACCGGGTGCGGCCACTGGGCGCGGGCGCCGGCCAGCTCGTGGTTGTTGACGAGGAGGGTGGTGCCGCGCGGGCCCTCGAAGGTGGCGGTGCCGTCGTGGTTGGACGGGGTGGGCTCGCCCGACTCCAGGGTGGTCTTCCCGCTGTACGTGATGACCTTGTACGAGAAGTGGGCGGGCAGCGCGAGGAGGCCGGCCGGGTCGGACACCAGCGGCCCGTACCCGATGCCGTGCCCGCCCTTGCGGTCCTCGGCGCCGGCGAGCTCTTCGGTGCCGTCGTCGGTGGCCGCGAGCGCGCCCGGCGCGGTGGCGAGGGCGCCGACGGAGCCGGCCAGGGCGACGCCCGCGCCGGTGGCCGCGGAGCGTCTGGCGAAGTCCCTGCGAGTGAGCGACATGTGGCTGTCTCCCGGTGGAGTGGGTGTGAGGGCGGGGGGCGGACCCTGTTTTCGGCCACACGGTCTCGCTCGCGTATAAACGGCGGTTGAACACCGTCCGACGTCGAGGGGCCCGCTTCCATGACTTCAGTGAACCTGCCGAAAACCGGACGCCGCGTCCTCGTGACCGGTGCGTCGCGCGGGCTCGGCCGGGCCCTGGCGCGGGAGTTCGCGGCGAACGGGGACCGGGTCGCCGTCCACTACGGGTCCCGGGAGGCGGCGGCGCGCGCCACGCTCGACTCGCTCGCCGGGGCCGGGCACGTGCTGGTGGGCGGCGACGTGGCTGACCCGGCGGGCGCGGCGTCGGTCGCCGGGCGGGCGGCGGAGGGGCTCGGTGGCATCGACGTCCTGGTGAACAACGCGGCCGTGAACCTGCCGCATCCGCCCGCGACCACCTCGTACGAGGAGTGGTCGGAGCTGTGGCAGCGGCACGTCGCGGTGAATCTGCTGGGCACGGCGAACCTGAGCCATCTCGCCGCGCGCCGCATGATCGACCAGGGCACGGGCGGCCGGATCGTCAACGTCGGCTCGCGCGGCGCCTTCAAGGGCGAGCCCGACCACCCGGCGTACGGGGCGACGAAGGCCGCCGTGCACGCGCTGGGCCAGTCCCTCGCGGTCGCGCTCGCGCCGCACGGGATCGGGGTGGCGTCGGTGGCGCCCGGGTTCATCGAGACGGAGCGGGTGGCGCACCGGCTCGACGACGCGGTGCGGGCGCAGAGTCCGTTCGGCCGGGTCGCCTCGGCTCAGGAGATCGCCGGTGCCGTGCTGTGGCTGGCGTCGCCCGGGGCGCAGTGGGCCTCGGGAACCGTCCTCGACCTCAACGGTGCCTCCTACCTGCGGACCTGACAGCGCTTTCCGGAAACGTCGGAAGAATCTTCGTAAAGAAGGTCAACGGCCGTATCTCATACGCAATCCCAAGATTTCACGCAGAACGCCTTGACCCCCCTGTCGTACGGCAATAGACAGGCCCCTACCTGCATCACCGCATCACCCACTGAGGGGGTGGCGAGCCGAGTGGACGCACGTCGGGCACGCGGCCTCCATGAGAGCCGGCTGATGAAGCTGGCCAATGTCACGGGAGTCGGTACGGGGAGGGACGAGCGCTCGGGGGCGGACGTGATCGTCGTCTTCGTCACCCGGAAGGTGCCCCGCGACCGGCTCCGCGCGGAAGACGTGGTTCCCGAGGAGCTCGACGGCGTACCGGTGCGCGTCCTCGCGATCGGCGAGGTCCAGGCCCACGAAGGACCGTCCGGCGAGCTGTGACGGAACCCCTGCAGTCAGGGGAAGAGGTGGTCTGGTGTGAACCAGCCCGAACTGATGCGAGGACCCGCCGGCGGTCAGCTGAGCGACAGCTCCCGCCAGCAGGCGACCAGTGACTTCCTGCGGCGCGAGCAGCCGCTGGCCAACGTGGTCGGCTTCGGCCACGGCGTGAAGTGGGCCGACGGACGGCCCACCGGCGAGCAGGCCGTGCTCGTCTTCGTGACCCAGAAGGTGCCCGAGTCCCTGCTGCCGGAACGGGACGTGATCCCGCGGCAGATGGACGACGGCACTCCCACCGACATCGTGGCCGTCGGCCACGTCTCGGCCCAGCGGCGGCAGGTCCGGCCCTCCGGCGCCCGCCCCGAGGAGCATGTCGTCTACGGCCCCGACGGCGGCGTCGCCCAGCAGATGTCCGGCCTCGGCCAGCCGCTGCTCGAGGAGCTCGGCGGGCTCGCCACGTTCGAGCCGCAGATCCTCAACCGCCGTATGCGGCCGTGCCCTTCGGGCTTCTCGGTCGGCAACGTGGCCATCACCGCGGGCACCCTCGGCAGCGTCGTCTACGACTTCCTGCCGGGCGCCTCCGTCGACCCGCCGGGCCCCGGGCTCGGTGTCCCGTCGAAGTTCTACATCCTGTCCAACAACCACGTCCTCGCCGACTCCAACCGGGCCCAGCTGGGCAGCGCGATCGTGCAGCCCGGCCGGTTCGACAACGGCACGGACCCCGCGGACCGGATCGCCACGCTGTCCCGGTTCATCACCATCCAGTTCGCCCCGCAGACACCGCTCGACCAGCAGAACAACGTGGTCGACTGCGCACTCGGCGAGGTCTCCTTCCAGGACGCCACCCGGGAGCAGTACTTCAGCGGAGCGCCGCGTGCCTGGCGGCGCAAGGCGAACGTCGCGGTCGGCGACCTCGTGAAGAAGTCGGGCCGGACGACGAACATCTCCTTCGGCCGGATCATCGCGGTCGACGCGACGATCGACGTGAACTACGGCACCGCGGGCACGGCCCGGTTCAAGGACCAGATCCTCACCACGAACATGTCGGCGGGCGGCGACTCCGGGTCCCTGGTGACCTCCCTCGACAACGTCGCGGCGGGTCTGCTGTTCGCCGGGTCCTCGCAGGTCACGGTCGTCAACCACATCGAGAACGTGCGCGCGCTGCTGCGCGTCGAGATCTCCGAACAGCTCGCCTGACGCTCGAAGCTCTGAAGGGAGGTCGGTCCATGACCACTCAGGCACGCAAGCAGAAGTCCCAGGCCCGCGCCGAGCACCGCTTCCACAACCCGCAGGGCGCGGAGGTCAAGACGCGCGACGAGGCGTTCGCCGCGCCGCAGCAGGACCTGTCCGCGGAGGCGGTGTCGGTCGACTGCAAGCTGGAGCTCAACAACGGCACGGTCACCTTCGCCATCACCGCGAAGATCAACCCGAACACGCACCCGTACGTGGTGACCGGCGGTCAGATCACGTCCGGTATCTGCGGGGCCCCGTGGGACATCACCGGCGGCTTCATCGGCGACACGATCCGCCTCGACGCGAAGCGCTCGGGCCAGGGTTCCTGCGCCAACACGATCACCGTGGTCGGCGAGTACCAGAACCCGCCGGCATACCGCGGCACGTACGGCTTCGACGGTGCGACGTCGTCGTTCAAGCACACGACGCGGTACCTCTGCTGACCGGTCCACCGGGCCCCTGAGGCGGCGGCGAAGCCGCATGCCTCAGGGGCCCGGGGAACCGCGCGAGAAGCCCCACCGGCCCGCACCCGCAGCTCGACCGGAGGGCACGGCGGACGCTACTGCGCCGCCGACCGGGCCTTGAACGCGGCCTTGCGGGCCTCCTTCGCCACCTTCTTGTCGGGGTGGAGCCGCCCCATCGCCTCCAGCACGTCCGCCGTGGCCGGGTGGTCGACCCGCCACGCCGCGGCGAAGAACCCGCTGTGCTGCGCGGCCAGCCCTTCCACCAGCGCCTGCAGCTCGTCCGAGTTGCCCTCCAGCGAGAGCTGCGCGGCGATCGTGTCGACGGTCAGCCAGAAGACCAGGTCCTCCGACGGCGGCGGCACGTCCGTCGCACCGTGCTCGGCGAGCCAAACCCGGGCGAGTCCGCCCAGCTCCGCGTCGTCCAGCACCTCGCGCAGCGCGGGCTCGGCCTCGGCGCCGACCAGCGACAGGGCCTGCTGACAGCGCAGCCGCCGCAGCGGCGCCCCCTCGTCCGCGCCGCGCGCCGCGGCGAGCAACTCCCGCGCCGCACCGAGCGGTTCACGGCGGGCGAGCCACTGCTCGATCTCGGCCTGCGCCGCCGCCTGCGGGAACGTGGACGTGCTGTCGAGGAGGGTGTCGGCCCCCTTGTCGGCGAGGTCACCGACGGCCGGCGCGTCGATGCCCGCCTCCAGCATCCGCGCCCTGACCCCGTACAGACCGAGCGGGGTGAGCCGCACCATGCCGTACCGGGAGACGTCGGACTCGTCGAAGGGTTCGGTGACCGGCTCGTCGTCGTCGACGTCCGCCATCAGCGCCTCGTCGACCGGCTGGAACTCCACGAGCCCGACCGGGTCGAGCAGCCGGAACTGGTCGTCGAGCCGCATCATCGCGTCGGAGACCTGCTCCAGGACGTCGTCGGTGGGCTCGCCCATGTCGTCGGGCACGATCATCGACGCGGCGAGCGCGGGCAGCGGCACCGGCCCGTCGCCCGCGCCGCCCTCGCTGACGGTCAGCAGGTACAGATTGCCGAGCACGCCCTCCAGGAACTCGGCCTCCGCCTCGGGGTCCCAGTCGAGCTGCGAGAAGTCGATCTCGCCGGAGCCGTTCTCCAGGTCCATGGCGTCGACGAGGTCGTCCAGGTCGGGCACGCTCGCGTCGGCGAGGACCGTGTCGAGCGCGCCGAGCCACAGGCCGAGCACGTCCGCGGGCCCGCCGGAGGTGAGGGTGCCGAGCTCGTCGCCGACGGCGACGGTGCCCTCCTCCTCGTCCACCACCTCCACCAGTCCGGTGTCGACGGCGATGCGCCACGCCTCGCTCGCGTACGCGGCGCCCTCCTCGTCGTCGGTGAGACCGAGCTCGGCCGCGGCGGCCGGGAGCTGTTCGTCGACGAGGTCACCGCCCGCGCCGACCCGGGTGTCGGGCCCGGCCCAGCGGGCGAGCCGCACCGCGCGCGACAGGAGGGGGGTGGCAAGGGCGTCCCGCGCCAGCTCCGCTTCGGCGGGCAGCCGCACCGGCGGCAGGGGGGAGCTGTCTGACATCGGCTGGTTCTCCTCGGAGCCAAGACATGAGGCTTACGTTGCGACCGCTCAGCCTAGACGGATTTGACCCTTTGCTGCCCGGTTCATGTACCCGTCAGGCTTCGGACGCCCGGAGGACATCCTCGAAACCTTGACAACTCCCCTGCGCAGGAAAGAGATTGACGCGCGTAGAAACGTAGAGCACGTGAGGGACGGACGGCGACACCCGCCCCGGTTCCGTCCCTCACCCCTCGTCCCGGCGCTCGCCACACGCACGTCCCCGGAGGGATCCCTTGCCGAGCAAGTCAGCGCAGTCCCCGTTCTCCCGCTCGCGCCTCGCCGCGATCGCCGTCGCCGTCGCCTGCGGCGCCTCCGGCGCCGTCGTCGCGACCGCCCCGGCCCACGCGGCCGCCGTCGCCGTCCACGACATCCAGGGCAACACCCGGACGTCCCCGCTCGCCGGTCAGCAGGTCACGGACGTGGCCGGGGTGGTGACCGGGGTCAGGACGTACGGCTCGTCCAAGGGCTTCTGGCTCCAGGACACCGCCCCGGACGCCGACCCGGCCACCAGCGAGGGCGTCTTCGTCTTCACGAGTTCCGCACCGACCGTGAAGACCGGCGACGCCGTCACGGTCTCCGGCACGGTGTCGGAGTACGTGCCCGGCGGCGCCTCGTCCGGCAACCAGTCGCTCACCGAGATCACCAAGCCGACGGTCACGGTCGTCTCGTCGGGCAACGCGGTCCCGGTCACCACGATCGACGCGAAGTCGGTCCCGGCGGCCTACACCGCGGCGGGCGACCCGGCGGCGAACGGCTCGGTCAACGGCCTGCCGCTGCAGCCGAAGAAGTACGCCCTGGACTACTACGAGTCGCTGGAGGGCCAGAACGTCCGGATCGGCTCCTCGCGCGTCGTGACCGCCTCCGACGCCTACGCGGAGCTGTGGGTCACGGTCAAGCCGCACGAGAACCGCACCAAGCGGGGCGGCACCCGTTACGCCTCGTACGACGCGCAGAACACCGGCCGGCTGCAGATCCAGTCGCTGGGCACGGTCGCCGACTTCCCGACGGCGGACGTCGGCGACGTCCTGTCGGGCACCACCGAGGGCCCGCTCGACTTCAACCAGTACGGCGGATACACGCTGGTGGCACGGGAGTTGGGCACCCTCGCCCCGGCCGGTCTGCAGCGGGAGACGACCCGGGCGCAGAAGTCCGGCGAGCTGGCGGTGGCGACGTACAACGTCGAGAACCTCGACCCGTCCGACGCCACGTTCGAGGAGCACGCGGCCGCGATAGTCGACCACCTGCGGTCGCCCGACATCGTGTCCCTGGAGGAGATCCAGGACAACAACGGCGCGAAGAACGACGGCACGGTCGCCGCCGACGCGACGATGAAGAAGCTGATCGACGCGATCGCCGCGGCCGGCGGCCCGGCGTACGACTGGCGCTCCATCGACCCGGTGGACAACCAGGACGGCGGCGAGCCGGGCGGCAACATCCGGCAGGTGTTCCTGTTCAACCCCGAGCGGGTGTCGTTCACCGACCGCGCGGGCGGCGACGCCACCACGCCGGTCGGCGTGACGAGCGAGAAGGGCCGGGCCGCGCTGACCGCCTCGCCCGGCCGGATCGACCCGGCGAACGACGCCTGGAAGAGCAGCCGCAAGCCGCTCGCGGGCGAGTTCACCTTCCGCGGGAAGACGGTCTTCGTGATCGCCAACCACTTCGCGTCGAAGGGCGGCGACCAGGCGCTGACCTCGCAGTACCAGCCGCCGACGCGCAGCTCGGAGACGCAGCGCCACGCGCAGGCGACGTCGGTGAACGCGTTCGTGAAGGACATCCTGAAGGTCCAGCGCAGCGCCGCCGTGGTCACGCTCGGCGACATCAACGACTTTGAATTCTCCGGCACGGCGCAGCGCCTGGAGGACGGCGGCGCACTGTGGTCGGCGATCAAGTCGCTGCCGAAGAGCGAGCGGTACACGTACGACTACCAGGGCAACAGCCAGGTGCTCGACCAGATCCTGATCAGCCCGTCGATCCGGGTGAAGGACTCGTTCGCGTACGACAGCGTGCACATCAACAGCGAGTTCCACGACCAGATCAGCGACCACGACCCGCAGGTGCTGCGCTTCCGTCCCTGACGGGGTGCCTCAGGCGAAGACCGAGTCCAGCCAGCCGCTCCACTCGGTCTCGTTCCGCTCGGCGTCGGCGTCCGGCTCGAAGTCGTGGACGCTGATGCCGACGGGGGCGCCCCAGCGGCCCCGGCCGAAGATCCGGTAGAGGGCATGGTCGGTGCGCAGCCCGATGAAGTGGTCGGTGCGGTAGTCGAGCACGGCGTCCAGGGTCGTCCCGCCGGGGCCCTGGACGCGCACCCGCGCGCCCTCCTCCGCGTCGCCTGGCAGACCGAGCGCGCGGCCGACCGCGGTGAGGGCCTCGGGTCCCACGGACGCGGCGGGCCCGTCGAACGTGGTGAACGCGACCGGCCGGCCGGCGAAGAAGGTGACGTACTGGCGCAGGGTGTGCAGGTAGAAGTCGGTGTGCTTGTCGGCGCCGTCGTAGTACTCGTCCCAGTTGTCGGTGAAGATGCCGCTGTGGACGTAGCGCACCCAGGCGCGGCTGCCGCCGTCCCTGGGCTCGATCGTGTAGTCGAGCTGGTTCTTCGTCTGGAACGGGGGCAGGGCCGCCGGGTCCTCGGACAGGACGGTGAGCCGGTGCGGCGGGTCCCAGGTGGTGAGCACGGAGTTGAAGGGGCCGGCGCCGCCCTCCTTGGGCTCGTACTCCATGGGCCACTGCCAGCCGGCCGTGCCGTTGGTGACGGCGTCCCAGATCTGCTCGGGCCGGGCGTCGGCCTCGAACTCCCGGGCGACCTCGAACTCCTTGGCGCCGCTGTTCTCGCTCATGTCAGTCACTCCGTCAGTTCACGTGCGGTGGTGGGAAGTTGGGCGTCCGCGTCCGGGCCGGGTTCCTTGAGCTTGGGATGCAGGGCGACCACCACCCGGTGGTCGCGGCCGCCCTCGGCGGCGCCGTCGTGGTACTTGAGGATCAGCGCCTCGACGCCCTGCGTCAGCTCCGCGACGAACGCGGCCCGGTCCGCGGCGGAGGCGAACCGCACCTCGCCGTCGAGCGCGAACGTGGCGAGCCGCTTGCGGGCTCGCGCGGCGCCGGTGAGCAGCGCGCCCACATCCCGTACGAGACGGGCGGCGAGCGCGAGCAGCCAGCGCGCGGAGAGCTGGTCGCGGGCCCGGTCCGGGTCCGGCTGCACGGCGCCGAGCGCGCCGGGCGAGATCACGTACGAGGCCGCGGTGGCCCGCATCAGCCGCTCGGTGACATTGCCCTTGCGCCGCTCGCCCGCGAGCTCGACGAGCCCGTGCTTCTCCAGCGCCTTGAGGTGGTAGTTCACCTTCTGCCGCGGCAGCCCGACCTTGGGGGCCAGCATCGCCGCGGACGCGGGCCCCTCGGTGAGCTCGGCGAGCAGCCGGGCCCTTATCGGGTCGAGCGAGACCGCGGCGGCGGCCGGATCCTCGATGACGGTGACGTCCAACATGACTCCACCGTCCCACCGAAAACTTTTTTTGTCCAGACGAGAGAAATCGTCGGAGAGTGCCGTGGCGTGCGCCCGGCCGGCACCGCCGGGCGGGCGCGTCAGCCGGCCGGGCGTGTCAGCCGGGCCAGACCCCGGTCAGCCGGCGCACACCCACCGCCCCGCCGCGGTCCACCGCCGCTTTCACCACGGCGAAGACGGCTCCCTGCACGACGGCGGCCCCCAGCACCTCGCCCCAGCTCCGCCCCTCGTCCATCGCGTCCGGCGCGTCGTCCTCACCGGCCAGCGCCCGCCACGTCCGGTCGAAGGCGGCCCGGGCGAGGAGTCCGCCGGCCATCCCGAGGACCAGGCCGAGCGGCCGGTACGCGATCCTGACCGCACGTCCCATCAGCGACGCCTCCCGTTCCACCGGCCGTGCGCCCGGCCGTTCACCCGGTGCCTGGTCACCGCGACGGCGACCACGACCCCGGCGACCGCCGCCAGGGCCGGACGCGGATGTCCGGTCGCGGCCCGGGCCACGGCCGACGTCGCCTGGCGCACGGGCTCCGGCGTCCCGCCCCGCACCCGGTCCGCCACCCGCACGGCCGTGCCGCGGGCCCGGCTGCGCACGTCCGCGCGGGCCGCCAACTCCTCTACGGTCTCGGCGAGTTCACTCCTGCTGCGCGCGATGTCGCGGCGTATCGCGGCGGGCCCGCCGGGCCCGCCCGTGCTGTCGGTACGGCTCATCGGCGCGCCCTCTCCTTGATCTCCTCGGCATCGGCCCTGAGGCCGTCCATGGCCTCCGTGGGCAGCGGCGGCGCCGCGCGCCCCAGCTCCCGTCGCCCGGCCAGCGCCAGCACCGCCGCCACGGCGAACAGCACGCCCGCGACGATCAGCGCGCCCGCCCAGACGGGCAGGACCAGCGACAGCGCGGCGGTGCCGGCCGCGGCGAGCACCATGAACCCCACGTACGCGGTGGCCCCGGCGGCGCCGAGCAGCCCGCCGCCGCGTCCGGCCCGCCGCCCCTTCTCGCTCAACTCCCAGCGGGCGAGCGCCATTTCGTGTCGTACGAGCGTGGAGAGCTGTTCGGTCGCCCGCTCGACGAGTTCGCCGACGGAGCGTCGCTCCGCAGGCCGATCGGTGGTCCCGGTCACCGTGTCCCGCCTCCTTCCGTGCGTGGACACGGCGGGTACCCGGAGGCGGGCACACCATCCCTTCCCGCCCGGCCCGGTCCTGCTGGTCCTGCCGGGCCGCTCAGCGCTCCCCGGGCTCAGGACCGGCGCCGCCCATCGCCTCGCCGAGCCGCGCCAACTGCCCCTGGAACCAGTCGAGCCGGGCCTGCAGCAGCGCCGCCTCCGCGACCAGCTCCGGCATGCCGGGCGCCGCACCGGTCAGCCGGGCACCCGGGGCCGCCACCACCCGAAGGCCCTCCCCGGCGAGCCGCGCGAACGCGTCGAGGGTCCAGCGGGCACGCCCGCCCACGCACCCGGCGCACGCCGCCTCCAGGACGCGCCGCCCGTCCCGGCCCCAGCCCGCGTCGGCGAGCACACCGGCCGCGGCACCGCACGGGCACGGCGCCACGGTCATGGTGCGCACGCGCTGCCGCTGGTAGCGGAAGCCGTGCTCGAAGCGAATGTAGGAGCCGAGCACGGAGACCTGGAGCAGCACCGCCCTGCGGTACTGCTCGCTCACCAACAGGCCCTCGGCGACCGCGCGTTCGTGCACGCAGTGGAATCCGCAGTCGCAGCGCCGGTGCGGGGCGCGGTGCCGCCGCCCGTAGACGCAGCGCGCCTCGTCGAGCACCCGGTAGGGCGCGGCGGCACCGAGCGAGACGCCCAGGAAACCGGCGCGCCCACCGTCCGCGTCGATCACGGGGTGGGCGATCTTGTGACCGGTGGGCGGCTCCTCCGGGCGTTCCTCCGGGAGCCGCAGCCTCATCGGGCGGCCGGGACCTCGACGGGTTCCGGTGTCGCGTCGACGGCGTCGTCGAGCGTCAACTCCCGCTCGGGCGCGGTCGCTTCGGGCTGCGCGGTGTCCCGCGGGGCCTCTTCGGCGATCCCGGTGGCGAGTGCTTTGCCGAGCCTCATGGTGCCTCCCCTGAACGGCCTTCGGCGGCCCGGTCGCCGGCCACCGGCCTCTCATGGTGACGCACCCCGGACGATTTGGCACCAGTGCCCGCCGCGTCGTGCAGGAGGAGCGCGTACTGGTCGGCCACCACCGCCTCCGCGACGGCGACCGCCCGCTCCCCCGCCAGACGTATCCCGGCCTGCGAGTACGGCGGCGGCGACGGACGCCGCTGCCGCCACCAGGCGGCACCCGCCGCATAGATCCCACTCGCGCACATCAGCACGGGCATGGCCAGGGCCATCACCACGTCTTGCACCTCGAACACCTCTGAACCGGCCGAGCAACACGTTCTGTGCAGTTCATCGGATTGCGGACGAGTGTCCTGAAGACCCCCTCTCGGCCAAAAGTCACCGAGAACGACCGAAAGGAGCTCCCCGCCACCCGTAACCTTCAGCAGCGCTCCGCTCCACCTCGTAGCAGATTTAAGTGGAGCTTCACCGTCGGGCGGCCGAGACTACCCCCATGAACGAGACCCGCCCCGCCCCCTTCGGCCGCGCGCTGTGCGCGATGGTCACGCCCTTCACCGACACCGGCGCGCTCGACCTGGACGCCGCGCAGCGGCTGGCCGAGCGGCTCGTCTCCCAGGGCTGCGAGGGGCTCGTGCTGTCCGGCACGACCGGCGAGTCCCCGACCACGTCCGACGACGAGAAGACGGATCTGGTGCGGGCGGTGCGCGCGGCCGTCGGCGACCGGACCCCGGTGGTCGCGGGCATCGGCACCGCCGACACCCGGCACACCGTCGAGCTGGCCCGCCGGGCCCAACAGGCGGGTGCGGACGGCCTGTTGGCGGTCACCCCGTACTACAGCCGCCCGCCGCAGGACGCCGTCGAGGCACACTTCCGGGACCTCGCCGACGCCACGGACCTGCCGGTGATGCTCTACGACATCCCGGGCCGCACCGGCACCCGGATCGAACCGGAGACGATGATCCGGCTGGCCGGGCACCCCCGGATCGTGGCGGTGAAGGACTGCGCGTACGACCTGCTCGGTACGCAGAGGGTCATGGCGGCGACGGATCTCGCGTACTACACGGGGTGCGACGAGTACGTGCTGGCGCTGTACGCGCTCGGCGGCGCCGGGTACGTCTCGACGGTGGCGAACGTGGTGCCCGCCGCCTTCCGCGCGATCGTGGACGCGTACGACGCGGGTGACACGGCGGAGGCCGCCCGCCGCCAGCAACTCACCGTGCCGCTCACGGAGTTGATGATGAACTCGGGCCTGCCGGGATCGGTCACCGTCAAGGCGCTCCTCGGCGGCGCGGTCCGCCCGCCGCTGCGGCCCGCCGGCCGGGAGGCGGCCGACGGGCTGCGGGCGGCGTACGACAGGCTGGTCAGCGCGTCGTGAACTCCGGGCTCCAGCGCCCGGGGTAGGCGGCCGACGCCTTGCGGAAGTCGCTGAGCGGGACGACCTTGTGCGTGCCGAGGGTGACCAGGAGCAGTTGGTTGCGGAACTCCCCCTTGCCGTCGCACTTCTTGGGGTCGCAGCCCCAGGCGATGACCCGCTTGTCGTCCGCCCAGCCGAGAATCTGCTGGGCGGGCAGCTTGTCGGTGCGCTCGCCGGTGACGGCGTCGTTCACGGCGACGGCGATCTCCTTCCCCTTGCCCGCGAAGTCACCGGCGACGAGCTTCCCGTTCGGCGACAGGCTCGCCGCGCCGATCCACCCGAGCAGGTGGCGGAGGTTGGCGGGCGTGGCGACCTCCTTGCCCGCCAGGTCGTAGTACTTCAAGGTGCTGTCGTTGTCGAAGCCGCCTTCGGTGAACACGCCGACCAGCTTCCCGTCGGGCGAGAAGTACGCGTCCTCGCGGGCGTTGCCGAAGGCCTCCTCGTTGGACGGCGCGGCGAACCAGGTGCCCTTGCCGCTCTTCACGTCGATCACCGAGTAGCCGGTGCGGGTCGAGGGACCGGAGCCCGGGTACGTCTTCTTGCCGTCGCTGACCTTGTTCTCCTTGTGCAGGCGGTCAGGGTCCTTCTTGTACGTCGTCGCGACGAGTTTGCTGCCGTCCGGCGAGAACTCGACCCCGGCGGCCCCCCGCGCCACCGGGATCCAGCGCGTCACCTTGTTGGTGGCGAGGTCGAGCAGTCCGATCCGCCTGGCGGGCAGATCCTTCTCCAGGACGGCGGCCGTCCGCAGCCCGGGGGCCACGTCCAGCCAGGCCCACCCCGCGGCCTTCCGGTACGTCTTGGTCGTCGGGTCGAGCACCCCGTACGTCCGCACCATCTCGCCGTCGCCGTCCTTGAACACGACCTGCTTGGTCGTGGAGAACGAGGCGAGCGCCGTCCGTCCGGCCGCGATGACGTCCTTGGGCGGCGACTGGTCGGGGTGCGCGATGACGTCCGCGGTGCCGGTCACGCCCGCGGGCCGCACGTCCTCGCCGCCCCCGATCTGCGGCACCACCAGCGCCCCGGCGACCACCGCGGCGGCCGCGACCGCCGCGCCGGCGACCGTGCGCCCGCGCCGCTTCCTGCGCACCCCGAGCACCCGGTCGGCGAAGTCCGCGGGTGCGGGCCCCACGCCGTCCGCCTGCTCGCGCAGCGCATCCTTGAGCATGTCGTCGACGTTCACGGGCGCACCTCCACAGGGGCGTAGTCGCGGGACGGGGGCTGCTCGGCGTCGGCCCGGCCGAGCGAGGCCAGTTCGGGTGCCAGGCCGCGGAGCCTGACGAGGGAGCGCTGCGTCGTGGAGCGCACGGTGCCGACCGAGATGCCGAGGACCCGGGCGACGTCGCCCTCGGGCAGGTCCTCGAAGTAGCGCAGCACGAGCACGGTGCGCTGGCGCGGGGTGAGCCGGGCCAGCGCGGTGCGCATGACGACGCGCAGCTCCGCGGCGGAGGTCCCGCCGTCCCCGGCGGCGCCGTCCGGCACCTCCCCGTAACTCACCTCGCGGCGCGGCCACTTGAGCCGCCATCTGCTGACCTGCTGGCGGTACAGGACCTGGCGCACGTACGCCTCGGGGTCGTCCACCCGGCTCCACCGTCCGGCGACCTTGATCAGCGCGTTCTGCAGCAGGTCCTCCCCGGCGTGCCGGTCGCCGCCGCTGAGCAGGACCGCCGTCTTCAGCAGCGCCGACGAGCGGCTCGCCACGAACTCCCGGAAACCTTCCGCACTCTCACCGCGCTGTTCCCGTACGGCATCCATCGTCACCTTCACTTTCCCCACCCTTGTGATGCTCTCTGTCTGTGATGACGAGTCCGGACCGCCCTCGCTATGCCACCCCCCGGAAAGTTTCTTCGCGCACGACGCACGACGGCCCGCGCCGGGATCCCGGCGCGGGCCGCTGTGCCGACCTGTGAGGGTCAGTTGTGGCTGTGCAGGACCTCGTTCAGGCCGCCCCACACCGCGTTGTTCGGGCGGGCCTCGACGGTGCCCGTCACCGAGTTGCGGCGGAAGAGGATGTTCGAGGCGCCGGAGAGATCGCGGGCCTTGACGATCTCGCCGTCGGGCATGGTCACGCGCGTGCCGGCGGTGACGTACAGGCCCGCCTCGACGACGCACTCGTCGCCGAGCGCGATGCCGACGCCCGCCTCGGCGCCGACCAGGCAGCGCTCGCCGATGACGATGCGGACGTTGCCGCCGCCGGACAGGGTGCCCATGGTGGAGGCGCCGCCGCCGATGTCCGAGCCGTCGCCGACGACGACGCCCGCGGAGATGCGGCCCTCCACCATCGACGTGCCGAGCGTGCCCGCGTTGAAGTTCACGAAGCCCTCGTGCATGACCGTGGTGCCCTCGGCGAGGTGCGCGCCGAGGCGGACACGGTCGGCGTCGGCGATGCGCACGCCCTTGGGGGCGACGTAGTCGGTCATGCGCGGGAACTTGTCGATCGAGGTGACCTGGAGGTGCAGGCCCTCGGCGCGGGCGTTCAGGCGGACCGTCTCGACGGCGTCGACGGCGACCGGGCCGAGCGAGGTCCAGGCGACGTTGGCGAGCAGCCCGAACAGGCCGTCCAGATTCTGGCCGTGCGGCTTGACCAGGCGGTGGCTGAGCAGGTGCAGCCGCAGGTACGCGTCGTGCGCGTCGAGCGGCTTGTCGTCGAGGGAGGCGATGACCGTGCGGACCGCCACGATCTCCACGCCGCGCCGGGCGTCGGGGCCGATCGCCTTCGCGGCGCCGGCGCCGAGCAGCTCGACGGCCTTCTCGGCGGAGAGCTTCTCGGTACCGGCCGGGCCGGGCTCGTCCTGGAGGACGGGGGCGGGGAACCAGGTGTCGAGAACGGTGCCGTCGGTGGTGACGGTGGCGAGGCCGGCGGCGACGGCGCCGGTGGAGCGAGTAGCAGTGTCGGTCATGGGGCCAACCTAATCGGCGCGGGCCCGATCGGGCGAACCCGCGGGGGCGGCGTCTCAGGTGCCGGGCGCCGCCCCCGCCCGGGGTCAGGGCCGCTGTCCCCGCCGGTCGACGACGCCGGAGGCGAGGTCCGCCCCCTGGTAGATGATCTCGCCCGCCTTCCGCGGCCGGGGCGGGCTGTCCCCCGGGAACTTCTCGGAGAAGTCACCGGTCACCACCCAGCGGTCGCCGAGGACCCGGTAGGTGCGCGGGTCGATGAGGATCTCGGTGCGGGTGGGGTTCTTGCCGGTGTCGTCGAGCCCGACGGCGAGGGCGTCACGGCCCGCCAGGTCCCGTACGAGACGGTCCTGGACCTGGATGCCGGGGATCGTGGCCATCGCCCGGTACAGCTTGGCGAGCGCCTCCGGCGGCATGGGGTCGGCGCCGAGGATCACCTTCAGGGACCGGAAGCCGTGCTGCGCGGCGGTCTCGGGGTACTTCTTGTCGGTCGGGTAGAAGGCGCGGACCTTCTTGAGGACGGCGGCCGGGTCGTCGGGCAGCGAGGTCAGCAGGCGGAACTGTTCGCGGGGCGAGTGGTCGTCGCCCTCCCGGCCGTTCTCGAAGCGCGGATCGGCGTACTTCTTCCAGGACTCGTTCGTCTGCGGCTTCGGCGAGGGTGCGGACGAACTGCGCGGCCAGCCGCCGTCGTTCCCGAACATGCTCTTGCCGTAGATCCACTGGCCGTCGCGCGGCGCCGGCACCGGCCGGCCCCGCTCGACGGTGTCCGCGGCCCTGGCGAGGATCTCCGCCGGAGTGCCGGTGACGGTGCGCGTCGCGGCGGGGGCGGTGCGCTGGGTGTCGCTCGGGCCGTCCCCGCCGAGGCCGGTCGCGAGCACGGTGGCCGCGACGGCGACGGCGACGGCGCCGACCGCCGCGAGCCGCCAGTCGGTGCGCAGCCGGCGTGCGCGGCCGCCGCCGGTGGCCGCCGCGGTCAGCCGGGCGCGGCCCGGGGCGAGCCGGGCCCGGTCGGCGACGGGCGCGTCGTCGCGGAACTCCCGCACCTCGTTCATCTCGTCCACGCTCACGGCCGGACCACCTCCGCCACATCCACGTCGGTCACGAACGCCGGGTCGGCCCCCAGCGCGGCCCGCACCTTGCGGCGGGCCCGGTTCAGCCGGGACCGGACGGTCCCGACGGGTATGCCGAGCGCCTCGGCGACGTCCTGGTACGTGAGGTCGGCCCAGGCCACGAGCAGCAGCACGTGCCGGTCGGCGGCGGACAGCGCGGCGAGTGCGTCGGCGAGCGGCCCCTGGGCGGCGATCCGGTTCTCGGTGTCCTCGACCCAGGTGGCGGCGACGGGGTCGTGCCCGGTGCGCGCGAGGGCCCGCAGGGCCCGTACCTCGGTGCGCCGCTGCTTGCCGATCAGGTGCGCCGCGATCCCGTACAGCCAGGGCCGGGCACTGGCCCGCGCCGTGTCGTACCGCCCCCGCACCCGGAACGCCGTCAGGAACGTGTCGGCGGTGATGTCGTCCGCCGCGTGCTCGCCGAGCCGCCGGGCCGCGTAGCGGTGGATGTCGGCGGCGTACCGGTCGTAGAGCCGGGCGAAGACCTCGGGCTGTTCCAGGGAGTGCGCGATGACGCGGCTGTCGCTGCCGTCGGGATCGTGCGGTGGTGGTCCGCTCACAGGTCCTCCGTACGCGGGGCGGGGTCGAGCATGTCACCCTCTGTTCCCCACAGCCCGCACAAAGGTTCACGGTCCCGGGCGGCCCGTCAGGGAATGAGCCGCGCCAGCATCTCCCGCGCGTAGTCCGCGTCGTACTCCCCGCCCGTCAGCAGCACCTGCAGCGAGATCCCGTCCATCAGCGCGACCAGGGCGCGGGCCGTGACGGGGTCGGTGCGGTCCTCGATGGCGTCGGCCAGTTCCCGGCACCACTCGGCGGCGACGGGGCGCAGCGCGGGCCGGCGCAGGGCGGCCAGGTACAGCTCGTACTCCAGCTCCACGCCGACCCGGTCGCCGGCCAGCCATTCGCCGAGGAGTCCGGCGAGTTCGCCGGCGAGGTCGACGGCCGGGTCCTGGAAGGCGCCGCGCGCGGCGACGACCTTGGCGAACCCTTCGTTGGCCTGGCGCAGCGCGGCGACCATCAGCTCGTCGAGGGTCTTGAAGTGGTACGTCGTCGAGCCGAGCGGCACGTCGGCCTCGGCCGCGGCGGTGCGGTGGCTGAGGCCTCCGATGCCCTTCGAGCCGACGACGCGGATGGCGGCGTCGATGATCCGCTGGCGCCGCTCGGGGTCGTAGCGCCGCGCCATCAGTGGGCCCCGCCGAGGTTCAGGAGCACGACCCCGCCGATGACGAGGCAGATGCCCGCGACCTTGGCCGCGGTCAGCCCCTCACCGAGGAAGACCATGCCGATCGCGGCGATGACGGCGGTGCCGACACCGGCCCATATCGCGTACGCGGTACCGATCTGCACGGTCTTCAGCGTCTGGGCGAGCAGTGCGAACGCGATCACGTATCCGGTGACCGTGACCAGCGAGGGCCACAGCCTGCTGAACCCCTCGCTGTACTTCATGGCCGTGGTGGCGGCCACTTCGGCGGCGATGGCGCCGGCCAGCAGAACGTATCCCATGTGTACGAGTGTACGCATCGTTGCGTACACCCGTACACAGAAGTTCTACGAGACCGTGAACCAGGTCGCGCGGGACTTCTTCCACTCGTCGTGGGTGAGGTCCTTGGCCTCGGTGCCGTCGCCGTACAGGTCGGCGGAGCCGTCGTCGGTGATCAGCTGCGCACGCTGGCCGGCCACGGACAGGTCAGGCACGGAGACGACCGACTCCCAGCCGCCCGGGTCGGTGGTCGGCAGGTCGGTGACCTTCGTCGGGGCGGTGGTGGCGACGCCGTCCCAGCGGTACAGGGCGTACGGGTCGGAGTTGTCGTCGGCGGCCCAGCTGCCGGCCACGATCAGGTACTGGTTCGCGGCGTTCTTGCGGATGTCACGGACGGCGAGGCCGCCGAGGTCCAGCTCGATGGGCGTGCCGAAGACGGGCGTCGAACCGCTCGCGACGACCTTGTCCATGTTGGTGACGGGCACGATCAGCGCCTTGCCACCACTCTTCGGCGGCACGAGCGGGGCGCGGAAGCCGACGTACGCGGTGGTGGTCGAGCCGGGCGCGAACTCCAGGCCCTCGACGTTGAACCCGTCGATCTGCTTGGGCACCTCGCCGTCGGCGGTGCCCGCGGCGAAGCCGTACCGGTTGCCGTTCGCCTTGTCCCACGACACGAGCTGGTCGCGCAGCTTCTTGTAGGAGTGCGCGTAGGTCAGCTGGGTGGACGCGCCGCTGCCGCTGACCGTCGTGGTGAAGACGGTGTTGCGGTCGGCCTTGTACTCGCCGTCCTTGTTGTTGCCGAGCGAGCCGGTCCAGTAGATGAGGTCCCCGACCCGGGTGCCGCCCTCGATGTCGATCTCCTTGCTCGCGCCGACCTTGGACGTCATGTCCCAGGTCTTCACGGGGGCGCCGGAGGCCGAACCGTCGTACAGGCGCAGCACGTTGGACTCGTCGTCCGCGACGACGACGTAGCCGCCGCCCACGTCGACCGCGGCGGACGCGTCGCTGGAGCCGGTGAAGTACCGGGTGCCGGACGGGTTCTGCACGGACTGGGAGGCCGCGTAGTGCAGCTTGGTGGTGGCCGTGGAGCCGCCGCTGCCCGTGACCTTCAGCGTCAGGTCGGTGTAGCCCTGGGCGCGCGCGGCGACCGACACGGTGCGGGTCGCGCCGGTCCCGCTGACGGTGACGTCGCCGGTCTGCGCGACGGACGTCTTGCTGCTGGCGGACGCCGTCACCGTGAGGGCGGAGGCGTCGGTCCCGCTCTGCGCGACGCTCACGGTGACCGTCGGGTCGCCGACGCCGCCGACGGCACCGCTGAGGTAGGCGTCGGAGAGCGTGATGGTCGGAGTGGCCGAACCGGCCGCGCCCGCCGGGAAGTTGCCACTGACGGCGGCCAGCGTGAGCAGACCGCCCGCTGCGGCGGCGAGCGCCGCGCGGCGCAGGCGCGGAGTGGAGTGCGGCACCGAGGTTCCCTTCGTCGACGTGATGTCGACGGAAGGTTCCGCTCCGCACCCCAACGCCGCGTGTCGATCACCGGTACGGCGGCCGAACGCCACACGGCCGATACGCCGATCGGCCCCGGCGGGAGTCCCACCGGGGCCGATCACCAGCTCGTACAGCTCGGAATCAGACGTTGAAGCCCAGCGCCCGCAGCTGCTCGCGCCCGTCGTCGGTGATCTTGTCCGGGCCCCACGGCGGCATCCAGACCCAGTTGATCCGCAGCTCGTTGACGATGCCGTCGGTGGCGGACTTCGCCTGGTCCTCGATGACGTCGGTCAGCGGGCAGGCCGCGGACGTCAGCGTCATGTCGATCGTCGCGATGTTCGCGTCGTCGATGTGGATGCCGTAGATCAGGCCCAGGTTGACCACGTCGATGCCCAGCTCGGGGTCGACGACGTCGTACAGCGCCTCGCGGACCTCCTCCTCGGAGGCCGGCTTCATCTCCACTGCCGTGTTGTCACTCATGCGGTCTTCGCCTCCTCCGCGAAAGCCTGCGCCGTCGCGTCCTTCCACGCCATCCAGCTCAGGAGGGCGCACTTCACTCGCGCCGGGTACTTGGAGACCCCGGCGAACGCGACGGCGTCCTCCAGGAGCTCCTCCATCGAGTCGTCCGGCTCGATCTGTCCCTTGGACTGCATCAGCTCCAGGAAGGTCTCCTGGATCTTCTGCGCGTCGGCCAGTTCCTTGCCGACCAGCAGGTCGTTCAGGACGGAGGCCGAGGCCTGGCTGATCGAGCAGCCCTGGCCCTCGTACGAGACGTCGGCGATGGTCTCGCCGTCGTACTTGACGCGCAGCGTGATCTCGTCGCCGCACGTCGGGTTGACGTGGTGCACCTCGGCGTCGCCATCCCGGAGACCGCGCCCGTGCGGGTGCTTGTAGTGGTCCAGGATGACTTCCTGGTACATCGAATCCAGCTTCACGTTCCCAGCCAGCCCCTCAGCCGAAGAAGTTCCGTACGTGCTCCAGGCCGTCGACCAGAGCGTCGATCTCGCCGGGCGTGGAGTACAGATAGAACGACGCTCGCGTGGTCGCAGGAATTCCGTACCGCAGGCAGACCGGCCGCGCGCAGTGGTGGCCGACCCGGACCGCGATGCCCTGCTCGTCGAGGACCTGGCCCACGTCGTGCGGGTGGATGTCGCCGAGCGTGAAGGAGATCGCGGCGCCCCGGTCCTCGGCCGTGGTCGGGCCGATGATCTTCAGGTCCGGGACTTCCTGCAGCCGCTTCACGGCGTACTCGGTGAGCGCCTGCTCGTGCCGCAGGACGTTGTCCATGCCGATCGAGTTCAGGTAGTCGATCGCCGCCCCGAGGCCGATGGCCTGCGAGATCGGCGGCGTGCCCGCCTCGAACTTGTGCGGCGCCGGCGCGTACGTCGACGAGTGCATGGAGACGGTCTCGATCATCTCGCCGCCGCCCAGGAACGGCGGCAGGTCCTCCAGGAGCTCCTGCCGTCCCCAGAGCACGCCGATGCCGGTCGGGCCGCACATCTTGTGGCCGGTGAAGGCCACGAAGTCGGCCTGCAGCGCCTGCACGTCCAGCGGCATGTGCGGGGCGGCCTGCGAGGCGTCGATGAGGACGAGGGCGCCCACCTCCTGGGCGCGGCGCACGATGGCCTCGACCGGGTTGTGGGTACCGAGGATGTTCGACACGAGGACGAACGAGACGATCTTCGTCTTCTCGGTGATGACCTCGTTGATGTTGCTCAGGTCGAGACGGCCGTCGTCCGTCAGACCGAACCACTTCAGCTTCGCGCCGGTGCGCTGCGAGAGCAGCTGCCACGGAACGATGTTGGAGTGGTGCTCCATCTCCGTGATGACGATCTCGGTCTCGTGGTCGACCTTGTACGGCTCGTCGGCCCAGCCGAGCATGTTGGCGACGAGGTTGAGCGACTCCGAGGCGTTCTTCGTGAAGATGACCTCGTCGCGGCTCGGCGCGTTGATGAACGCGGCGACCTTGTCGCGCGCGCCCTCGTACAGCGCCGTGGCCTCCTCGGCGAGCACGTGCACGCCGCGGTGGACGTTGGCGTTGTGCTGCTCGTAGTACTCCGTCAGGACGTCGAGGACCTGGCGCGGCGTCTGGCTGGTCGCCGCGTTGTCCAGGTACACGAGCTTCTTGCCGTCGTGGAGCACCCGGTCGAGGATCGGGAAGTCCTTGCGGATCGCCTCGGTGTCGAGGAGGCCCGGCAGCTGTGTCACGCGGATGCGCCACCCTTCACGTACTTGTCGTAGCCCTCGGCCTCGAGCTGGTCGGCCAGCTCGGCGCCACCGGACTCGACGATGCGGCCGCCCGCGAAGACGTGGACGTGGTCGGGCTTGATGTAGCGCAGGATGCGCGTGTAGTGGGTCACCAGGAGGGTGCCGACCTCGCCGTTCTCACGGACGCGGTTGATGCCCTCGGAGACGATGCGCAGCGCGTCGACGTCCAGGCCGGAGTCGGTCTCGTCGAGGATCGCGATCTTCGGCTTGAGGAGCTCCAGCTGGAGGATCTCGTGGCGCTTCTTCTCACCGCCGGAGAAGCCCTCGTTCACGTTGCGCTCGGCGAAGGACGGGTCCATGGAGAGCTTCTCCATGGCCTCCTTGACCTCCTTGACCCAGGTGCGCAGCTTGGGGGCCTCGCCGCGCACGGCCGTGGCCGAGGTGCGCAGGAAGTTCGACACGGAGACGCCGGGGACCTCGACCGGGTACTGCATGGCGAGGAAGAGGCCGGCGCGGGCGCGCTCGTCGACGGACATCTCCAGGACGTCCTCGCCGTCGAGCGTGACGGTGCCGGAGGTGATCGTGTACTTCGGGTGACCCGCGAGGGAGTAGGCGAGGGTCGACTTGCCGGAGCCGTTCGGGCCCATGATGGCGTGCGTCTCGCCCTGCTTCACGGTGAGGTCGACGCCCTTGAGGATCTCCTTCGTGGCGTTGTCGGCCTCGACGGTGACGTGCAGGTCCTTGATTTCAAGCGTTGCCATGGGTGCCTCAGGACTCCTGGGTGAGGGAGACGAGCACGTCGTCTCCTTCGATCTTTACGGGGTATACGGGGACGGGGCGCGTCGCGGGGAGGCCGGACGGCTTCCCGGTGCGCAGGTCGAACGCGGAGCCGTGCAGCCAGCACTCGATCTGGCAGTCCTCCACCTCGCCCTCGGAGAGCGACACGTTCGCGTGCGAGCAGATGTCGTTGATCGCGAACACCTCGCCCTCCGTCTGCACGATGGACACGGGCGTGCCGTCGAGCTCGACCCGCTTCGGGGTGTCGCTCTCCAGCTCGCTCAGTCCACAGGCGCGTACGAAGGCCATCAGACGGTGGCCTCCAGCTCGGCCTCGATCTTCTCGAGGAGGCGCGCCTCGATGTCGTCGACGCCGATCTGCTGGACCAGCTCGGCGAAGAAGCCGCGCACGACGAGACGGCGGGCCTCGTCGGCGGGGATGCCGCGGGCCATCAGGTAGAAGAGCTGCTCGTCGTCGAAGCGGCCGGTCGCGGAGGCGTGACCGGCGCCGACGATCTCGCCGGTCTCGATCTCCAGGTTCGGCACGGAGTCGACGCGGGCGCCGTCGGTCAGAACCAGGTTCCGGTTCATCTCGTACGTGTCCGTGCCCTCGGCGGCGGCCTCGATGAGGACGTCACCGATCCACACGGCGTGCGCCTCCTCGCCCTGCAGCGCGCCCTTGTACACGACGTTCGACTTGCAGTGCGGGGTGTTGTGGTCGACCAGGAGACGGTGCTCCTGGTGCTGGCCGGCGTCGGTGAAGTAGAGGCCGAACAGCTCGGCCTCGCCACCGGTGGCCGCGTACTGGACGCGCGGGTGCAGCCGGACGACGTCACCGCCGAAGGTGACGACGACCGACTTGAAGGAGGCGTCACGGCCCACGAGCGCGTTGTGCTGTGCGACGTGCACGGCCTTGTCGTCCCAGTCCTGGACGGAGACGACGGTGAGCTTCGCGCCGTCGCCGAGCAGGTAGTCGACGTTGGCGGCGAGCACCGCGTCACCGGTGTGGTCGATGACGACGACGGCCTCGGCGAAGGCGCCCAGCTCGACGACCTGGTGAGCGAAGGCGGTGCCGCCCTCGCCGTGCACGGCGATCCGGATCGGCTCGGTGAGCACCGTCTCCTTGGGGACGGTGATCACGCCGGCCTTCTCGAACGCCGAGTACGCCTGCGCGGCGACCCGGTCGACGGGCTTGCCGGCCTTGCCGATGCGGGCGTCGTCCCGGCCGACGGTCTCGACGGTGACGCCGGCCGGCGCCTCCACGTCGACCTTGACGCCGGTGCCGGTGGCGACGGCGGTGCCGTCGTGCAGGCCGCGCAGCCGCTCCAGCGGCGTGAACCGCCACTCCTCCTCACGGCCGTGCGGGACCGGGAAGTCCTGCACGTCGAAGGACGGGGGCGCGCTCATGCGCGTGGCGACGGTCGACTCTGCGGCCACCGCGATGGTTCCGGCGGTGGTGGAACCGGCCGGGATGTTCTGAGCCTCAGCCATGGCTGTCGTAGCGCTCGCTTTCTTACGTAAGGGGGCTGATGGAGACGTCAGTCGACCGGGGTCAGCCGACCGACCCTTCCATCTGCAGCTCGATCAGCCGGTTGAGCTCGAGGGCGTACTCCATGGGCAGCTCCTTGGCGATCGGCTCCACGAAGCCGCGCACGATCATCGCCATGGCCTCGAACTCGCTCAGTCCGCGGCTCATCAGGTAGAAGAGCTGGTCCTCGGAGACCTTGGAGACGGTCGCCTCGTGCCCCATGGACACGTCGTCCTCGCGGACGTCGACGTACGGGTACGTGTCGGAGCGGGAGATCGTGTCGACGAGCAGCGCGTCGCACAGCACGTTCGACTTCGATCCGGCGGCGCCCTCGCCGATCTCGACGAGACCGCGGTAGGAGGTGCGGCCACCGCCGCGCGCCACGGACTTCGAGACGATGTTCGACGACGTGTTCGGCGCCATGTGGACCATCTTGGAGCCGGCGTCCTGGTGCTGGCCCTCGCCCGCGAAGGCGATGGAGAGCGTCTCACCCTTGGCGTGCTCGCCCATCAGGTAGACGGCCGGGTACTTCATGGTGACCTTGGAACCGATGTTGCCGTCGATCCACTCCATGGTCGCGCCCTCGTACGCCACGGCGCGCTTGGTGACCAGGTTGTAGACGTTGTTCGACCAGTTCTGGATCGTCGTGTAGCGGCAGCGGGCGCCCTTCTTCACGATGATCTCGACGACCGCGGAGTGCAGCGAGTCCGACTTGTAGATCGGCGCGGTGCAGCCCTCGACGTAGTGGACGTAGGCGTCCTCGTCGACGATGATCAGCGTCCGCTCGAACTGGCCCATGTTCTCCGTGTTGATACGGAAGTAGGCCTGGAGCGGGATCTCGACGTGCACGCCCTTCGGCACGTAGATGAAGGAGCCGCCCGACCACACCGCGGAGTTCAGCGACGCGAACTTGTTGTCGCCGACCGGGATGACCGTGCCGAAGTACTCCTTGAAGAGCTCCGGGTGCTCCTTGAGGGCGGTGTCGGTGTCGAGGAAGATGACGCCCTGCTCCTCCAGGTCCTCACGGATCTGGTGGTAGACGACCTCGGACTCGTACTGGGCCGCGACACCGGCGACGAGGCGCTGCTTCTCCGCCTCGGGGATGCCGAGCTTGTCGTACGTGTTCTTGATGTCCTCGGGCAGGTCCTCCCAGGACTCCGCCTGCTTCTCCGTGGAGCGCACGAAGTACTTGATGTTGTCGAAGTCGATGCCGGAGAGGTCGGAGCCCCAGTTCGGCATGGGCTTCTTCTCGAAGAGCTTCAGGCCCTTGAGACGGAGCTTGGTCATCCACTCCGGCTCGTTCTTCTTGGCGGAGATGTCCCGGACGACGTCCTCGTTGATGCCGCGCTTGGCAGAGGCACCGGCCGTGTCGGAGTCAGCCCAGCCGTATTCGTACTTGCCCAGGCCTTCGAGCTCGGGGTGGGCAGTCTCCTCGATGGGGAGAGTCATGCGGGGTTCCTCCCGGCGGTGCTTGCAGATGCGTTTTCAGTGGTCTTGGGGATGAACGTCGTGCAGACGCCGTCGCCATGGGCGATCGTGGCCAGCCGCTGGACGTGGGTGCCGAGGATCTGGGAGAACATCTCCGTCTCGGCCTCGCAGAGCTGTGGGTACTGCTCGGCGACGTGGGCGACTGGACAGTGGTGCTGGCAGAGCTGCTCGCCTCTTTGCGGGAGGGGCGCGCTACGCGCCGTAGCAGCGTACCCGTCCGCGCTCAGGGCCTTCGCCAGGGCCTGGGCCCGCTCCTCCGGGGCCACCGCCTCGATCGCCGCCTTGTACGGGGCGGCCTGGGCGGCGATCCGGTCGCGGGCGAAGGCGACGACCGCGTCGTCTCCCCCGGCGTGCTCCTTGATCCAGCGGAGCGCCTCGGCCGCGAGCTTGTCGTAGGACTGGTCGAAGGCGTCACGACCGCAGTCGGTCAGGGCGAACACCTTGGCGGGCCGGCCGCGCGTGCGCGCTCCGTAGACCCGCTGCTCGCGGGGCTCCACGACGACGTCGGCGACCAGGGCGTCGAGGTGGCGGCGGACGGCGGCGTGGGTGAGGCCGAGACGTCCCGCGAGATCGGCGACCGTGGACGGGCCGTGGTCCAGGATGGAACGCGCGACCCGGTTGCGCGTCGAACGCTCACCGGTCGCGAGCTCTTCCTGAGGGGCCCCCGTGGGTGCCTCCTGAGCCTCGCCGACGTTTTTCACAACGCCATTGTTGCGTAATTCCTCAGACCCTGACAAGCGGGCTGGTGATCGCCCTCGGTGCCGTGCGTCACTTAGGTAGACCTAAGTAGACACCGGGCGTGACCTGCGGAAACGATCTTTGATCGATCAAAAAGCCGAGGTCGTCCGGACGCCGCCCGCGGGAATCCCGTGGTGCCCCGGCCCCCTCCGCAGGGACACTCCTTCCATGTCCACACCGCCTCCGACCGGCCCACTCGTCACCCGCGCCGCCCTCGCCACCGATCTGCGCACGCTCGGTGTCGAACCGGGCGAGACCCTGCTCGTGCACTCCTCGCTCAGCAGCCTCGGCTGGGTCAACGGCGGACCGGTCGCCGTCGTCCAGGCCCTGCTCGACGCACTGGGTCCCGCGGGCACGCTGGTGGTGCCCGCGCAGTCCGGCGATCTCAGCGATCCGTCGCTGTGGGGCGCGCCACCGGTACCGGCCGACTGGTGGGAGCCGATCCGGGCGACGATGCCGGTCTACGACCCGGCGCTCACGCCCACCCGGGGCGTCGGCGTGATCCCGGAGACCGTGCGCACCTGGCCGGGTGCCGTGCGCAGCGCCCACCCGCAGACGTCCTTCGCGGCGCTCGGCCCGGGCGCCGCGGCTGTGACGGACGGCCACGCGCCCGACTGCCGGCTGGGTGAGCGCAGCCCGCTGGCCCGACTGGAGGAACGCGGCGCGCGGGTGCTGCTCCTGGGCGCCGGGTACGACGCGTGCACGGCCTTCCACCTGGCCGAGTACCGCATCCCGCACCGCCTGGAGGACGCGGGCCGGCCCGGCCCCGCGGGCTGGGAGCACGTCACGGAGGTGACGATCTCCGCGGACCGCTTCGACGAGCTCGGCGCCGCCTTCGAACGCGACACCCCGGTCGTCCGGGGCCGGGTCGGCGCCGCCGGAGCCCGGCTGTTCCCCCTGCCCGGCGCGGTGGCCTACGCCCAGAAGTGGCTGCCGGCCAACCGACGACCGGTCTAGGGCCTGTCTCCCAGATCCCTCCGTCCGCCCGAAGGGCGGGCCCTGCGGCGTCTGGTGCGTGCTCTCAGGGGGTCCCCCCGGCCGAAGGCTGGGGGAGTGCCGGGCGCACGGCCTCGTACTGGATGTACTCGGCCTTGTGCCCGGTGCGGCGAGAGTGCGTGCCAGGCGTCGCGGGGCAGGAGGGATCTGGGAGACAGGCCCTAGCGGCGACGGGAGTTCGACGACAGGCCCTAGAGGTCCTCCTCACGCTCCGGCCGCCCCATGAACCAGTACGAGCCCGCGACCAGCAGCCCGCCCCCGACGATGTTCCCCGGCGCCGTGAACACCAGGTTCCGCAGCAGATCGCCGAACCCCGCGCCGCCGTCCAGGATCGCCATGCTGAACAGCGCCATGTTCGCCACACAGTGCTCGAACCCCACCGCGACGAAGACGAGCACCGGGATCCACAGCACGAAGATCTTGGCCCCGTCTCCCTTCGCCCGGTAGAACATCCAGATCGCCAGGCAGACCAGCAGGTTGCAGAGCACGGCTCGCCAGAACAGCTGACCGCCGGTGAGCGCCTCCTTCGCGTGCACCATCTCGGCGAGCATGGCGCGCGCCGACGCGGTGGAGGTGACCCCGGACGCGTGCACCATCGCGCCGAACAGGAACGCCCCCACGAAGTTCCCCACCAGCGACAGGCTCCAGCTCCCCACCAGGTCCCTGACCCCCGTGCGCCCGGTGAGCGCGCCGATCAGCATCACCATCACGTTGCTGGTGAACAGCTGCGCCCCGGCGAACATCACGATCGTCAGCGCGATCGGGAAGACGAGCCCTTCGAGCAGCCTGGTCGCCGGCGAGCCCGCCGTGACGAAGGGCGAGACCGCGACCAGGAGCAGCACCTCGCCGATCCCGATGTACGCGCCCGCGAGGACGGCGGAGACGAAGTAGCGCGGAGTCCGCCTCAGGTCCTGCGCCTTGTGGGCCGCCTGCTCGGATGTTTCCTCGACGTTCTCCGCGATGCTGGTCACCACTCGACGCTAGGCCTGCCCGCAGGGCCTTCCCGACGGAAAAGGTCACCTGTGGACGGGCCGAACGGACTGCGCCGGCCCAGATCGGGCCGCTGGACCACCCGGATCGGGGCGAGCGGGGCCCACGCCCTCGACCGTCACGCCCGCTCCTCGCACGGCACCTCGCCCCCGGCCGAGGGGATCCGCCCCGCCCTCCGGCGCGCCCCCGCACGTCCTTAGACTTGCCCACCATGGAAAGCGAGCCCGTCCTCCACCTCACCGGTCTGGTGAAGCGGTACGGAAACAAGACCGCGGTCGACGGTCTCGACCTCACTGCAGCCCCCGGCATCACGGCCGTCCTCGGCCCCAACGGCGCGGGCAAGACCACCACCATCGAGACCTGCGAGGGCTATCGCAGGCCGGACGCCGGCACCGTCCGCGTCCTCGGCCTCGACCCGGTGAAGCAGGCCTCCGCACTGCGCCCCCGCATCGGCGTGATGCTGCAGTCCGGCGGCGTCTACTCCGGCGCCCGCGCCGACGAGATGCTCCGCCACATCGCCAAGCTCCACGCCCACCCTCTCGACGTGAACGCCCTCATCGAGCGCCTGGGCCTCGGCAGTTGCGGCCGCACCACCTACCGGCGGCTGTCCGGCGGCCAGCAGCAGCGCCTCGCCCTCGCGATGGCCGTGGTCGGCCGCCCCGAGCTGGTCTTCCTCGACGAGCCGACCGCGGGCCTCGACCCGCAGGCCCGCCGCGCCACCTGGGACCTCGTCCGCGATCTGCGGTCGGACGGCGTCTCGGTCATCCTCACCACGCACCACATGGACGAGGCCGAGCAGCTCTCCGACGACGTGGCGATCGTGGACGCGGGCAAGGTCATCGCGCAGGGCTCCCCCGAGCAGCTGTGCCGCGGCGGCGCCGAGAACACGCTCCGCTTCACCGGCCGCCCCGGCCTCGACGTCGCCTCCCTCCTCAAGGCCCTGCCCGCCGACTCCGCGGCCGCCGAACTCACCCCCGGCTCCTACCGCGTCGCCGGCAAGATCGACCCCCAGCTCCTGGCCACGGTCACCTCCTGGTGCGCCCAGCACGGGGTGATGCCGGACAAGATCTCCGTCGAACGGCACACGCTCGAAGACGTCTTCCTGGAACTGACCGGACGGGAGCTGCGCGGATGAGCGCCGGCACGTACACGCCGAACCCGGGAGCCGCACCGCTCCCCCGCATGATCGCCACGCAGGCGGCGCTCGAGACGAAGATGCTGCTGCGCAACGGCGAACAGCTGCTGCTCACGGTCGTCATCCCCACCCTTCTGCTCGTCCTGTTCTCCTCGGTCGACATCGTCGACACCGGCTCCGGCAAGGCCGTGGACTTCCTGACGCCGGGCATCCTCGCGCTCGCCGTGATGTCCACGGCGTTCACCGGGCAGGCCATCGCGACCGGCTTCGAGCGCCGCTACGGCGTCCTCAAGCGGCTCGGCGCCTCCCCGCTGCCGCGCTGGGGCCTGATGGCGGCCAAGACGCTCTCGGTCCTGGTCACCGAGATCCTCCAGGTCGTCCTCCTGACGGTCATCGCGTTCGCACTGGGCTGGTCCCCGCACGGGAACCCCTTCGCCGTCCTCCTTCTCCTGATCCTCGGCACAGCTGCCTTCTCCGGGCTCGGCCTGCTGATGGCCGGCACGCTCAAGGCGGAGGCCACGCTCGCCGCGGCCAACCTGGTCTTCCTGCTGCTGCTCGTCGGCGGCGGGGTCATCGTGCCGCTCGACAAATTCCCCGACGCCGCCCAGTCGGTGCTCGGTCTGCTGCCCATCTCGGCCCTCTCCGACGGTCTTCGCGACGTGCTCCAGCACGGGGCGTCGATGCCGTGGGGCGACCTCGGGATCCTCGCGGTGTGGGCGGTCGTGGGCCTCGGCGCGGCAGGGCGCTTCTTCCGCTGGGAGTGAGGCGAGCGGCGGGCGTGACGGACGTGGTAAGTCCAACGCCCCTCCCGCGAAAGTCCATGGTCGTCCCCCGGTACGTCCCCGTAGAACTGCGCTCCAGGACGGCGGACGGCGGCTCCTTGTGAGCCGCCCGGGACGGCTGGGGAGCGCACATGAAACGGCGTACGGTTCTGGGCATGGCGGCGACCGCGACCGCGGGGGCCGCCCTGCCTCTGTCTGCGGGCCCGGCGAGCGCCGCGAGCGGCCCGGCGCATTCCGGCGGTGACCTCCGGGCGGCCCGCGAGACGCTGCGCCGGCTGCTGCCCCGGCACGCCGACCAGTTCACACTCGCCCTCACCCCGGCTTCCCCCACCTCCGCCTCCTCCGCTCCCTCCGCTTCTCCTGACGGCACCGCTTCTCCTGACGGCACCGCTTCTCCCGACGGCACCGACCGCTTCCGGGTCACCGGGCGCCGGGCAGGCGCGATCACCGTCGAGGGCAGCACCCCGGCCACCGTGCTGACCGGCGTCAACTGGTATCTGAAGTACGTCGCCGGAGTCGACGTCTCGCTGCCCGGTGACAGCCTCGCGCGGCTGCCCGGACGCCTGCCGGCACCCGCGAAGCCCTTGGAGCAGCGGGCCCTGCCGTACCGCTTCGCGCTCAACGACACCCACGAGGGCTACACCGGCCCGTACCGCTCCTGGCAGCAATGGGAGCGGGAGCTGGACCGGCTCGCCCTGCACGGCGTGAACCAGGTCTTCCTGTCCACCGGCGCCGAGTCGGTCTACTTCCGTGCGCTTCAGGACTTCGGCTACACCGCCGAGGAACTCCTCGCCTGGATCCCCGGCGCCGCCCACCAGCCGTGGTGGCTGCTGCAGAACATGTCCGGCTACGGCGGCCCCCTCTCCCCCGGGCTCCTGGACGAGCGCGCCGAACTGGCCCGCCGCGTCATCCGCCGCATGCGCGACCTGGGGATCTCGCCGGTGCTTCCCGGCTTCTTCGGCACGGTCCCGCAGGGCTTCTCCGCGCGCAACGGCGGCGTGAAGACGGTGCCGCAGGGCGACTGGTGCGGATTCCAGCGGCCCGACTGGCTCGACCCGCGCACCGAAGTGTTCGCCGCCCTCGCCGCCGCTTTCTACCGGGAGCAGAAGGCGCTGTTCGGCGACGACGCGGCACGTCACTTCAAGATGGACCTGCTGCACGAGGGCGGGAGCGCGGGTGACGTACCCGTCGGCGACGCCGCCACCGGCGTCATGGACGCGCTCCAGACCTCCCACCCGGGCGCTACCTGGGTCCTGCTCGGCTGGCAGAACAACCCTCCGGTCAAGGTCCTCCAGGCCGTCGACCGCTCCAAGCTGTTCATCGTCGACGGCATCGCCGACCGGCTCGACGGCCTCGACCGCGAGACGCAGTGGCTCGGCACGTCCTACGCCTTCGGCACCATCTACAACTTCGGTGGCAACACCACCCTCGGCGCCAACACCGGCGTCTGGGCCGAGCGCTTCCCCGCCTGGCGCGACAAGCCGGACAGCGCGCTGCGCGGCACCGCCCTTCTCCCGGAGGGCATCGGCTCCGACCCGGCCGCCTTCGAGCTGATGGGGGAACTCGCCTGGCGGGACGGCACCGTCGACCAGTCCGCCTGGTTCGCCTCCTGGGCCGACCGTCGCTACGGCGGCCCCGACGCACACGCCCGCGCCGCCTGGGACATCCTGCGCCGCACCGCCTACTCCGGCCCGACCAGCGGGCGGGCCAGCGCCCACGACGGTCTCTTCTGCGCCCGCCCGTCGCTGACGGCGACGAGCGCCGGCGTGTGGGCGCCGACCGCGCCCCGCTACGACCTCGCCGTCTTCGAACCCGCCCTCGGCGAACTCCTCCGGGTCGCCCCGGCGGGCCGCGCCACCGACGCCTACGGCTTCGACCTCGTCGACACCGCCCGCCAGGCCCTCGTCAACCGCGCCCGCGTCCTCCTCCCCCGGATCAAGTCGGCGTACGACACGAAGGACCGCGTCCTCTTCGGCACCCTGACCGGCCAGTGGCTCGACTGGATGCTGCTGCTCGACGACCTCCTCGCCACCGACCGGCGCTTCCTCCTCGGCCCCTGGCTCGCCGAGGCCCGCCGCGCCGCTCCCACGGACGCGGAGGCCGGCCGCCTGGAAGGCGAGGCCCGCACCATCCTCACCACGTGGGGACCCAGGGCCGCCGCCGACGCGGGGACCCTGCACGACTACGCCAACCGCGAGTGGAGCGGCCTGGTCCGCGACTTCTACCTGCCGCGCTGGAAGCGGTACTTCGCGGTCCTCGACGACGCGCTGGCCACGGGCTCCGCCCCCAAGGCGGTCGACTGGTACCCGGACGAGGAGGCGTGGTGCACGGACCGCACCCCCTACCCGCAGCGCCCCACGGGCGACCCGCACCGCATCGCGACCCAGGTCTGGGAGCGGCTGACGGCACGAGGTCACTGATGACGGCGACGGGCCGAACGTAAGACACCTCACGGCCCGATTCGCACCCCTCGTGAACGGATGCACAAAGCCGCCGCCTACGATGGCCCCGTGCCAAACGTGACCCGTGCCGACGCCGTCCAGGCGGTGCGCAACCCGCTCGCCTTCATCGCCGAACGCTGGACCCCCGCTCAGCGGACCGTCCAGCGCGCGGCCCTGTCCGCCGTCCTCATGACGGTGGTCATTGTCGTCACCGGCGGCGCGGTGCGCCTGACGGGCTCGGGCCTCGGCTGCCCGACCTGGCCCAAGTGCACCGACCAGTCGCTGACCGCCACGAGCGAGATGGGCTTCCACGGCGCCATCGAGTTCGGCAACCGCATGCTCACCTACGTGCTGTGCGCCGCGGTCGGCTGGGCCATCATCGCCGCCCGCTCGCAGAAGCCGTGGCGCCGGTCGCTGACCCGGCTGGGCTGGACCCAGTTCTGGGTCGTCATGGGGAACGCGGTCCTCGGCGGCATCGTCGTCCTGGTCGGCCTCAACCCGTACACGGTCGCGGCCCACTTCATCCTGACCACCGCGCTGCTCACGGTCGCGGTACTGATGTGGCAGCGCACCCGCGAGGGCGACGCGGAGCCGCGGCCCCTGGTCGGCAAGTCGGTCAAGCAGCTGGTCTGGTTCATGGTCGTGGCGGCGGGCCTCCTCATCGCCATCGGCACGGTCGTGACCGGTGCGGGTCCGCACGCCGGTGACTCCAGTGACGTCAAGCGCATGCCGCTCGACTGGGAGACGGTCACGAAGCTGCACTCGGTCCTGGCCTGGATCGTGGTGACGCTGACCTTCGCCCTCTGGTTCGTCCTCAAGGCGGTCGACGCACCCAAGGGTCCGCTGCACAGCACCCGCGACCTGTTCCTGATCCTGCTCGCCCAGGGCGTCATCGGCTACGTCCAGTACTTCACCGACCTCCCCGAGGTCCTGGTCGGCCTGCACATGCTGGGCTCGGCACTGGTGTGGATCGGCGTCGTGCGGGTCGTGCTCTCGCTGCGGGAGCGCCCCCAGTCCACCGTGGACGTACCGGCCCAGGCGGACCCGGCGCTTTCGTCGGTCTGACGGCCAGGGCACCACCCACCCGTCGCCCGACGCCGGCTCCTCCCCCGGTACAGCCTTTCCACCCGGCACGGCCTCTTCACCCGGCACCGCTCCTTCGCCCGCCTTCGAGCGCTCATCCGCGGATGAGCGCTCACCCTTCACCGAGCACCTCCTCCAGCCGGGCCGCGTAGGCACGCGGATGCGTCGTGTTCCCGTTGTGCCCTCCCGGGAACTCCTGCGCCTGCACCCCTCGTATCCGCGCAAGTTCGAGAGCGCACTGCCGGTCGAAGACGCCGACGGCCGTGGCACTACCCACCGCGGGCACGATCCGGACCGCGGACCGGGCGACGGCGTCGACGTCCAGCTCCGCCTGGATCACCGCCGTGAACTCCCGCTCGATGAAGAACGCGAAGTTGGCCACGCGCTGCGCCGTGAGCGGCATCGGGGTGAGGTCCGGCTCGGTCTCCTGGTTCACCGGGTCGATCCCGAGCACCCGCGCCATCTCCGGGAAAGCCGCCTGGAGGCCCCCGTCCCGGTGGACCTGCTGGAGGGCGAGCAGCTCACCCACATGGTGGGGCCTGCGATCGGCGGGCAGGAACGCGGGCGACACCGGTTCATGGGCGACGAGTGTCGCCAGCTGCTCCGGGTGCCGCACCGCGAGATGCAGCCCGATCGACGCGCCCATGCTGCACCCGAGCATCAGCGCCGGCTCGTCGGTCAGCTCGGCCAGCAGCCGGTGCACGTCATCGGCGTGCTGCGCCATCCTCACCCCGCGCTCCGGGTCGGCGAGCTCGCTCCGGGACAGTCCGCGCCGGTCGTACGTCACCACCGTGTACCGGTCGACGAGCCGGTCGACCAGGTCGACGCTGCGATCGGCGTCCCCTTCACCGCTCTGCGCGACGAGCAGCAGCGGACCGCTCCCCCGGACCTCGTAGTACAGCTTGGCTCCATCGACGGTGAGAAACATCGAAACCCCCAGGTCAAGTACTTCGGAGGGCACCTGCCGCCCTTCGAACACCTTCACCGTACTCCATCTATTTCGATGCATCAAGATAGATTCATCTCCTCGGATGTATCTACATCGATGTAATATCGCGTCATGGCCCTCTCACCCCCGTCGAGCTGTTCCTCCTCGGCCGGACGCTGATGAAGATCGGCGAGGAGGCGCTGCCGGAGCCCACCGTCGGTTCAGGCCCGTTCCGCGGCGGCACCCGCGCCGTGCTGGTCGTCCTCAGCGACGTCTACGCGCACGAGAACACCTCGGTCGGCGCGATCGCCGCCCGCACCGGCCTCCCCCAGAGCCAGGTCTCCGGCGCCGTGGCGCGACTGAAGGAGACAGGTTCGGTCGAGACCGCGCCCGACCCGTCCGACGGCAGGCGACAGTTGATCCGGCAGGCCGCCGCGGTGTCCGAGCGGGTCGCCGAGGTCCGCGGGGCCGGCATCGAAGAGGCGCTGACCGCGGCGCTCGGCGGCGCCGACGCCGAGCAGCTGCGCGAGGTCACGGACGCCCTCGCCGTGCTCGCCCGGCACCTCACGCCCGAGGCGGTCAGCCGCCTTCGCCCGTGACGCCGAGTCCGTACACCCGCCGGGCGGTCCCCGCCGCGATCATCCCCGCCACCCGCTGCGCGTCCGCCAGCGACCACGCCCCCTCGGCCACCCATCCGCCGAGCACCCGGCCCAGCGCTTCCCGGAACAGCCGGGCCCCCACCACGTGCAGTTCGGGCAGTCCGCGCGCGCCGCTGGAGAAGAGCAGCTTGCCGAACGGGGCCAGTTCGAGGATCTCCGCGAGGACCGCGGCGGCCCGGGCCCCGGTGCGGGCGAGCGCCGGGCCCAGATCGGCGTAGACATGCGGGAAGACCCCGGCCAGGTGCGCGGCGTGCCGGTGGTAGGGGTAGCCGTGCAGCAGTACCAGGTCGGTGCCGAGCCCGGCTGTGGCGCGCGCGAAGTCCGCGAGGAGCACGGGGTCGGTGCGGTCGATGCCGCCCCGGGCGCCCGAATCCATCCGCGCCGACGGGATCCCGTTGCCCGGCTCGCCGAGTCCCGCGTGCAGCTGGAGCGGACGGCCCGAGGCGACCGCGATCCACAGCACGTGCCGGAGCAGGACGGGGTCGGTCAGCGGACCGCCCACCGGCCGCCCCGCAAGCCACCGCCCCGCCGCTCCCCGCACCTCACCGGGCCCCGGCGGCTGCGGCGCGAGCGCGAGGCCGTGGCGTACGCCCGCGACCGAGGTGAAGGCGACCGCGCCGACGGCCGCGGCGTGCACCGACTCGGCGAGGTTCGCGAGGAAGGACTCGACGGTCCCCGACGTGTCGGCGACCTGTTCGGCGAGCAGTTCGAGGCGGACGATCTCGTGGGCCTCGGCCTCCGCCGCCGTGGCCATCTCGGCGGGCGAGGTCAGGTCGTCGGGCAAGCCCGTGTCCACGAGGTACGTGGTGATGCCGCTGCCGCGCAGCAGACGGCGGCCCGCTTCCAGTACGCCGAGTTCGCGGCGTCGGGCCAGATAGCGGGCGGGCGGGCAGTGCGGTTCCAGACCGAGCAGGGGCGGGCACCAGCGGCGTACCGCGAAACCGGTCTGGGTGTCGAAGAAGGTGGTGCCAGGGGCGGGCGGCCCCTCGGCCCGGCCGAGGTGGGCCTCGAACGTGCCGAGGCCCAGTTCCGTACGCAGCACCCCATGGCAGTTCTGATCCACCAGGGACGGCGTTTCGATCATCCGGGGCTCCCCGTATATGGACCGTGCTCCTACAGTCCTAACGGGTGAACGGGCGCCTGGTGTTGCTCGACCGACGGTCGTACACCTGCGCCCATCGCCATGCGTGCGGCAGCCCCGAACGAGCGTGGATCAGCCGCCGAGCTGGATGCCCGCCATCCGCTTCCACTCGTAGGGCCCGGTCTCGACCTTGGCCGCGAAGTCTCCGTCGAAGTCCTCGTGGACGGTGATCCCGGCCTTGTCGACGGCCTTCTGCGCGACCTCGTAGGTGGTGGCCACCAGGTCGCCCCAGCCGCCGTCCTCGCCGACGAGCACGATGCGGGTGCCGCGCTCGCCGATGTACGCGAGCTGCCCCTCGGCGCCGCCGTGCGCCTTGGCGAACGCGCCGATCTGCTTGGCCAGCTTGGCCGCCCGGCGCTCGTCCTTCGCCGCCCGACCGGGCGCCTCAACCACTTGAGTCTCTGCCATGGACAGGATGCTACCGACGAGTAGCCAAACAAGCGATGGGTGGGGCGCGTGGTCTGGGCCACGCGCCCCACCCATCGGGACGATCAGAGAGCGATCAGCGCAGGAACGGGTCCACGGCGACCGCCACGAACAGCAGCGACACATAGGTGATGGACCAGTGGAACAGTCGCATCTCCTTGAGCTTCCCGCCCGTGACCTCGGCCTTGGCGCGGTTCTGCAGACCGTGCGCCTCCCACAGCCAGAAGCCGCCGGCGAGGATCGCGACCGCCGTGTAGAACCAGCCGGTGTAGCCGAGCGGCGTCAGCAGCAGCGAGACCACGACCATGACCCAGCTGTAGATGACGATCTGCTTCGCCACCACCTTGTTGGAGGCGATGACCGGAAGCATCGGCACGCCCACGCGCGCGTAGTCGTCCTTCACCTTCATGGACAGCGGCCAGTAGTGCGGCGGCGTCCAGAAGAACATCACGAGGAAGAGGATGACCGGCGCCCAGGACATCGAGTTCGTGACCGACGACCAGCCGATGAGGACCGGCAGACAGCCGGCGATGCCGCCCCACACGATGTTCTGCGACGTGCGGCGCTTCAGGATCATCGTGTAGACGACCACATAGAAGAGCAGTGCGCCCAGGGACAACCATGCGGAGAGCCAGTTGACCGCGAAGCCGAACAACAGCGTGGAGATCACCGCGAGGGAGATGCCGAAGACCAGGCACTCCTTCGGGCTCACCATGCCGGTGACCAGCGGTCGCTGCGACGTGCGCTCCATCAGGGCGTCGATGTCGCGGTCGTACCACATGTTCAGCGCGTTGGCGCCGCCCGCGGAGAGGTAGCCGCCGAGGCAGGTGATCAACACCAGCTTCAGGTCCGGCACACCCTGCTCGGCGAGGAACATCACCGGAACCGTGGTGATGAGCAGCAGCTCGATGATTCGCGGCTTGGTCAGCGCCACGAACGCCTTGACTCGGGCCCCGAACGGCCGCTGGCCGCGGCTGCTGCTCGTGCTGCTCGTCCCGAGCGCTCCCGGAGGACGGGATTCGACGGCCGTCACGCACACCCCTGACAGAGACTCCAGCGAGCCCCCGATGCAGACCACTTGATGTGAAGTCCCGGTAAAGGCTCGCGCGTACCACGCCACTGTAGACGTTGCCTATACCTCGCCCTTCGTGGGGGTGGGGTCGTGTTGGGCGGCATGCCGCGATGGAGGCAACGGGCGCGTTCCCCGGGTCGGCGCGCGCTCCTCCAGATGAGCTTTTGCGTCCCCGGATGAGCCCCCAGATGAGCGGCTCCGTATTCAGGTGACGAACGGCGTCGATCCCTGTCAGGAGGCGGATTCGGCGGAGTCCCGGCAGTCTGGAATGACTCGAAAAAATGCACGTTCTAGCAAGGGTAGGCTCGACAACGGCCGGTGAGACCGACGTCACCGGTATCAACCATGTGGAGAGGAGCCCTGACTCAGGGTGAGCACCAAGCCGACCACCACAGACCTCGAGTGGACCGATGTGGACCAGCGGGCCGTTGACACCGCTCGCGTCCTGGCCGCCGACGCCGTACAGAAGGTCGGTAACGGCCATCCCGGTACGGCCATGAGCCTGGCCCCTGCCGCGTACACCCTCTTCCAGAAGGTGATGCGGCACGACCCGGCGGACGCCGACTGGGTCGGGCGGGACCGTTTCGTCCTGTCCGCCGGTCACTCGTCCCTGACCCTCTACATCCAGCTCTACCTGGCCGGCTTCGGCCTGGAGCTGGATGACCTGAAGGCGTTCCGGACGTGGGGCTCCAAGACCCCCGGCCACCCGGAGTACGGCCACACCACCGGTGTCGAGACCACCACGGGCCCGCTGGGCCAGGGTGTCGCCAACGCCGTGGGCATGGCGATGGCAGCCCGCTACGAGCGCGGTCTGTTCGACCCGGAGGCCCCGCAGGGCACCTCCCCGTTCGACCACTTCGTGTACGCGATCGCCGGTGACGGCTGCCTCCAGGAGGGCATCTCCGCCGAGGCGTCCTCGATGGCCGGGCACCAGCAGCTCGGCAACCTGGTCCTGCTGTGGGACGACAACCACATCTCGATCGAGGGCGACACCGAGACCGCGGTCTCCGAGGACACCTGCAAGCGCTACGAGGCGTACGGCTGGCACGTCCAGCGCGTCGCCCCGAAGCCGGACGGCGACCTCGACCACGAGGCGATCTACAACGCCATCGAGGCGGCCAAGAAGGTCACGGACAAGCCGTCCTTCATCGCGATGCGCTCGATCATCGCCTGGCCCGCCCCGAACGCGCAGAACACCGAGGCCGCGCACGGTTCAGCGCTCGGCGCGGACGAGGTGGCCGCCACCAAGCGCGTGCTCGGCTTCGACCCGGAGCAGTCCTTCGAGGTCTCCGACGAGGTCATCAACCACACCCGCAAGGCCCTCGACCGCGGCGCCCAGGCCAAGGCCGAGTGGGAGAAGTCGTTCCAGGAGTGGCGCACCGCCAACCCGGAGCGCGCCGCCGAGTTCGACCGGATCAACGCGGGCGAGCTGCCGGCCGGCTGGGAGGAGAAGCTCCCCGCCTTCGAGGTCGGCAAGGGTGTCGCGACGCGTGCCGCGTCCGGCAAGGTTCTGCAGGCTCTCGGCGCCGTGATCCCCGAGCTGTGGGGCGGCTCCGCCGACCTCGCGGGCTCGAACAACACGACGATCGACAAGACGTCGTCCTTCCTCCCGAAGGGCAACCCGCTGCCGGAGGCCGACCCGTACGGCCGCACGATCCACTTCGGCATCCGCGAGCACTCCATGGCCGCGGAGATGAACGGCATCGCGCTGCACGGCCACACGCGCATCTACGGAGGCACCTTCCTGGTGTTCTCCGACTACATGCGCAACGCCGTGCGCCTGTCGGCCCTGATGCACCTGCCGGTGACGTACGTGTGGACGCACGACTCCGTCGGTCTCGGTGAGGACGGCCCGACGCACCAGCCGGTCGAGCACCTGGCGTCGCTGCGCGCGATCCCCGGCCTGAACGTCGTGCGTCCGGCCGACGCCAACGAGACGGCCATCGCCTGGCGCGAGATCCTCAAGCGCGGCAAGAAGGACTACGGCAAGAGCGCCCCGCACGGTCTGGTGCTGACCCGCCAGGGCGTGCCGACGTACGAGGCGAACGAGGCCACCGTCAAGGGCGGCTACGTGCTCGTCGAGGCCTCGAAGGCCACGCCGGACCTGATCCTGATCGCCACCGGTTCCGAGGTGCAGCTCGCCGTCGAGGCGCGCGAGACCCTGGAGGCGGAGGGCGTCGCCACGCGCGTGGTCTCCATGCCGTCGGTCGAGTGGTTCGAGGAGCAGGACCAGGGGTACCGGGACAGCGTCCTGCCGCCGTCGGTGAAGGCCCGGGTCGCGGTCGAGGCCGGGATCGGTCTGACCTGGCACAAGTACGTCGGGGACGCCGGTCGCATCGTTTCCCTGGAGCACTTCGGTGCTTCGGCGGACGGCAAGGTCCTCTTCCGCGAGTTCGGCTTCACTGCCGAGAACGTGGTGGCCAAGGCCCGGGAATCCCTCGCCGCGGCTCAGCGCTGACGCCCGTACACGACACGTAGGAGATGCAATTTCCATGACAGACGCACTGAAGCGCCTCTCCGAGGAAGGCGTCGCGATCTGGCTGGACGACCTGTCGCGCAAGCGGATCACGTCCGGCAACCTGGCCGAACTGATCGACCAGCAGCACGTCGTGGGCGTCACCACCAACCCGTCGATCTTCCAGAAGGCGATCTCCAGCGGTGACGGTTACGAGCAGCAGCTCACCGACCTCGCCGCCCGCAAGGTCACCGTCGAAGAGGCCATCCGCATGATCACCACGGCGGACGTCCGCGACGCCGCCGACATCCTGCGCCCGGTCTTCGACGCGACCGGTGGCCAGGACGGCCGGGTGTCGATCGAGGTCGACCCGCGGCTCGCCCACAACACGCAGGCCACGGTCGCCGAGGCCAAGCAGCTGGCGTGGCTGGTGGACCGGCCGAACACGCTCATCAAGATCCCGGCGACCAAGGCGGGCCTGCCCGCGATCACCGAGACCATCGGCAAGGGCATCAGCGTGAACGTGACGCTGATCTTCTCGCTCGCGCGCTACCGCGAGGTCATGGACGCGTACCTGGCCGGTCTGGAGAAGGCGAAGGCCGCCGGCCTGGACCTCTCCAAGATCCACTCGGTCGCGTCCTTCTTCGTGTCCCGCGTGGACACCGAGATCGACAAGCGGATCGACGCCCTCGGCACGGACGAGGCCAAGGCCGCGCGCGGCAAGGCCGGCCTGGCCAACGCGCGCCTGGCGTACGAGGCGTTCGAGGAGGTGTTCAGCGGTGACCGCTGGGCCGCCCTCGACAAGGCGCAGGCCAACAAGCAGCGTCCGCTGTGGGCCTCGACCGGCGTCAAGGACAAGGCGTACAAGGACACCCTGTACGTCGACGACCTGGTCGCCCCGGGCACGGTGAACACCATGCCGGAGGCCACGCTGGAGGCGACGGCCGACCACGGTCAGATCACCGGCAACACGATCGCGGGCACGTACGACCAGTCCCGCGCCGAGCTGGAGGCCGTCGAGAAGCTGGGGATCTCGTACGACGAGGTCGTGCAGCTGCTCGAGGACGAGGGCGTCGAGAAGTTCGAGGCGGCCTGGAACGACCTGCTCAAGTCGACCGAGGCGGAGCTCAAGCGCCTCGCCCCCTCGGAGGGCTGATCCCTTGACCGCACACGGAGCGAACCGCAATCCGCTCCGTGACGCCGCAGACCGACGGCTCCCGCGCATCGCGGGGCCGTCGGGTCTGGTGATCTTCGGCGTCACGGGCGATTTGTCGCGTAAAAAGCTGATGCCTGCCGTGTACGACCTCGCCAACCGGGGCCTGCTGCCCCCGGGCTTCTCGCTGATCGGGTTCGCCCGCCGCGAGTGGCAGGACGAGGACTTCGCGCAGGAAGTGCACGACGCGGTCAAGCAGCACGCGCGGACGCCGTTCCGCGAAGAGGTCTGGCAGCAGCTCATCCAGGGCATGCGCTTCGTCCAGGGCAACTTCGACGACGACGACGCGTTCGAGACCCTGAAGTCGACGATCGAGGACCTCGACAAGTCGCAGGGCACGGGCGGGAACTTCGCGTTCTACCTCTCCGTACCCCCCAAGTTCTTCCCGCAGGTCGTGCAGCAGCTCAAGAAGCACGGCCTGGCGGACGCGCCGCAGGGCTCGTGGCGGCGCGCCGTCATCGAGAAGCCCTTCGGTCACGACCTCGCGTCGGCCAAGGACCTCAACGCGATCGTGCACGAGGTGTTCGACCCGGACCAGGTGTTCCGGATCGACCACTACCTGGGCAAGGAGACGGTCCAGAACATCCTGGCGCTGCGCTTCGCGAACCAGATGTTCGAGCCGATCTGGAACCGGTCGTACGTCGACCACGTGCAGATCACGATGGCCGAGGACATCGGCATCGGCGGCCGCGCCGGCTACTACGACGGCATCGGCGCCGCCCGTGACGTCATCCAGAACCACCTCCTTCAGTTGATGGCGCTCACGGCCATGGAGGAGCCCGCCTCCTTCGACGCGGACGCGCTCGTCGCCGAGAAGGCCAAGGTGCTCGGCGCGATCAAGCTGCCGAAGGACCTCGGCAAGGACACGGTGCGCGGCCAGTACGCGGCCGGGTGGCAGGGCGGCGAGAAGGCCGTCGGCTACCTCCAGGAAGACGGGATCGACCCGCAGTCGAAGACCGACACGTACGCGGCTGTCAAGCTGGAGGTGGACAACCGCCGTTGGGCGGGCGTGCCCTTCTACCTGCGGACCGGCAAGCGTCTGGGCCGTCGCGTCACCGAGATCGCCGTCGTCTTCCAGCGCGCCCCGCACTCCCCCTTCGACCACACGGCGACGGAGGAGCTGGGCCAGAACGCGATCGTGATCCGCGTCCAGCCGGACGAGGGCATCACGGTCCGCTTCGGTTCGAAGGTGCCGGGCACGTCGATGGAGATCCGGGACGTCTCGATGGACTTCGCCTACGGCGAGTCCTTCACCGAGTCGAGCCCGGAGGCGTACGAACGGCTCATCCTGGACGTCCTGTTGGGCGATTCGAACCTCTTCCCGCGCACGGAGGAGGTCGAGCTGTCCTGGAAGATCCTCGACCCGATCGAGAACCACTGGGACACGCACGGGAAGCCGGCGCAGTACCCGTCCGGCACGTGGGGGCCCGCCGAGGCGGACGAAATGCTCGCACGAGACGGACGGAGCTGGCGGCGCCCATGAAGATCGACCTTACGGACACCACCTCCAGCAAGATCAACAAGGCGCTGGTCAAGGCCCGCCGCGCCATCGGCACCCCTGCCGTCGGCATGGTGCTCACCCTCGTCATCGTCACCGACGAGGAGAACGCCTACGACGCCCTGAAGGCGGCCAACGAGGCCTCGCGCGAGCACCCCTCGCGCAAGCTCGTCGTCATCAAGCGCGTCTCCCGCTCCCCGCGCGACCGCACGAAGTCGCGGCTCGACGCCGAGGTGCGGGTCGGCGTGGAGGCCGGCACCGGCGAGACCGTGGTGCTGCGCCTGTACGGCGAGGTCATCAACCACGCCCAGTCGGTCGTCCTGCCGCTCCTGCTGCCGGACGCCCCGACGGTGGTCTGGTGGCCCGTGGACGCCCCTCTCGACCCCGCGCAGGACCCGCTGGGCGCCCTGGCCCAGCGCCGCGTCACGGACACGTACGCGGCCGTTCAGCCGGTCCACGAGCTGGAGGCCCGCGCGGCGTCCTACTCGCCCGGCGACACGGACCTGTCCTGGACCCGGATCACGCCGTGGCGCTCCATGCTGGCCGCGGCGCTCGACCAGGTCACCTGTGACGTCACCTCCGTCGAGGTCGAGGGCGAGGAGTTCAACCCGAGCTGCGAGCTGCTCGCCATGTGGCTCGCGGACCGGCTGGACGTCCCGGTGAAGCGCTCGCTGTCGTCGGGCCCCGGCCTGACCGGCGTACGCCTGGAGTCCACCTGCGGCCCGATCGTCCTCGACCGGGCCGACGGCACCCTGGCCACGCTCTCCATCCAGGGCCAGCCGGACCGCGCGGTCGCGCTCAAGCGCCGCGAGACGTCCGAGCTGATCGCGGAGGAGCTGCGCCGGCTCGACCCGGACGACACGTACGCCGCCGCGCTGCGGTTCGGCGTGGACCGGCTGGGCGAGTCGGAGGCGCAGATGACGGCGCCCGAGCCGGTCGAGCCGGCCGCTCCGACGGCGGCGCCCGCCCGGAAGGCGGCCGCGAAGAAGGCGCCGGCCAAGAAAGCCCCCGCGAAGAAGGCTCCGGCCAAGAAGGCGACCACGAAGTGAGCGCAGAACAGTGAGTGCAGACCAGTGAGTGCAGCACCCCAACTCGTCGTCCACCGCGACAAGGAGCTGATGGCGCAGGCGGCCGCGGCGCGACTGATCACCAAGATCGTCGACGCCCAGGCCGCCCGCGGCTACGCCTCCGTGGTCCTCACCGGTGGCCGCAACGGCAACGGCCTGCTGGCGGCCCTGAACACGGCGCCCGCGCGGGACGCGATCGACTGGGGCCGCCTCGACCTGTGGTGGGGCGACGAGCGGTTCCTGCCGGACGGCGACCCGGAGCGCAACTACACCCAGGCCAGGGAGGCGCTGCTCGACGCGGTGCCGCTCGACCCCGCGCGCGTGCACCCCATGCCCGCGTCGGACGGCCCGTACGAGGCGGACGCCGCGGCCGAGGCGTACGCGGCCGAACTCGCCGCTGCCGCGGGCCCCGAGGACCACGGCCCGGTGCCGACCTTCGACGTCCTGATGCTCGGCGTCGGCCCGGACACGCACGTCGCGTCGCTCTTCCCCGAGCTCCCGGCGGTCCGTGAGACGGAGCGGACAGTGGTCGGCGTGCGCGGCGCGCCCAAGCCCCCGCCCACCCGCGTCACGCTCACGCTCCCGGCGATCCGTGCCGCGCGTGAGGTGTGGCTCCTCGCGGCCGGCGAGGACAAGGCGAAGGCCGCCGCGATCGCCCTGTCGGGCGCGGGCGAGATCCAGGCCCCGGCCGCGGGCGCCTACGGCCGCTCGCGCACCCTGTGGCTGCTCGACTCCGCGGCGGCGTCGCAGCTGCCGCCGGAGCTGTATCCGCCCGCTGTCGCGTGACGCGCATCGCCACCACGCGCGCGTAGGGCCCCGTTCTCCTCAGGGAGGCGGGGCCCTTCCTCGTGGATCGTGTGCCGGGGCGGCGGTCCTACGCGGGCTGCGGGAGTCGGTAGTCGGACCCGTCCCGTTCCCGTACGAGGATCCCCTCGCTGACGCAGTAGCGGCGCAGGGCGGCGGTGTCGTCGTGGACGGTGTGCAGGGCCTCGTTGATCTCGCGCTCGCTGTAGGTGCGGTCCGTGTCGAAGAGGGTGTCCGTGAGGTGGACGAGGAGTTCGTGCCGCACGGCGGGGCGCACCGGGATCGCCGTCAGCCGGCCGCCGGCGAAGAATCCGGTGAGATGGCGCGGAACTCCCGTGGTGGGCTCGGGAGTCCGGGCCCGGCGGAACACCTCGGGCCCGGCCCGCAGCGACCCGTCCTCGCGCCGCTCGACGAGCCCCGAGGCGATCAGCTTGCCCAGGTGCTTGCGGGCGACCGGGGAGTCGGCCTCGCGCGGCGGCAGGTCGTCCAGCACGATGCGCGCGTACAGCCTGAGTCGTTCGGGGTCGGCGAGTGCCGACATGAGGTGGTCCACGAGGTGCCTCCCGGCGGGGTGACGGACGGATGGGCAGTCTCACCCGCCGGAAGACCCTCGCGCATCCGATTAACGGCCGCGCAGCTCGCGGTACTTGGCGACGAGGGACTTGGTCGACTCGTCCAGGCCCGGGACGTCGGTGCCTTCGGTGAGGGCGGGTTCGACGCGCTTGGCGAGGACCTTGCCGAGCTCGACGCCCCACTGGTCGAAGGAGTCGATGTTCCAGACGGCGCCCTGGACGAACACCTTGTGTTCGTAGAGGGCGACGAGCTGGCCGAGGACCGACGGGGTCAGTTCCTTCGCCAGGAGGGTCGTGGTCGGGTGGTTGCCCTTGAACGTCTTGTGCGGCACCAGGTCCTCGGCGACGCCCTCCGCGCGCACCTCGTCGGGCGTCTTGCCGAACGCGAGCGCCTGGGTCTGCGCGAAGAAGTTGGCCATCAGGAGGTCGTGCTGGGCGACGAGCCCGGGCTGCAGATCGGCGACCGGCTCGGCGAAGCCGATGAAGTCCGCCGGGATCAACTTCGTGCCCTGGTGGATGAGTTGGTAGTAGGCGTGCTGGCCGTTCGTGCCCGGGGTACCCCACACCACGGGGCCGGTCTGCCAGCCGACCTCCTCGCCGTCGCGCTGCACGTACTTGCCGTTCGACTCCATGTCGAGCTGCTGCAAGTAGGCGGTGAACTTCGACAAGTAGTGGCTGTACGGCAGCACGGCGTGCGACTGGGCGTCGTGGAAGTTGCCGTACCAGATGCCCAACAGGCCCATCAGGAGTGGCACGTTGGACTCGGCGGGCGCGGTGCGGAAGTGCTCGTCGACGCGGTGGAAGCCGTCGAGCATCTCGCGGAATGCGTCGGGGCCGATGGCGATCATCAGGGAGAGGCCGATCGCGGAGTCATACGAATAACGTCCGCCGACCCAGTCCCAGAACTCGAACATGTTGGCCGTGTCGATGCCGAAGTCCGACACCTTCTCGGAGTTCGTCGACAGGGCCACGAAGTGCTTGGCGACGGCTTCCTGACCGGCCCTCAGTTCGGTGAGGAGCCAGTTGCGCGCGGAGGTCGCGTTCGTGATGGTCTCGATGGTGGTGAAGGTCTTGGAGGCGATGACGAACAGCGTCTCGGCGGGGTCCAGGTCCCGTACGGCCTCGTGGAGGTCGGCCCCGTCGACGTTCGACACGAAGCGGACCGTGAGGTCGCGGTCGGTGAAGGAGCGCAGCACCTCGTAGGCCATCGCCGGACCGAGGTCGGAGCCGCCGATGCCGATGTTGACGACGTTCTTGATGCGCTTGCCGGTGTGGCCGGTCCACTCGCCCGAGCGGACCTTGTCGGCGAAGGCCGCCATCTTGTCGAGCACGGCGTGCACGCCCGGCACCACGTTCTCGCCGTCGACCTCGATCACGGCGTCGCGCGGGGCGCGCAGCGCCGTGTGCAGCACGGCCCGGTCCTCGGTGGTGTTGATCTTGTCGCCGCGGAACATGGCGTCCCGCAGACCGAAGACGTCGGTCGCGGCGGCCAGCTCGCGCAGCAGCCGGAGCGTCTCGTCCGTGACCAGGTGCTTGGAGTAGTCGACGTACAGATCGCCGACCTGCAGCGCATAGCCGGAGCCGCGTGCCGGATCGGCCGCGAACAGCTCCCGGAGGCCCACGTCACCCAGCTGTTCCCGGTGCTTGACGAGCGCCTGCCACTCGGGCCTCTGGGTCAGTGCTACCTGCTTGTCGGACGCGTTCATCTCGACCTTCAGCCTTCTCTCGCACGCGCGTACGGGCCTTGCCCCACTTCCGCCACCCAACCTAGTTGATCAGGGTGAATCGGGCCTTTCGACGCAGCGAATCCCGGGCACGCGAACGGGCCGGGCACTGTCCCAAGTGCCCGGCCCGGCCGGTATGTCAGATCTCGCCCCGCAGTTTCGCGAGCGCCTCGGCGAGGATGGCCTCGCCGTCCGCGTCGCTGCGCCGCTCCCGGACGTACGCGAGGTGCGTCTTGTACGGCTCGGTACGCGGCGGGTCCGGCGGATTGTCCCGGTCCTGTCCGGCCGGGAATCCGCAGCGCGGACAGTCCCAGGTCTCCGGCACCTGCGCGTCGGAGGCGAAGCTCGGCTGCGTCTCGTGCCCGTTCGAGCACCAGAAGGAGATGCGCAGGCGCGGCGCGGACTCGCCACGCTCGGCCTCGCCCATCGGCCCCGCCCCGACCCGACTTCCTCGGATCGCGTTGCCACTTGCCACGGTCGTAACTCCCTGCGTGATGGTGCCGCGAAGCGTGTCGGCGTCTCGCTTCGCCGCGGAGCGCCTCAGTCTACGTAAGGCCCAACGCGCGTCCAGTGATTGGAGTTACATCCCCTCCCCTAGACGCAAGCCCCATGATAGGCCGCGCTGTTGAACGCGTACCGTACATGGGGCTTTACGTGAGCTATGTGCAGTTGTAACGGGTCGTACCGAAGGCGCGGCGCCCGAAGGTCAGTTGTTGATCTTCATCAGGATGCCGAGCACGACGATGCACGCGAACCAGAGCAGACCGATCACGATCGTGATCCGGTCGAGGTTCCGCTCGGCGACCGAGGAGCCGCCGACGGAGGACTGCATGCCGCCACCGAACATGTCGGAGAGGCCGCCACCCTTTCCCTTGTGCATGAGCACCAGGAGCATCAGCAGCAGGCTGAAGACGATCAGGGCGATCGAGAACCCCATAACCACGGCTGGACCAACTTCCTCGGACTTGTTCGGACGGGGCCGAAGCTCTGGATGGAGCCTCGGCCCCGCAAGGGTACGACGTATCGCCGCTAGCGCATACTCACTGGCCGCGTCACTGCTCGTGGAAGCGGACGATCTTGACGAACTCGTCGGTGTCCAGCGAGGCACCGCCGATGAGGGCACCGTCGATGTCCGGCTTGGCCATGATCTCCGCGACGTTGCCCGACTTCACCGAGCCGCCGTACTGAATGCGGATCTTGTCGGCGATGTCCTGCGAGTACAGCTCGGCGAGCTTGCCGCGGATCGCCGCGCAGACCTCCTGCGCGTCGTCCGAGCCGCACACCTTGCCGGTGCCGATGGCCCACACCGGCTCGTAGGCGATGACGATGGTCTCGGCCTGCTCGGCGGGCAGGTCCTTGAGGCCGCCCTCGACCTGCTCGAGCGTGTGGGAGACGTGGTTGCCCGCCTCGCGGACGTCCAGCTCCTCGCCGACGCAGAGGATCGGGGTCAGGCCGTGCTTGTAGGCGGCCTTCACCTTGGCGTTGACGATCTCGTCGGTCTCGTTGTGGTACTGCCGGCGCTCGGAGTGGCCGATCGCGACGTACGTGCACTTGAGCTTCGAGAGCATCGGGCCCGAGATCTCACCGGTGTACGCGCCGGAGTCGTGCGCCGAGATGTCCTGGGCGCCGTACTTGATCTTGAGCTTGTCGCCGTCGACCAGCGTCTGCACCGACCGCAGGTCGGTGAACGGCGGCAGGACGGCGACCTCGACGGCCTCGTAGTCCTTGTCCGCGAGGGCGAAGGCGAGCTTCTGGACGTGCGCGATGGCCTCGAGGTGGTTGAGGTTCATCTTCCAGTTGCCCGCCATCAGCGGCGTGCGGCCCTGTACAGGAGCGGTCATGCGGGGTCAGTCCTCCAGTGCGGCGAGACCGGGCAGCGTCTTGCCCTCGAGGTACTCGAGGGAGGCGCCGCCGCCGGTCGAGATGTGGCCGAATGCCTTCTCGTCGAAGCCCAGCGTACGGACCGCCGCGGCGGAGTCTCCGCCACCCACCACGGTGAACGCCGAAGAGTCGATGAGGGCCTGGGCGACCGCCTTGGTGCCCTCGGCGTAGTCGGGGTGCTCGAAGACGCCCATGGGGCCGTTCCAGAAGACGGTGGCGGCGTCGGCGAGCTTCGAGGCGTACAGCTTGCGGGTCTCCGGACCGATGTCCAGACCCTCCTGGTCGGCCGGGATGGCGTCCGCGGCGACGGTGGAGGGGTTGGCCGGGGCCTTCGTCTTCAGGTCGGGGAACTCCGTGGAGACCAGGACGTCGACCGGCAGCACGATCTCCACGCCGTTCTTCTCGGCGCGCTCCATGTACTCCGTGACGGCCGGCAGCTGGTTCTCCTGGAGCAGCGAGATGCCGACCTCGTAGCCCTTGGCCTTGAGGAACGTGTACGCCATGCCGCCACCGATGAGGAGGCGGTCGGCCTTGCCGAGCAGCTGGTCGATGACGGCCAGCTTGTCGGAGACCTTGGCGCCGCCGAGCGCGACCACGTAGGGGCGCTTGACGTCCTCCGTGAGCTTCTTCAGGACGCCGACCTCGGTGGCGATGAGGAAGCCGGCGTAGTGCGGCAGCCGGGCCGGAAGGTCGTACACGGAAGCGTGCTTGCGGTGCACCGCGCCGAACCCGTCGCCTACGTAGACGTCGGCCAGGGCGGCGAGCTGGTCGGCGAACTCGCCGCGCTCGGTGTCGTCCTTGCTCGTCTCCCCCGCGTTGAAGCGCAGGTTCTCGATGACGGCGACCTGGCCGGGCTCCAGACCGTTCACGGCGTCGTGGGCGGCGGGGCCGACCGTGTCCTGGGCGAACGCGACCGGCTTGCCGAGGAGCTCGGCGAGGCGCTCGGCGGCGGGCAGGAGGGAGAACGCCGGGTCCGGGGCGCCCTTGGGGCGGCCCAGGTGGGAGGCGACGACCACCTTGGCGCCCGCGTCCGCGAGGGCCTTGACGGTGGGCAGGACGGCGCGGATGCGGCCGTCGTCGGTGATCAGGCCATCGGCCAGCGGCACGTTGAGGTCGGCGCGGACGAACACCCGCTTGCCGTCGACCCCTTCGGCGAGAAGTTCCTCGATGGTCTTCATGAACTGGACTCCTTGGGAGGGCTTTGAGGCTGACGCGCGAAGGGCCCGGACGGCGCGCGGCGTCGCGCGGGTCCGGACCCTTCGCTCACATCTAAGTGCCTTGCTGCTCTAAGAACCTTAGAGCTGACCACCGACGAAGACCGTCAGGTCCACGAGGCGGTTGGAGTAGCCCCACTCGTTGTCGTACCAGCCGAGGATCTTCACCGTCTTGCCTTCCTGAACCATCGTCAGGGAGGAGTCGAAGGTGCAGGAGGCCGGGTCGCTCACGATGTCCGAGGAAACGATCGGGTCCTCGGTGTAGAAGAGGATGCCCTTCAGGTCACCGTCGTCGGCGGCCTTCTTGAACGCGGCGTTGACCTCGTCCTTGGTGACCTCGCGCTGCAGGTCGACGACCAGGTCGGTGGCCGAACCGGTCGGGACCGGGACGCGCATCGCGATGCCGTCGAGCTTGCCCTTGAGCTGCGGCAGGACCAAGGCGGTGGCCTTGGCGGCACCCGTCGTGGTCGGGATGATGTTCTCCGCGGCGGCGCGGGCGCGACGCAGGTCCTTGTGCGGGAAGTCCAGGATGCGCTGGTCGTTCGTGTACGCGTGGACCGTCGTCATGAGGCCCTTGACGATGCCGAAGTTCTCGTCCAGAACCTTGGCCATCGGCGCCACACAGTTGGTGGTGCAGGACGCGTTCGAGATGACGTGGTGGTTCGCCGGCTCGTACTTGTCCTGGTTGACGCCCATCACGATGGTGATGTCCTCGTCGGAGGCCGGAGCCGAGATGAGGACCTTCTTGGCGCCACCCGCGATGTGCTTCTCGGCGTCGGCCTTCTTGGTGAAGATGCCGGTCGACTCGATGACGATGTCGACGCCCAGCTCGCCCCACGGAATGTCGGCGGGGTTGCGCTCGGACAGCACCTTGATGGTGTGGCCGTCGACGGTGATGGTGTCCTCGGTGTGCGACACCTCGGCCTTGAGGCGGCCCAGGATGGTGTCGTACTTCAGGAGGTGTGCGGTGGTCGCGGTGTCACCAAGGTCGTTGACAGCCACGATCTCGATGTCTGCACCCTGCTCCAGCAGCGCGCGGAAGTAGTTACGACCGATGCGGCCAAAGCCGTTGATGCCTACGCGGATCGTCACGAACCGATCTCCTCGTTGGTACGCCGGGTTTCGACGCCGGCGAGATTTATTGGGATGTCCCCGACCGCCTCCGACCCTACCTCCCATAAGGGCTTGGGGTGACATCGAGCGGCTCTATGCAGGGCACAGCGGCCCGTACTCGCCAGTAACGTACGGGCCGCCGCATATTTCTCCGGTATTTCAGCCCTGATTAGTCGCTAATTGAGCGCAGGGCCTTTCGGATGAGCGCATTTCGGTCCGCGGTTCCGGTGACGTGTTCCAGACCGAATCCGAGGAGAACGGTGTCCGGAGTGCTGACCGCGCCGTAGGTCGTGAACAGGTCCTGGGCGCGGGCCCAGTCCTTGACGGCGGGCGGGCTTCCCGCGGGCGGTCCGGGGACCGTCCAGACGCCCAGGGACGTCTCGAAGCCCTCGGTCTCGGTCGCCTGTCCCCCGATGACCACGGAGGCGTTGTCGGCGCGCACGCCCTCGCCGCCGGTTCCGGGGTCGGAGACGTAGGCGAGGGACACCTCGACGGACTTGCCCGCGTAGGCGCTCAGGTCGTACGTCACCGTCTTCCAGTCGTCCGAGGAGCCGGTGAGGCTGTTCCAGGCCCCGGAGGTCCCGGTGTTCCCGCAGGCGGCGCCGTCCGGCGTCAGATAGCGGGTGAGCGCCGGGTGGTCCTGGACGAAGAAGCCGGCCTCGCATTCGGTGGGCACCTTGTTCGACGTCAGGCCGTCCCGGTCCGGCAGGGTCGTCCAGTCCTCCGCGCCGGCCGTGTGGGCCTCGAGGATGACGTGGTCGTAGCCCTGCTCGGTGTCCCACAGGAGCTGCATCCGCAAGGACGGCTGCTGCGCCGCGGTGACGCCGGTGAGGTCGATGGTGCGGGTCAGACGCTTGTAGGCGTCGTCCGTGTGGACGGCGGCGGCCATGCCCGCGCCTTCGTACTGGCCCGCTCCCGCGCTCTTGAACTGCGGCAGGGTGGCCGAGGTGGCCTCGTACAGACCGGCGCCGTTCAGCGGGTTGCCGGGGGCGTCGCCGAGCGCGGCCGCGATGCCGTCGAGGGCGCCGGAGCCGTCGAAGCGGGTCGCCACCGGGGCGGCCGTGCGGGAGTAGGCGCCCAGGTAGTACTGACTGAAGTCGTTCGTCGTGGTGTCGCCGATGGCGACGGAGCCACCCGCCTTCTCACCGGCCTCGACGAGCTTGCCGCCCTCGTTCAGGTAGTCGCGCAGGGCCAGCTGTGTGGCCAGGCCGGGGCGGTCGGCGCCCGTGTAGTGGACGACCGCCTTGAAGTGGTCGAGGACGCCCAGGGCGTCGGGTGCGCCCTGCTGGGCGACGTTCCACACGGAGGCGCTGCGCCCGGCTGCCTTGAGCGCGTCCACGTAGGCGGCCGTTTGCGTCCCTGCGGCGTCGTTTTCCGCGACGACGAGAGTGTCGCCCTTCGGGCGTGCCGCGACGGTGTAGGTGAAGTGCTCACTACTGGTGCGCTTTCCGGATTTCGTGCGTCCGGTGAACCACACCTCTACCTTGTCGCCCACATCGGCGTCCTCGACCTTCGCCCTATAGGCGTCGAAGTGAAGATTGTCGTCGCCGCCGTAGGTCTCGCCGCCCTTCCAGGCCCGCAATTCCTCGTCGTGCGAACGGCCGCCATTGATGCGGTAGTTCAGCTCCTTGTCGCGTACCGACTTACGTACGACGACGGAGACTTCCTGGTCACCACCGCGCGCGTACGAAGTGCTGAACTTCGCCGGGGTGAAGTCGGGAGCCTGCAGGCCGACCGAGGACGAGGGCTGGTCGGGGTGGGACGCGGTCTCCGCGACGGAGAGGGCGAAGGGGACATTCTTCGCGAACTCGGCCTGGATGAGCTTCTCGTCGTCCGGGAACGTGAAGATCGACGCGCAGTCCTGGGGCCGCCACGCATCGTTCGGGTCGACGTTCGAGGCGGTCTGGCAGGTGCTCATCTCGGGGGTGAACATCGAGACGCCGTTCACGTTACCGGCGTGCCCGTCCGCCTCGCCGTTCGTCGTGTACAGCTCCGACGAGACCTGCGGGTGGTAGCCGGGGATCGCGGAGTTCTCCGGGGTGCCGGCGAGTGCCTTGTAGAGGACGTCGTCCGGGGTCGGGGTGGCGACCTGCCAGCCCACTCCGTAGAGGAGGAGTTCGGCCGCGGAGTGGTAGTTGATGGCGTAGTCGAAGCCGACGCGCTTCTCGAAGGCGTCGACGGCCCTGGTCTCCGGCTCGGAGTTCGGGCTCGCGCCGCGGTAGGTCTGGTTGGCGGGGCTCGGGGACGAGCCCTCGTCGTCGTAGCCCCACTTGTAGGCGAAGTTGCGGTTGAGGTCGACGCCGTCGGCGTTGGTGTACTTGCCGTCGCCGTTGTTGTCGCGCATGTTCTTGCGCCACTGGCGGTTGGCCTCGTCCTTGAACGTCCAGTCGTAGCCGTCGGGGTTGGCGGAGAGGACGAACCACAGCTCCGTGGAGTCGACGAGCTTCTTGATGCGCGCGTCCTTGGAGTAGTTGTCCACGTAGTGGTGCATCAGGCGGCGGGTCATCTCCGGGGTGATCCACTCGCGCGCGTGCTGGTTCGCCATGTAGAGCACGGAGGGCTTCGCGCCGTCCTTGACCTTCTTGGCGCCCTTGCTCACCTTGATCGCGAGGATGTCCTGGCCCTGGAGCGTCTTTCCGATGGAGACGACCTTGGTGAGGTCGGGGTGGTCCTGTCCGGTGCGGAGCACCTCCTCCTGGAGGTTGCCCTTTCCGCTGTAGGGGCGGAAGACGCCGTCCCCCGCGGCTGCCACGCGGGCCTCGGCCTTGGCGGTCAACTGGTGCTCGGTGAGCTTCACGCCCTCCTTGCGCAGTGCGGCGGCCTGGCGGTCGGTGAGGTAGACCTCGACCTCCGCGGTGCCCTTCTCGGGTGCCTGCTCGCTGAGTTCATGGGCGTCCTGGCCCGCCTGGAGGAGCAGGGGTACCTGCTCCTTCGTCACGTCGGCGCGGAACACCTTGACGGCGTCCGCGCCGGGGTCGTCACTCGCCGAGCTCCTCGTGGTGGACCCTCCGCCGTCCGCCTGGGCGACGGGCGCGATGACCGCCCCTCCCAGCCCCAGGACAAGTGCTCCGACAGCGAGGATCGATCTCGCTCTTCGTCTCATGAGCCCCCCTTGCGGTTGTCTGTCGCGGTTGTGGCGTGATGCCGCAGTAGCGAACTGGCGCCAGACTCGTGACAGTTCATGGTCAAGTCAAGGGGGCCTCAAGTCTCCTTCGCGGATACGGAAAAGCCGGTGGCGGCGCCCCCTGAGGGCGCCGCCACCGGCGTGTCGGCCTACCAGCGGTCTCAGCCCGCCAGGTTGTCCGCCATCTCCTCGGCCAGGTCCTCCGTGAGGTTCGACTCCGTGCCCGGGATGCCGAGGTCCTGCGCCCGCTTGTCCGCCATGGCGAGCAGTCGGCGGATGCGGCCCGCGACGGCGTCCTTGGTCAGCGGCGGGTCGGCGAGTGCGCCCAGCTCCTCCAGGGATGCCTGCTTGTGCTCCATGCGCAGCCGGCCGGCCGCGGCGAGGTGCTCGGGCACCTCGTCGGCGAGGATCTCCAGGGCGCGCTGCACGCGGGCGCCCGCGGCGACGGCCGCTCGGGCCGAGCGGCGCAGGTTCGCGTCGTCGAAGTTGGCGAGGCGGTTGGCGGTGGCGCGGACCTCGCGGCGCATCCGCCGCTCCTCCCAGGCCAGCACCGACTCGTGTGCGCCCATCCGGGTGAGCAGGGCGCCGATCGCATCGCCGTCCCGGACGACCACGCGGTCCACACCGCGCACCTCACGGGCCTTCGCGGCGATCGAGAGCCGTCGTGCGGCGCCGACCAGGGCGAGCGCGGCCTCCGGGCCCGGGCAGGTCACCTCCAGGGAGCTGGAGCGGCCCGGCTCGGTGAGCGAGCCGTGGGCCAGGAACGCGCCGCGCCAGGCCGCCTCGGCGTCGCAGGTGGCCCCCGAGACCACCTGCGGCGGAAGACCCCGGATCGGGCGGCCCCGGCCGTCCACCAGGCCCGTCTGCCGGGCCAGCTGGTCGCCGCCCGCGACGACCCGTACGACAAAACGCGAACCGCGGCGCAGTCCGCCGGGCGCCATCACGATCAGCTCCGAGCTGTGCCCGAAGATCTCGAGGATGTCCCGCTTGAGCCGCCGGGCGGCCATCGCGGTGTCCAGCTCCGCCTCGATCACGATGCGGCCGCTCACCAGGTGAAGGCCGCCCGCAAACCGCAGAATGGCCGAGACCTCGGCCTTTCTGCAGCAGGTCCGGGTGACGGGGAGCCGGGAGATTTCGTCCTTCACCGCTGCCGTCATCGCCATGGGCCGATCCTTCCATGCATCCGAAAAATACGGTCGTACGCGGCGGCCAACAGCTCCGGATCGTGCCTCGGAGTCCCGTCGGGCCTGGCCACCGGCGCCAGCTCGACCGCGGCACCGAAACGCTCCTTGGCAGCGTCGGTGAGCTCTTCGCGGTCGGGCACGGCGGCCTCGTCGGCCAGCACCACGTCCAGGGCGAGTTTAGGGGCGTGTCGTCCCAAAACCTCCAAATGACGCTGCGGTGAGAACCCTTCGGTTTCTCCGGGTTGCGGAGCGAGGTTGAGCGAGAGGACCCGGCGGGCCTTCGTCTCGACGAGCGCGTCGAGCAGCTCGGGGACCAGCAGGTGCGGGATCACGGACGAGAACCAGGAGCCCGGGCCGAGCACCACCCAGTCCGCGTCGAGCACCGCCGCGACCGCTTCGGGGACGGCCGGCGGGTCGTGCGGCACCAGGTGCACGGACTGCACCTCGCCCGGGGTGAGCGCGACGGTCGCCTGACCGCGCACGGTGTCCACGTCGTCCGGCCGCGCCGGATCGTGCCCCTTCACCAGGGCCTGGAGCTCCAGCGGCACGGCCGACATGGGCAGCACGCGCCCGTGCGCGCCGAGCAGCTTGCCGACCAGGTCCAGGGCCTGCACGTGGTCGCCGAGCTGCTCCCACAGGGCGACGATCAGCAGATTGCCGACCGCGTGCCCGTTCATCTCGCCCGGCGACTGGAACCGGTGCTGGATGACGCGGGCCCAGGTCTGGCCCCAGTCGTCGTCGCCGCACAGCGCCGCGAGGGCCTTGCGCAGGTCGCCGGGCGGCAGCACGCCCAGCTCGTCCCGGAGCCGCCCGCTGGAGCCGCCGTCGTCGGCGACCGTGACGACGGCCGTGAGGTCGCCCGTGATGCGGCGCAGCGCGGCCAGGGACGCCGACAGGCCCATGCCGCCGCCGAGGGCGACGACCTTCGGCGTGGTGCCCTTGCGGAGCCTGGGCGGTGAGCTCCTGCGGCCGATCCTGCTGGTGAGCCGCAGCGTACGTCCCGTCATTCGCGACCCATGTCCCGGTGCACGACCACGGTCTCCACACCCTGGGAGGCCAGCCGGGCGGCGAGCTTCTCCGACGTGGCCACCGAGCGGTGCTTGCCGCCGGTGCAGCCGACGGCGATGGTCACGTACCGCTTGCCCTCGCGGCGGTAGCCGGCCGCGATGAGCTGGAGCAGCTCGGTGTAGCGGTCGAGGAACTCCTTGGCGCCGGGCTGCGAGAAGACGTAGTTCGACACCTCCTCGTTGAGACCGGTGAAGGGGCGCAGCTCGGGGACCCAGTGCGGGTTCGGCAGGAAGCGCATGTCGACGACGAGGTCGGCGTCGACCGGCAGTCCGTACTTGAAGCCGAACGACATGACGGTGGCCCGCAGCTCGGGCTCCTCCTCGCCCGCGAACTGGGCGTCCATCTTGGCGCGCAGCTCGTGCACGTTCAGGCTGGAGGTGTCGATGACCAGGTCCGCGTCGCCACGCAGCTCGCGAAGGAGCTCACGCTCCGCGGCGATGCCGTCGACGATGCGGCCGTCGCCCTGGAGGGGGTGCGGGCGGCGCACCGACTCGAAGCGGCGCACCAGGGCCTCGTCGGAGGACTCCAGGAAGACGATGCGCCGGGTGACGTGCTTGGACTCCAGGTCCGCGAGGGACTCCCGGAGGTTGTCGAAGAAGCGGCGGCCTCGTACGTCGACGACGACCGCGATCCGCGCCACGTTGCCCTGTGAGCGGGCGCCGAGCTCCACCATGGTGGGGATCAGGGCGGGCGGCAGGTTGTCGACGACGAACCAGCCGAGGTCCTCCAGACACTTCGCTGCCGTGGACCGGCCCGCGCCCGACATCCCGGAGATGATCACCAGCTCGGGGATGGCGGCGTCCGGGACGACCGTGGTCTCGACGTTCGCCCCTGGGGCTGCGCCCGTGCTCACCTGTTCTCCGTGCTCTGGTTGCGGCTGTTCCTGCGGTGCGGGGTCTTGTGCTGTGCCGCTGGTGGGTTCGTCGTGCTCGCTCATGGCTCCTGCCCCCGTCGTTCTTCCGAGGCGCCCGCAGTGACGGACTCCTCGCCGGACGGCGCGTCCGTCGCACCGGCCGCAGTGTCCTCTTCGTCTTCCATGATCTCTCCGGTGGCCGTGTTCACGGCGGGCGCCACCGGTGCCGCCTGCGCGAAGGCCGCCACGATCGTCTCGGCCGTCTTGCGTCCTATGCCGGGAACCTCGCAGATCTGGTCGATTGTGGCGGACCGTAGCCGCTTCACCGAACCGAAGTGCTTGATCAGGGCCTGCTTGCGCGCGTCGCCCAGCCCCTGTACGTCGTCCAGGGGGCCCGCCCTGAAGCGCTTGGCCCGCTTGGCGCGCTGGTAGGTGATGGCGAAGCGGTGAGCCTCGTCACGGACGCGCTGGAGGAGGTAGAGCCCCTCACTGGTGCGCGGCAGGATCACCGGATCGTCCTCGTCCGGCACCCAGACCTCTTCGAGGCGCTTGGCCAGTCCGCAGACCGCGATGTCCTCGATGCCCAGCTCGTCGAGGGCCCGCTTGGCCGCCGCGACCTGCGGCTGCCCACCGTCCACCACGACGAGCTGCGGCGGGTACGCGAACCTCTTGGGGCGCCCGTCGTCCTCGGTGAGGCGGGACTCCACGGGGTTCTCGTCGTCGTCCAGCTCCGCGTCGGACCACTCGCCGTACTTCTCCTGCGCCGCCAGGTACCGCTTGAAGCGACGGGTGATCACCTCGTGCATGGACCGGACGTCGTCCTGGCCCTCGAAGCCCTTGATCTGGAAGCGGCGGTACTCGCTCTTGCGGGCGAGGCCGTCCTCGAAGACCACCATGGAGGCCACGACGTCGTCGCCCTGGAGGTGCGAGATGTCGTAGCACTCGATGCGCAGCGGTGCGCTGTCCAGGTCGAGAGCCTCGGCGATCTCCTCCAGCGCGCGGGAGCGCGTGGTGAGGTCGGAGGCGCGCTTCGTCTTGTGGAGGGCCAGTGCCTGCTGTGCGTTCCGGTGCACGGTCTCCATGAGGGCCTTCTTGTCGCCCCGCTGCGGGATGCGCAACGACACGTTCGCGCCGCGGCGCTCCGTCAGCCAGGCCTGGATCGGCTCCACCGGGTCGGGCAGCGCGGGAACGAGGACCTCCTTGGGGACGGAGTCGCCCCGCTCCTCGCCGTAGAGCTGCTGGAGGGCGTGCTCGACGAGGTCACCGCTGGTGACGGCCTCGACCTTGTCGGTGACCCAGCCGCGCTGGCCCCTGACACGTCCGCCGCGCACGTGGAAGATCTGGACCGCGGCCTCCAGCTCGTCCTCGGCGAGGGCGATGAGGTCGGCGTCCGTGGCGTCCGCGAGGACGACGGCGCTCTTCTCCATGGCCTTCCTCAAGGCCTCGATGTCGTCCCGCAGGCGGGCGGCGCGCTCGTACTCCATCTCCTCCGCGGCCGCCGTCATGTCCTTCTCCAGGCGGCGGAGGTACGTGCCCGTGCGGCCGGCCATGAAGTCGCAGAACTCCTCGGCCAGTTCGTGGTGCTCCTCGGGGGTGACCCGGCCCACGCAGGGGGCCGAGCACTTGCCGATGTAGCCGAGCAGGCAGGGGCGTCCGGTGCGCGCCGCGTTCTTGAAGACCCCCGCCGAGCAGGTGCGTACGGGGAACACCCGCAGGAGCAGGTCCACGGTGTCGCGGATCGCCCACGCGTGCCCGTAGGGACCGAAGTAGCGGACGCCCTTCTTCTTCTGGCCACGCATCACCTGGACGCGGGGAAACTCCTCGTTCATGGTCACTGCGAGGTACGGGTAGCTCTTGTCGTCGCGGTACTTGACGTTGAACCGGGGGTCGTACTCCTTGATCCAGGAGTACTCCAGCTGCAGCGCCTCGACCTCCGTGGACACCACCGTCCACTCCACGGACGCGGCCGTGGTCACCATCGTGCGGGTGCGGGGGTGCAGGTTCGCCAGGTCCTGGAAGTAGTTCGCCAGGCGCTGGCGCAGGCTCTTCGCCTTCCCGACGTAGATCACCCGGCGGTGCTCGTCGCGGAACCTGTACACCCCTGGGGTGTCGGGAATCTGTCCCGGCTTGGGGCGGTAGCTGGAGGGGTCGGCCATGTCAGACACCCTACTTGCGGGGTGTGACAGTTCGGGGTGCCCGGCGGTGGCGGGCCCGGCACCCCGAACGGCCGGGCCGCTCAGTCCGTGCGGCGCGACCGGGCGCGGCGCACAGCGATCCCGCTCAGGCCTAGGGCGACCAGCGCACCGGCTCCCGCCACAATGGACACGACCATCATCGGCGTCCGCGCCTCGTCCGGAGCCGTTCCGTACCCCCCGGCCTCGCCCTTCTCCGCGTAGGCGGAGCCCGGCAGCTTGTCCCCGTAGGCGCGGGCGACGCGGGCCCGGTACGCCGATAGCGGGACCCCTGCCTTGCCCACGGCCTTGACCGCGTCCGCGTCGAGCGGCACCACGCGCGCGTGCCCGGTCACGTACCAGGCGTTGATCTGCGGCTCCTGGAAGACGGTGCCCCCGGGCATCGTGCGCTGTCCCAGGCGGGCGTACCTGATCTCGTCGTCCCCGGAGGCGATGTTGACCACCTTCCAGGAGCCCTGCCGCTCGACGGTCCACAGGGACGCCTGCTGCCCGTCGGACGCCACCGCCTTGGAGGCGAGGAATTCCAACTCGGCCACGTCCGCCCCCTTCTTGCCTGCCACGAAGTCGCGCGACAGGTAGTAGACGGGTACGGCCTGGGTGCCCTCTACGCGGGGGGCCGCGGCCGATGCGGCGAGCGCGCCGCCCCGGGCGAAGAAGCGGGCGAGGGTGCTCAGCGTCCGCGGCGACTCCGCCGCGTCGTGCGCCGCCACGCGCGCGTGGTCCGGTACGGGGGTGGGCGCCGCGCTCGCGTGCGGGGCCGCGAGGCCGAGCAGGAGGGCCGCGCCGGTTCCGGCGAGCACCGGGACCGTGATCCGTCGTCGCATCGTGTTCACGCCCCGATCCGGTAGAGCGAGTGGGTCCAGGAGAACGAGTTGTTGCCGATGTACCAGTCGTGGGACGCCCAGTTGTACCGGCTGTTGGACGGCCAGGGGTCGCCCCAGTAGACCCAGCTGTTCGCGTCGTCGTAGCCGTACAGGACGTGCATGTGGCCACCGCCGCTGGACCACTGGATGCGGGTCTCGACGGGACGGTTCGCGTCGATCTCGGTCTGCACGGTGGAGTAGCGCAGCCAGCCGGTCACGTACGAGCCGGGCGCGATGCCCGCCCAGTACAGCCCGTCCTGCACATTGCCCAGCGTGGCTTGGTAGTTGGGGCAGTCGGAGCCCTGGGCGCGGCCGAAGGCGGCGTTGCAGAACTGGTTCTGGGAGTAGTTCCGGCCGAACCAGCTAGCGATGGTGTTGCCGCTCGCGGCCCAGCACCAGTTCGTCTTCTGCTGCGCCTGCATGGTGATGTTCAGGCGCTTGGCGGCGAGGGCCGAGGAGTCCGCTGTCGCCGTGGCCGTCGGCAGGGCCAGGGACGCGGCCACGGCGGCCGTGAGGGCGGTCAGACGCAGGCGTCTGCGGCGCATGGCGCCTGTTCGGGATCGGATGGTCGGAGTGCGCATCGCGGTCCTCCCTGATCGGGGTGTGGGGTGGAGGAGCGCGTCCGGACGCTTTGGCGAGCATCGAGTCTTGTCGAGTGCAGGTCAACACGCTTCAATGCCGGGTGACTTGGTGCGGTGAATGACGTAGTACGGATGTGAACAACTCACGTCCACCAACCAGCCGCACCACTCCGACCGGCGCGAACGACCCGGCACGGCACTGTGAATGTTCACAGTGGCGGCCCGTGGACCCGGCGCGCAGAAGCGGGAGACCCGGATGCGGCTCGGCGAACGGCAGATGGAAGCGGAACGGACACCGACCCTGGAGACGGCCCTGCGAACCGGCCCCTTCCATGTCGCGCTGCGGGCCGCGATCGCCGCACGACGACTGCCGCTGCACCGGGTGCAGCACCATCTGTCGCGCCAGGGCATCAAGGTCGGCGTGACGAGCCTGAGTTACTGGCAGCAAGGTGCACGGCGGCCGCAGCGCAACGAGTCGATGCGGGCCGTGCGCGCCCTGGAGGACATCCTCGAACTGCCCGAGGAATCACTGATCCGACTGCTCGGTCACCACGAGACCCCGAGCTCCTCCCAGCGGCCGGCGGCGCGCTCGTACCGCTCCCTCGTCGAGGCGTCCGGCGTACTGGAACGGCTGCTCACGGAGCTGGAGTCACCGCTGGACGGCGGACTGCACACGGTCGGGCACGTCGAACGGGTACGGATCGGGATGCACAGAGAACTGCTCGGCAGAGATTCGCAGCACATAGTGCGAGCCCATCGCGATGGTGTGGACCGCTATCTGGCCATCTACCACGGTGACCCGGGATGCTCACCGAAAGACGTGGCGGTTCAGGCCATGGAGAACTGCCGTACAGGAAGAGTCCGTTGGGATGTCGGCACGGGCGTCCTAGTGGCGGAGCTGCTCTTCGACGCACGGTTGCGGGCAGGCGACACCCATCTGTTCCGCTACGGCTTCGAGGACGGCACGGCCGGGGCCTCGACCGAGTACGTCCGCGGGTTCAGCTTCGCGGGCGGGCAGTACACGCTGCAGGTCCGGTTCGCCGATGACGCGCTGCCCGTACGCTGCCACCGCTTCACCCAGCAGTCGACGGCGGCCCCACGCCGCGGACGCCAGGAGCTGACGCTGAGCGGTCACCACAGGTCGGTGCACGTGGTGGAGCCGCAGGTGCGGGCGGGACTGCTGGGGATCGGGTGGGACTGGGACTAGGCCGGCTCCGCCGTCGGCGGGGCATCAGTCGCCATCGGCGGGGCACCAGTCGCCAGCCGCCAGGCCACCGGTCGCTGGGCAACGGTTACCAGGTCACCGGTCGCCGGTCGCCAGGGCGCCGGGGCTAGGCCTTCGGACCGGCGACGATCTTGCCGCCCTCGACCTTCACGGACAGCTCCTCCAGCGGCACGGTCGCCGGGTCGTGCAGCACCTTGCCGGTCGTGGCGTCGAACTTGCTGCCGTGGCAGTTGCAGGTCAGTTCGGTGCCCTTGAGCATGCCGATCGGGCAGCCCGCGTGCGTGCAGATGGTACTGAAGGCCCGGTAGTCGCCGCCCTTCGTGCGGCTGACCACCACGTGCTCGTCCTTGTAGAGCTTCGCGCCGCCTTCAGGCACCTCGTCGGCCTTGCCCAGATCGACCGGCGCCGTGGGCGCCGCGGCCGCCCCGCCGTCGGAGCCGGTGGAACAGGCGGTCAGGCCGATACCGGCCGTCCCCGCGACGGCGACGCCGCGCAGGGCGGTGCGGCGGGAGATGCGGGAAGGGGTCGTGCCGGACATCTGGACTCCACAGGTGCGCTGAGCGGCGGAAACATGGGACAGCGGAACAGGGCTCGACCGGGCCGAGCCGGTTGAGCCCACTGAACCCGCTGAACCCGTTGAACCGGGTGACAGATCAGACGATACCGGCGGGGAACCGGGCACTTCGTGGGGCCCCTGGGGATCGGGGGCGCGGCAGGGCCAGCCCCCTGGGAGCCGGTAGGGAGCAGCAGGGCCCGGCTCGGAACCAGCAGGGAACGGCAGGGCCAAGACTCCAGGAACCGGTGGGGCGTCGCAGAGGTGGGACCCTGGGGACGCCTACCCGCACCCCGACCCGAGGAGAGCCGCGTGAACCGCCCCACCGCCCGTGACGTGGCCGAACTCGCCGGAGTGTCGCGCGCCGCCGTGTCGTTCGTCTTCAGCGGCCGGGCCCAGGGAAACCTCTCCGCCGCGACGCAGGAGAGGATCCGCTCCGCCGCCGACCAGCTCGGCTACCGACCCGACGAGGTCGCCCGTTCCCTGCGCAAGCAGCGCAGCGCCGTCATCGGGATGCTCAGCGACGAGATCGCCACGAGCCCGTTCGCCGGCCGCATGGTCCTCGGCGCGATGGAGGCGGCACGCGCGCGTGGCCATCAAGTGCTTCTCCTGGAGTCCCGCAAAGATCCTGCCATGGAGGCCGAGGCCGTCGCCGAACTGCGCGCCCGCCGGGTCGACGGCATCGTCTACGCCGCCATGTCGATGCGCCGCACCGCCGTGCCCGGGACGATCGCGCCGGAGCGCTGCGTGCTCGCCAACTGCCTTCCACGGGAACCGGGTTCGTACGCGTCCGTGGTCGCCGCCGAACGGGCGGGTGGCCGTGCCGCGGTGGACGTCCTGATCAGCGCGGGTCACCGGGACATCGCGCTGCTCGGCGGCGAGACGGACGACGTCGCCGCGACGGACCGTGCCCATGGCTTCGACGACGGCCTGCGGGCGGCCGGTCTGACCGCGCGGCCCGAGTGGACGTTGCGGGTGGGCTGGCAGATCGACGAAGGTTTCGCCGCGGCCCTGGAGTTGCTTGACGGGCCGGACCGTCCGACCGGCATCGTGTGCGCCAACGACCGGGTGGCGACCGGGGTGTTGCTGGCCGCGGCCCGCCTCGGCATCGCGGTTCCCGAACAGCTCTCGATCGTCGGCTACGACGACCAGGACCAGATGGCCGACCGCCTCGTCCCGGCCCTCACCACGGTCGCGCTGCCGCACCACGCGATGGGTGCCGCCGCGGTGAATTTGTTGTTGGACGCGGTGGACGCAGGTGCTGACGTGGATCGCACGGCGTGCGAGGAGCTGCCGTGCCCGGTGGTCCTGCGGCAGTCGGTTACCGGGCCGGACGGCGACCGGGGGCGCTGATCCCACCGGTGGTGACGGTGGCCCGCGGTCGGTGACGGTGACCTGCGAGCGGGGCCGTGACCCGTGAGCGGGGGCCGTGACCGTTGGTGGGGACGGCGGCCTCCTCGGGCTTCTTGGGCTTCTCGGGCTTCGCGTGCTTCTCGGCGGTGATCTGCGCCGCCGGCACCCGGTCGAGGGCCGCGCAGCCTGGGCCGGCCTGAGCTGGACCGGCCCCCACCGGACTGAGCTGGACCGGGTTGGGTTGGGCTGGGCTGGGCTGCCGTCCCCTTCCGGACCCTGCCGAGGATGTCGAACTTCCGCCGGGAGATCGGGAACCCAGACGGCTCGAGCG
>NZ_JAMOLN010000230.1 GCF_024448165.1 Streptomyces longispororuber
GGCGCCGCCCGCGCACGGGCCGAGCATCACCGAGATCTGCGGGATGACACCGGACGCCTTGGTGTTGCGCTGGAAGATCCCGCCGTACCCGGCGAGCGCCGAGACGCCCTCCTGGATACGGGCACCCGCACCGTCGTTCAAGGAGACCAGCGGGGCACCGGCCGCGATGGCCATGTCCATGATCTTGTGGATCTTCGTCGCGTGGGCCTCGCCCAGCGCACCGCCGAAGATCCGGAAGTCGTGCGCGTACACGAAGACCGTACGGCCCTCGACCGTGCCCCAGCCGGTGATCACACCGTCCGTGTACGGCTTCTTGGCCTCCAGGCCGAACCCGACGGCGCGGTGCCGGCGCAACTGCTCGACCTCGTTGAACGACCCCTCGTCCAGGAGCAGCTCGATGCGCTCGCGCGCCGTCAGCTTGCCCTTCGCGTGCTGGGCCTCGGTCGCCTTCTCACTCGGCCCGGCCAGCGCCTGGGCACGGATCGCGTGCAGCTCTGCCACACGACCACGGGCCCCACTGGGCTGCGGTATCGGTGGCGGGGCAGTCACCATCGCCATATCACTCCAGTCCCTTCCCGCGACCAGGCCAAGGAGGTCGCACCCAGGGTCGCAGGATGACTTTAACAAACCGCCCATGCGGTTTATAGGTGGCTGCGACATCTTTCTGTCCTATCACCTGGTCAGCCGGTCAGCGCCAGCTCCCCGGGGCCGAGTAGACCGGCGCGGACCTCCGCACCCGCGGGCGCCGCGCGGCCGCCGCCTCCGCCCGGCTCCGCAGCGCCCTGCTGCGGGCGATCAACACCGCGGCGATGGCTGCCAGTTCGTCGGGCTCCGCTTGGCCGCGCTCCACCCGCAGCACGCACTCCTCGTCTCGCATCCGTCCAACGCTCCCTTCGGTCCGCTTTGAACCGACGGTGCGCCCGCGCGCTCGAGAGTCGCTATGAAGTCGCTTGAGGTCCCCGGGAATCGCCTAAGGTCTTATCAACATCAACTCCGGCCAACTCCCTGGTCACGCTGAGTGTCGGCGGACTTGGCGGAACCTTGGCCACACGATCACCGCGGAACGTCTGGAAATTAAACCGGATGGTATGTATCTTTACGGCGGGCTCCACTTCGGGCCCCAAAAACCGCGAAGCCAGGGGGAATCCGTGTCCACTGAGACCTTCCGTATGACCCGCGCGATACCCGGTACGGCGCACAGTGCGAACGGCACGATGATCTCCACCAGTTCCATCGATCTGCCGCGCTATTCCAAGCTGACCACCACGGTCCCCAAGGAATTCGTCCACCGTGCGGGCGTGGCCGAGGTGATGCTCACGGACTGGATTCGCAAGGATGACCTGCACTTCTCCGTCGCGGCCCAGTGGCCGAGAGGGCACGCGTTCTTCACGCCCTCGGCCGGCTGCCACGACCCGCTGATCAGCGCCGAGACGATCCGCCAGGTCGGGTCGCTGCTCGCCCACGCGGAGTTCGACGTTCCGCTCGACTTCCAGTTCGTCATGTGGGACCTCAAGCTCGAGACGCACCCGGCGCACATGACGGTCGGCGGCGCTCCCGCGTCCCTGGACATGGACGTCACCTGCCACGACGTCAAACGGCGCAACAACGCGCTGGCGGGCTTCCGGTACGAGGTCGTGGTCCGCCGCGACGGCCAGGTGGCCGCGACCGGCGGTGCCAGCTTCACCTGCATGCCCCCCAGGGTCTACCGCCGGGTGCGCGGCGGCCGGGTGACGGACACCGTCCGCCCCCTGCCCCTCACCGCCCCGACGGCGCCGCAGGGCGTCGGCCGCGTGTCCCCCATGGACGTCGTCCTGTCCGCCACGCCGCGCGACGACCGGTGGCAGCTGCGGGTGGACACCCGGCATCCGATTCTCTTCGAGCACCCCGTGGATCACGTTCCGGGAATGACGCTCCTCGAAGCCGCCAGGCAGGCCTCGATCTCCCTCATGGGCGCCCCCTTTCGGCCTGTCGCTTTCGCAAGCGAGTTCTCGCGCTACATCGAGTTGGACGAGCCCTGCTTCATCGAGGCGGAGATCATTCCCGGCGATGGTGCGCGGGTCCTGGTAACCGCCCGGCAGAACGACGAACTCGCCTTCACTTCCGTGGTGACGATGGAGGCTCTTCCCGTCTGAGAACGGAATGAGAAGGACCCCGGAATCGCGCGGGCCGATTCCGGGGTCCTTGTCATGTGCCGGAGTCACCGCGGTCGACGAATATCCCCGTTCCCCCTGTGCGTTCACGGTCACAAACCGGGCCCGATGGAAAAGGCGTTGCGATAGTCCTCGGCCCACTTCCGGAAAGTGATCGCGGGACGGCCGGTCAGTGAACCCACGGTGCCGTCGACCGCCGACTTCGCTCCGGCCAGCTGCCGCCGCGCACTGCCGAGCAGTGCCTCGACGATCGGCGCCGGGTACCGCTCGGCGAGACCCGCGCGGGCCTGCTCGGGCGTCAACTCCTCGAACCGCAGCGGCAGACCGAGCACCTGGGCGAGCTGCTCGGTCTGCTCGGCGGGGGTGACCGGCTCGGGACCGGTCACCGTGTACGCCTGGCCCGCGTGCCCGTCCTCGGTCAGCGCCCGCACCGCGACCTCGGCGATGTCCCGCGGGTCGACGCACGCGCTGGCCGACGTCCCGTACAGCGCCCTGACGACCCCTTCGGACCGGATGGACGCCGCCCAGGAGAGCGTGTTGCTCATGAAGGCGCGCGGCCGCAGCAGCGTCCACTCCAGACCGGAGGTGCGCACCAGTTCCTCGGTCGTGCGCTGCCACCGGGTGATGAGGTCGACGGCGTCCGGGTCGAGCACCGCCGCGGCCGACACCTTCACCAGCCGCCGTACGCCGGCCGCCCGCGCGGCACGGACGAACTCCCGGTCGTCGTCGCCGCCCACCCGGTTGGTGATGACGAGCGCCGCGCTCACCCCGTGCAGCGCCCGCTCCAGCGACCGCGGGTCGCCGTAGTCGGCGGCCACGGCCTCCCGCGTCTCCCCCGTCACCGTCACCTTGGCGGGATCCCTGGTCATCAGACGGACCCGCAGCCCGTCGGGCAACCGGCGGACCACCTCCCGCCCCACCGTCCCCGTCGCTCCCGTCACCAGAATCATCAGATCCCCTCCCCCGACCACGGACGCCGGTCAGGCGTCTCTTCCCTCGGACACATGGGCCGCATCCGGCCAACAAGCAGTAAGATACCCACTGGACGGTTTTTATTGGCGGTAGATCCATCGACTGAAAGAGACCTTCATGGCAAAGCAAGACCGAGCCATCCGCACACGGAGGGTGATTCTTTCCGCTGCGGCCAAGGTCTTCGAGGAGCGTGGCTTCCAGGCAGCGACGATCAGCGAGATCCTCAAGACGGCCGGCGTCACCAAGGGGGCCCTGTACTTCCACTTCCCTTCCAAGGAGCACCTGGCCCAGGGGGTGCTCTACGAGCAGGACCAGCAGGCGGCGGTCCAGGACCAGGCATGCAAGGTCCAGCAGCTCATCGACACCGTGATGCTGCACGCCTACCGGCTGCAGACCGACCCGATGGTGCGGGCGGGTGTCCGGCTGTCGCTCGATCAGCAGGCCCACGGCCTCGACCGGAGCGGTCCGTTCGTGCGCTGGTCCCAGATAGTCAGGACCCTGCTCACCGAGGCCCAGGAGCAGGGCGAGCTGCTCCCCCAGGTGGTGGTCACGGAGACGGCGGACGTCACCGTGGGTGCCTTCGCCGGTGTGCAGGCCATGTCGCAGGCCATGTGCGACCACAACGACCTGCTGATCCGGGTCTCGGCGATGCTGCGCCACCTGCTGCCCAGCGTGGCGCATCCGTCCGTGCTGACGAGTGTCGAACTCGGCGCGGACCGGGGCGAGTCCGTGGCCCGGATGGTGGAGGCGACCGAGCCCCAGGAGCCGGTTCACGTCAGCTGAGGGCGTCGGCCAGATCGCGTCCCGCCGCACCGTGCGGAGCGGGGCGCCTGGCCCTCCTCCGCTCGCCGAAGTAGACGGCCAGGGCGCTCGGCAGCGCATCGCCGCCGGACGACCAGGCGATGTACCCGTCGGGCCTGACCAGCAGCGCGTCGCACGGCAGTGCGGACGTCGCCTCCACCTGGACCATGTGGAGCTGGTCCTGCCACGGCCCGGCCTGCCGCCGGTGGCCCTCGCGGTCGGTGCCGGAGAGCAGCAGCAGCGGACGCCCGTCGCGCAGCAGGCCGATCACGTCGGTACGCCCGCCGGCGGTCTCGACGACGGCGTTGTTGAGGAACGTGCCCTCCCAGCGGGACGGGCGCGGGGTGAGTGACGGCAGGACGGTGTCCTGCGCGCTCACCATCGACGCGAGGGCGTCCCCGAAGGGCCCCTCCGTCAGCATCCCGGCGAACATGTCGCGCAGGGGGTCGAACTCGGTTCCCGGGCGCATCAGGGCGAGTTGGGCCCGTGCGTTGTCGATGATCCGCCGGGCGGCGGGACGGCGCTCCTGCTCGTAGGTGTCGAGCAGCCCGTCGCTCGCGTCGCCGCGGACCGCGAGCGCGAGCTTCCAGCCCAGGTTGAGGCCGTCCAGCAGACCGGTGCTCAGCCCCTGGCCTCCGATCGGGAAGTGCACGTGCGCCGCGTCGCCGGCCAGCAGGATCCGCCCCGCGCGATAGGCGGAGGCCAGCCGGGAGAAGTCGCTGAACCGGCTCAGCCACTCGGGCTCCGCCATCGCGACGTCCCGGTCGACGAGCCAGGAGACCTCGTGCCGGAACTCGGCCAGGGTGACCGGCAGATGGCGCGCGGGGTGCGGTCCCGAGCAGTTCAGGGTGCGCAGCCGCACGACGCCCCCGCCCGCGTCCTTCACGATGACCCAGCCGCGCGGCGTGCGGTGCCAGCCCGGCCGCAGCGCGCCCTCGTCGGCCAGCCGGACGTCGCCGGCCAGCGCGGAGATCGTGGCAGGGAACGACTGGGAGCCGATGCCCGCGTGCTCGCGGACCGTGCTGCGTGCGCCGTCCGCACCCACCACGTAGTCGGCCGTGCAGGACAGCCGCCCCGACGGCCCCTCCGCCTCGACGCGCACCGCGTCCCGCGACGGCTGGATCGCGGTCACGCGGTGGTCCCGGAGGATGCGCGCACCGGCGGCCAGGGCCCGCTCCTCGAAGTGCCGTTCGAGGTCTTCCTGCGGGCACTTCAGCAGCGGCTCGGGCTCGGTGGCGGGCGCCGTGATGGTGAGTCCGGACATCCCGGCGAAGTGGAACGGGCTCGCCCAGTGCGTGGCGGCCGGGGGTCCGACGCGTGCGGGCAGATGGCCGCGCCGCTGGAGGCACTGCACCGTTCGGGCGTGCAGGGTGGTGGCCTTGGGCCGCCGGGACACCTCCGTCCGGGCCTCCAGGACTACGGTGCGTATGCCGAACCCCGCCAGCTCCGCGGCCAGAACCAGACCCACGGGCCCGCCCCCCACGATGACGACCTGCGGCTCTTTGTCATTCCCCGTCACATTTTCCCCCTATGCCCGGGCAGGCGGGTCACTTGCCGTGTGTGACCACGCCGCTGCAGACCGGAAAAATATACCGGTTGGACGGTTCTTCGCAACGGCCGCTCCGCCGCAACCTCCTGAGCATCGGATCGGCCCCCTGCGCGTCGGCAATCGGCCACCCTCGCCGTGCGGAATGGCCAATTCCCCTCTCCTGCACGGAAATTCCCAGCCCATCCGCTTGAGGGACGCTCGCGCCGGGCCGACAGCGGACCCTGTGGACGGCCTATGATCCTCTCCGGGATCGCGTCAGCCGTCGCATCCGCCACCTGATTCTTCGGCGCAACACCCTTGAAAACCAAACCGGGTGGTAGGTATCTTGTGGGGCTGAAGCTTGCTGATGCTGAGGCCCACCAGGAGGGATCAGCGACTGAAGCGACGCTGGACTCGAACAGGCGGCACCACTCCGACCCGCGCTCGTCACCTCGTACAGGAAACTGAGTCGCTTCAGTCGCTGCCCACCGTGGTCCGGTCGTTCAACTCTGATCACACATGGCCGATATGCACCATATAACGATCACACCAGAACCTTGCCCGAACCGCCCATGCCGTCACATCCGTATCGCTAGTGTGAGCCGAGTACTGAGTCGCTTGAGTCGCTCGGATCGCTGGCTGGGGGATGCATATGGCTTCTGAGCTGCGAGGAAGACCCAGCGACTCAGGACACGCCTGGGTCGCTCCCCCGCATGCCGAAACGACTCTGCGCGGATCGGTCGGACCAGCGACCCGGGGTGCGGGCCGCGCATGACCTCACGCTGCAACGAGACGATCGTGCCGGGCTCGGCGCACACCATCCTTCCGGAGAGCCTCACGGACCGCGGCAGCGCGAAGCTGTTCGTGCAGCTCTACTCGAACGACTACCGGCACGTCCCCGGGCTCGGCTGGTACCGCTGGGACTCGACGCGGTGGCAGATCGACGAGGACGACGCGGTGTTGTGGGCGGCCGGCGACCTCGCGGAGGCGATGGCCACCTCCGACCCCCGCGGTCTGTACTCCGATGCCGCGCTGTGGCAGCACCGTTGCCGGGCGCTGAGCACGACGGGGATCCACGCGATGCTGGCGCAGGCGAAGTCGGCTCCCGGCATGGTGCTCAACGCGGCCCGCCTGGACGCGGACCCGTACGCCCTGTGCACGCCGCGCGGGATCGTCGACCTGCGGACCGGCCGCATCAAGACACCCGACCCCGACGAGGACTTCCACTCCCGCTCCACCACGGTGGGGCCCGAGCCGCTCGCGGCACCTCGTTGGGAGAGGTTCCTGGCCGACACCTTCGGCGACGACGCCGAGGGCCGGGAGATGGTCGGCTTCCTCCAGCTGCTCCTCGGCTACTCCGTCACGGGTGATGCCGGCGGGCAGGTCCTGCCCTTCTTGTTCGGCTCGGGCAAGAACGGCAAGTCGGTTCTGCTCGACGTCCTCATGAAGCTGCTCGGCGACTACGCCGACGCCGCCCCGCCGGGCTTCCTCATGTCCCGTCCGGGCGAGGGGCATCCGACGGATCTGGCGGAGCTGCACGGCCGCCGGGTGATCGTGTGCAGCGAGGTCAAGCACGGCGACAGGTTCGACGAGGCGCGGGTGAAGTCGCTGACGGGCGGCGACCGGATCAAGGCGCGTCGGATGCGGCAGGACTTCTTCAGTTTCCAGCCGACCCACAAACTCTGGCTCCTGGGCAACCACCGCCCGGAGGTGGGCACGGGAGGCTTCGCGTTCTGGCGCCGGATGCGGCTGATCCCCTTCGAACGGGTCGTGTCCGACGAACAAAAGATCGACAACCTCGCCGACATCCTCGTCACGGAGGAGGGGCCCGGAATTCTCGACTGGCTGGTCCGGGGGGCCCGTCGCTATCTGTCCGGCGAGAAGGACCTCACCGGCCCGGAGCGGGTTCGGGTCGCCACGACCGCGTACGTGGAGACCGAGGACCACACCGGGCGCTTCCTCGCGGAGTGCTGCGCCCTGGGCCCCGGGCTACGGGCCGAGCAGACCCGGCTCCACGCCGCGTACCGGTCGTGGTGCCGGATCGAGGACGTCCCCCCGATCGCGTCGCGTGCGCTGGCCGCGAGGATCCGGGAGACCGTGGGGCTCGCGTCGCCCAGGGGGATGGTCCTGTCCAACCAGCGCAAGTACTACCCGGGCATCGGGCTGCTCGCCGAGGAGCTCGCGGCCTGAGCGCCCACGGCGTGCGGCGCGGGGTGGGTGCCCGGCCGCTCCTCAGGCCTGCGAGGGCAGCGTTATGTCCAGTTCCTGCATGGCCTTCGACGGTGGTCCGCCTTCGGACCGCTCCGTCTTGTACCCCTTGACCCGTGCGGCCAGGGTGCGCGGGTCCACGGCCTCCGCGGGCGCACCGGTGGCGTAGAGGCCGTCGGGGGCGCTGTCGCGGTCGTGGGGCAGCAGCCAGAAGACGCGGCGGCGGAACGTGCCGGAGGACCGGGACGCCTTGGCCTTGGGGCCGAGCAGCGCGTAGCCGACCATCCGTCCGTCACGGTGGTAGGCGGGCCGGCCGCGGCGGGTCGGGAGCCGGTCGAGGCTCTGGCGTACGTAGTCGAGAGTGGTGATGTCTTCCAGCCAGACGAGTTCGACCTCGTGGCTGATCTCATCCTCGGTGATCAGGGAGCTCATGCCCTTGCTTCCCTTTCCTCGTCGGTGAGCAGTCCGATGCCCGGGTAGTACTTGCGCTGGTTGGACAGGATCATCTCCTTGGGCGAAGCAAGTCCGGCCAGCTCACGGGCTCGTGCTGCGAAAGCGCGTGAGGACATGGGGGGCGCACCCTCATTGTGGCACCAGGCCTTGTAGGCGGCGTAGAGGCCTGTCTGCTCGGCACGATGGTCGGGGGCCAGAGTGCAGCACTCCTCGAAGAAGCGTCCGGTGTGGTCCTCGGTCTCGGCGTACGCGGTCGTGGCGATCCGCACACGCTCGGGACCGATGAGGTCCCGCTCTCCCCCCAGATAACGGCGGGCGCCGTCGATGAGCCATCCCAGGATCCCAGAACCTTCCTCGGTGACGAGGATGTCTGCGAGGTTGTCGATTTTTCGTTCGTCGGAGACGACACGTTCGAAGGGGATGAGCCGCATGCGGCGCCAGAAGGCGAAGCCTCCGGTGCCGACTTCGGGGCGGTGGTTGCCGAGGAGCCAGAGTTTGTGGGTCGGCTGGAAACTGAAGAAGTCCTGCCGCATCCGGCGGGCCTTGATGCGGTCGCCACCGGTGAGGAGCTTGACGCGGGCCTCGTCGAACTTGTCGCCGTGCTTGACCTCGCTGCACACGATGACGCGGCGGCCGTGGAGTTCGGCGAGGTCAGTGGGGTGTCCTTCGTAGGGGCGCGACATGAGGAAGCCCGGCGGGGCGGCGTCGGCGTAGTCGCCGAGCAGCTTCATGAGGACGTCCAGGAGGACCGATTTGCCGTTCTTGCCGGAGCCGAAGAGGAACGGCAGGACCTGCCCGCCGACGTCTCCGGTGACGGAGTAGCCGAGGAGCAGTTGCAGGAAGTCGACCATTTCCCGGCCCTCGGCGTCGTCGCCGAAGGTGTCGGCCAGGAAGCGGTTCCAGCGCGGGGTGTTGACGTGCTGGGGGCCGACGGTGGTGGAGCGGGAGTGGAAGTCCTTGTTCGGGTCCGGTGTCTTGATCAGGCTGGTGCGGAGGTCGACGATGCCCTGCGGGGTGCACAGGGCGTACGGGTCGGCGTCCAGGCGCGCGGCGTTGAGCACCATGCCGGGGGCGGACTTCGCCTGCGTCAGCATCGCGTTGATGCCCGTCGTCGACAGGGCGCGGCGGCGGTGCTGCTGGAGGGCGGTCGTGGTGAACAGGCCGCGGGCGTCGTGCGGGGCGATGTTCTCCGCGAGGTCGCCTGCCGCCCACAGGACGGTGTCGTCCTCGTCGATCTGCCAGCGCGTGGTGTCCCAGCGGTACCAGCCGATGCCGGGGACGTGCCGGTAGTCGTTCGAGTAGAGCTTCACGAACAGCTTGGCGTTGCCTCGGTCCGTGAGGGTGTCCGGGAGCAGCCCGTGTGCCGTCGCGGGCGCGTCCGATGACGGGGCGTCGGCCTGCGAGGGCAGCGGGACGGCACCGGCTCCGCGGATCTGGGCGGCCACGGCGGCGGGGTCGAAGTCGAAGAGTGTCTCGTTGCCTGGGGTGGGCGACGTCACGGGCATCCTCCGTCGGAGTGGAGGGGCCTTTTGAGTCCTGCGGTCAGTCCGCTGGCGATGATCTGCTCCGCCCGGCGTTCCTGCCCGGGGCGCGCGGCGGCCGCGGCCGTCCGCAGAGCTTCCTCGGCCGACTCCCGGGACAGCCGGTCGGCGGCGACCAGGCCGCCCAGGGTGTACGCGGCCCGGTTGAGCGCGTCGGAGAAGCCCGCACCCTCGGCGACCCGGCCGCACTCCTCGACCGGGGCCAGGATCGCGGCGAGGCTGTTCCCGGTGCGGGAGCGCCCTCCCCCGGCGGCCACGACGGCCTGCTGGGCGCGGGGCGGTACGGGGCGGGGTGCGGGGATGTTCGGGGCGGGCAGGTGTCCGGTGCGCTCAAGTTCCTGGGCCAGCCACTGGGGCAGCGCGGCCGGTTCCCTGACCTCTCCGACGGCGGTGTAGGTGCCCGCGGCCGTCGTGGTGCCGGGAGCGATGATGTAGCCGCCGTGGGCCCGGATGTCGACCTGCCAGGCGAGGGCACGGCCCTGACCGGAGCCGGTGGAACACTGCCAGCGGCGGTAGTCCTCGGCCCGGTACCAGACGTGCAGCCCGCCCGAGGGCGTCCGGACGCGCAGGGTGGAGGCGTCCTCGGCGGGGCTGGGCTGGTCGCGCAGCGCGGCGAGAACTGCCAGCGAGTGGTAGCCCGTTGCCAGACCGGTGAGGTCGATGTGGTCGGCGATGGGGATGCCCGGGAGGATCCGGTGGCGGCCCGGAGGAGGCGCGCTGTGGGCGTCCACGTCGACGACGACCAGTCCCGCGGGCCCACAGGCCACCCCTACGCCGAAATCCGGCTGTGCGGCCCACCAGCGCTGGATGCGGCGCTGATCGAGGGTGGCGGCGTGAAAGCCGTGGCACCAGCGACCGGCGGGCAGGCAGGGGCAATCGCTCGGCGTGTGAGAGGTGTTGCGGCAGTGCTCGCAGTTGCGGGCCGGCGTCTTGCGGCCCGGTGACAGCGGATGCACGGGCCAGCCTCGGCGGGCGCACCACAGGGCCGTGGCCAACGGTGAGGCAGCGACTGAGGGATCGAGGGCAGGACGTCGCGAGTCACTGCGGGGAAAACGCAGTTCAGGGGACATGAACTCTCCTACTCAGCGACCGAAGCGACTCAACGACAGACACAGCCTAGCGAAGGTGTCCGGCGGGGCTGGGATGCACGGCCCAAGAGCTGTGTTGGCCGTGTCGACAAACGAGCCTGATGCACAGCCAGCGACTGAGGGGAAACGGGCAGCGACTGAGCGACCTTCAGTAGCTGAAAAACGAGCCTGAAGAAAGAGCAGGTCAGGGGCGCACCCAGAGCAAAACAGCGACTGAAGCGACTGAAGGTCTCTATCTATGACGCACACGAGAAACCCTAGATGGCTTCATATATAGGGAAGTTGAGTCGCTTTAGTCGCTGATCAGCCCCAACATAGCCTCTGACCTGGGCTTTCTTCCAGCTACTGAACAGCGACCGAAACATCGCTCAGTAGCTGAGCTTCAGTCGCTGTCCCCTCAGGAGCGACTCAAGACAGCGACTCAAGCCGCCCCGCAGCGACTGAAGCCCAGCGACTCAAGCTCAGCTACTGAAGCGACTGAAGCGACCGTCCGACGGCCACGGTCCCGCGCCCCCGCCCCACTCCCCGCCGCAGGCTGCTCTTTTCTGCCCCTCGGTCCATTGGACGGGATGGAGGGACGGATGGGATGTGACGTGGGTCACTGGCAGGGGAAACGGTGACAGGAGGTTGTCGCGGACGGCTGCGACGGTCCCCGTATGACGATCACCGATGAGGACTGCCTCGCCGAAACCCTGGCGTTCAACAAACAGTTCGCGGCCGCGGCCGCGAACCGCCCGGCTCGCATGGAACCGCCTGACGCCGCCCTGCTGGCCGCTCTGCGGCGCAACCGGCTGGGGGGCTCCACACCGCCGCTGCGCCTGCCCCAGGGCCAGGACCGGGCCCTCGAAGGCGGGCTGACGGTACGTGTCTTCGTGCCGGAGCACGTGGACGGCGTGTATCTCCACTTCCATGGAGGCGGCTGGACGTTCGGCTCCGCGGACGGGCAGGACGGAAAACTGTGGCGCCTGGCCGAGCAGACCCGGCTGGCCGTGGTCAGTGTGGACTACCGTCTCGCACCCGAGCACCCCTTCCCCGCCGGCCCCGACGACTGCGAGGCGGCCGCCCGTTGGCTGGTGGAGCACGCCGCGACCGAGTTCGGCACTGAGCGGCTGCTGATCGGTGGTGAGTCGGCGGGAGCCCACCTCAGCGTCGTGACGCTGCTGCGCCTGCGCGACCGGCACGGCCTCACCGGCGCCTTCCGGGCCGCCCATCTGCTCTTCGGGCCCTACGACCTGTCGATGACGCCCAGCCAGCGATCGTTCGGCACCGAGCGGCTGCTGAGCAACACGGGCACACTGCGACGGACCTATGACCTGTTCACCCCCGGCATGGACGCGGAGCAGCGTCGTGATCCGGAGGTCTCACCGTTGTTCGCCGACCTCACCGGTCTGCCTACGGCCCGGATCGTGGTCGGCAGCAGGGACCCGCTGCTGGACGACTCGCTCTTCCTGGCCGCCCGGTGGCAAGCGGCGGGTGCTCCCGTGCACTTGGGCGTCGTGGCGGGAGCCATGCACGGCTTCACCCTCTTCCCGCTGACCATCACCGAGCGGGAACAGCGCCGCGAACAGGACTTCCTGGCCGCCACGGGCCGCTAGCGTCGCCGACATGAACCGGACAGCCCGGCTGTACGCGCTGGTGGAAGAGCTGCGCGCGGTGGCGCCCCGACCGCTGACGGTCGCGGCGCTCGCCGCACGCTTCGAGGTGAGCACGCGCACGGTGCAGCGCGACCTCCAGGTGCTCATGGAGACAGGCGTCCCGGTGCGCACCACACCGGGGCCCGGCGGGGGTTGGTCGATCGACCCGGCCATGAACCTGCCCCCGATCCACTTCACCGCCGAGGAGGCCTCCGCCCTGGTCGTCGCTCTCGCCGCGACCGACTCCCGCGCCCCGTACGCCGGGGCCGCCCGCACGGCGGCGCAGAAGGTCGCGGCCTCGATGACCGGCCCCGCCTCCTCGGCAGCCCAGGAACTGGCCGACCGCATTGTCGCGCTGCCCAGGCCGTCCGACTCGATCGTCCGCGCCGCGGTGGAACATGCCCTCACCACCAACACCGTCCTGCGGCTCTCCTACACCGACTCGGCAGGCCGCGAGAGCGACCGTCTGGTGGAACCGTCCGGACTGCTCACCGCCGACGGTGGGTGGTACCTCATCGCCTGGTGCCGTACCCGGCTGGCTGGCCGGGGCTTCCGGCTGGACCGCATCAGAACAGCGACTCCGACCACCGAGCAGGCACTCCCCCACGACCTCACTGAACTCCTGCGAGACTCGGCCGCAGCCGGCGCGGTGCAGCCTCCCACGCTGGCTCCGCTCGTACCTCTGGCAGTACGGCACTAGATCCGAAGTGCTGCAAAGTTCAACGAATTCTGTCAGCGCGATCGAGAGCTCACGCCGTACGCAGCGAAAACCGGGATTCCGACCCCCCTTCGGTGCCGTCGTCGAACGTCCGGCGCGAGACGGCCGGAGGTCCGTCTCGCGCCCCCGCCGCGGGGCCACTCCCCCACCCTCGTTCTCGAGGGGTCCGAAATCGGCGTTCCTGAGGCATGGGTGATGGGGCGTGGGGCTTAGCCAGTCTTCAGGAGGGTGGAGCTGCGGGACTCCGGTGGCGTGCTGCGGAGCGTCCTGGCGCCGCTGCTCGCGCTGACCCTCTGCCTCGTCTGGCCGGTCGGTCGCTGTACTCGTGACGAAGAGCCTCACGGTGCCGAGTGAGGGGCGGGTGCAGCGACTCACGGAGTTCTGTCGCGTGAGGCCGGTGCGGCCGAGGCAATCCCGCACGAACCTCGTACGCCGAGCCACTAGTGATCATGAAGGTGAGGAAGGTCCCGGCGAGGGACGTGCCGGGGAAGCGGGCCCGGCGGGCGAGTCGCTGCGGCGGTTGGGTGGGCCGTTGGCATGTTGGTTCGTCCGCTCCCCTCGGCAGGGTGCGTGAAGACCAGCACCAGGTGCTGGGTCACCGATCCGGTTCGGTGTTGGGAGCCTCTCCCCCGTGATGTGACCGGACGGTTCGGACGGGCATGAGGTCGCGTAGGGCGGGTGGTTCGATGCCGTGACGCGTTGGTTGCGGGGAGCGAACTCGTGCCGTACGGGTCCCCGAGACGGGACCGTGGCTGATCTGCCGAGCCCACTTCTCAGCTGAGCCGGTCCTGGCTTCTGTGTCGATACGTCTCGCCTGCGTGGCGTCAGTCCGTCTGTCTGGGGTCGACCGGAGAGCGTGGATTGGCGGCGGGATGGAGTTTGTCTGGGTGCTGGTTCGTGGAGGGGGCGTCGACGCGAGGCAGGGCCTTTGCTTCGTTTGGCGGGGCATGTCTGGTGGTGAGTGAGGCGTGCGGCTCATGCGCGCAGGCGCCGCGTTGGATCGCCGCAGTAGCGTCTCGAAGGGAGTTTCCTCGGCGGCAGCTTGGGTGGCGAGGCGGGGGTAGTTTCCTGGAGTTCCTGGGCCACTCCCCTGCTCACGCCGTCACGAGCGAGCGATGCCTAAGCGCCGTCTGCCTGATGGTCGGCACGGACCTGTCGTCAGCGGATATCGGGTAGTGCCGTCCGCCAGTCGACTCCGTGCAGCGGCTCAAGAGTTCTCATAGTGGGGCGCAGGCTCCTGGCTCGTGCCTGATGGATCGCCATGAAGTGTGACCAGGTTCGACTCGCCAAGGCTGCCCTGGTGGCGGAACTCGTTCCCACCTCGGGGACCCGTATCGGACGCAAAGGGTGAGTGGGGTGCTGATGCAGGTCTTGGAGCGAGGCATGTTCTCAGTGACCGGGAGCAGCGAGGACTGCCGTGGTGGAGTGGCAGATCGTCGACTGGGTTGCCTCTAGGCCACAAGCGACGCCTGCCGGGCAGTCATAGCCGATTGATGGGGCGGGATGAGCACCTCCTGAAGGTCCTGCCATCGCGCAAGATCAGGCGAGGTCAGCTGCCCGGATCAGGAACTGCTACCTCAGGAGAGCGACAGAATGACCATGCATCAACTATGCTCATGCCTTGCTTCTTTAGCTACAAAACAGCCTCTGACCAGGCAAAATAAACATCACTGCAAACATCGCTGCAAGCTTGCGCACAACTAGGAGGGAAGGCGTGGTCATGTACCTTCCTTCTCGCCCTGACTATGGCTTGCTGCGAGGGGTTTGCTCTGGTGGTGAGTCAGGGGTGGAGTGGTGCTTTGAGCGAGGGTTGGATGCCTGCCTAGGTGATCCCCTGTCTCGCCACCCTCATCAAGGCCCGCATGTATGTCTGTTTGCAGGTGACCTTGTCGGCCAGGTAGTAAGTGGGCGTCTGGGGTGGCGCGTAGGCCTGCTCGTTAGCGGAGTCGTTCGCCAGGGTGGCCATGTGCCTCTTGGTCCGCCTCCCAGTGTGGTGCCGCGCTTGGCTGTCTGTCTGCCTCTGTGTCTGCGTGGGGACTTGTACGCGGGTCAGCGCAATCGCCCGACGCTGGGTAGGAGTGTTCGCCTGCCTCTCCCCCTGTGTGCCTGCGCCGTAAGCCGCTTGACGGCACGCGCGATCGTTAGCCAGTGCAGCGGCAAGAAGAGCAGTAACCCCGCCTGCCGGACCCGTAGTGGAACTGGAGGGCGGCTCCCCCGTTGGACGCCTGGTGGGCTCGGTCGGTGGGTGGTGTGCCTGGAGGGTGGCGGGACGCCATGCCGGGTGTACGGCTTGGAGGTGAGCGGGTGCGGTTGTTGGGGTGGGTGTTGGTCCGGTCGCAGGGGGGTTCGTGGGCGTGTGTCATGGCGGGGGAGTTGGCGTGGATGCCAACCACGTAGCCGGGGTGCTGAGTTGCGTGGGGGAGTGCTCGGGGGTTTGGTCC
>NZ_JAMOLN010000231.1 GCF_024448165.1 Streptomyces longispororuber
CCCGGTGGGGGCTGGTCGCGCAGTTCCCCGCGCCCCTGAAGGGCGCTACGCGAAAGGCCCCCGTTCGCACGGGGGCCTTTCGTTGTCTGTGCGCCGCCAGGGACTCGAACCCCGGACCCGCTGATTAAGAGTCAGCTGCTCTAACCAACTGAGCTAGCGGCGCTTGCTGACTCGTAAATAATACCTGGCCCTGAGGGGTGCTTCTGACCAACCGTGGGTGGGGTCAGATGGCCAGGGAGAGGAGGACCGGGGCCGCGCCCTTGTTCAGGCGGTCGGCCGCGTGGTGGAGGCGGTGGGCGTGTTCGACCGGGAGGGAGAGGGCCAGGCAGCCGACCGCGGCGCCGGCCGTGATGGGGACCGCCGCGCAGACCGTGCCGACCGCGTACTCCTGGAGGTCCAGGACCGGGACCGTCGCCGGCTGGGCGGCCAGCTTGGAGAGCAGGATCCGCTCGTTCGTGATGGTGCGCGAGGTGAGGCGGGCCATCTTGTGGCGGGAGAGGTGGTCCCGCCTGCCGTTCAGGTCGAGCTGGCCGAGGAGGCTCTTGCCGACCGCGCTGGCGTGCGCCGAGACGCGGAAGTCCACCCACTCGTTCACCGCGGGGGCCTCGGGCCCCGCCGCGTACTGGGTGACGCGGACCTCGCCGTCGATGTACCGGCTGATGTAGACCGCCGCGCCCACGGTGTCCCGGAGCTCGTCGAGCGTGATCTGGAGCTTGGCGGTGAGGGCGGCCTCGCGGCCGTCGGCCGAGCTGAGCCTGGTCAGGGTCTCGCCCGTGACGTACGCGCCGTCGGCGGTCTGCTGGACATAGCCCTCGCGGCGCAGCATGCGCAGGAGAGCGGTGAGCTGGTCGGCGGGCAGACCGGACACGCGCGCCAGCTCCGTGTCGGTGACACCGACGCCACGGTGGGCGACGGTCTCCAGCACGCGCAGAGCGTGCTGCACCGACTGGTGCGGCTGATGCGAGGACGCATCCGGTTCGTGCTTCAGCGCCACGGGATCCCCCTGCATGGAACGGTTCCGGACAGCTGGGCTGCGTCCACGATAGCCGTCAACGCACCCATTCGGGGCGGATGTTGGCGAGATTGGTGGCGCGTTCCGTGGCTCTCAGCTGGAACGCGCCACCCTGGCATATGCCAAAGTCATGCTCCATTGCGTGAGCGGCTGGTCACAGGACCGCGCTCAGGAATTCCCGCGTGCGCTCGTGCTCCGGGTCGCTGAAGATCTTGTCCGGAGATCCGGACTCGATGACCCGGCCCGCGTCGAACATCAGTACCTGGTCCGAGATGTCCCGAGCGAAGTTCATCTCGTGGGTCACGCAGAGCATGGTGATGTCCGTGGTGTGCGCGATGTCCCTGAGGACGTCAAGGACCCCCGCCACCAGCTCCGGGTCGAGCGCCGACGTCACCTCGTCGAGGAGCAGCACCTGCGGCCGCATAGCCAGCGCCCGCGCGATGGCGACCCGCTGCTGCTGGCCACCGGACAGCTGCGTCGGGTACGCGTCGCAGCGGTCGCCGAGCCCGACCATGTCGAGCAGCTCGCGGGCCCGCTCCTCCGCCTCGTCCTTCGACAGGCCGAGCACGGTGACCGGCGCCTCGGTGATGTTCCTGAGCACCTTCATGTTCGGGAACAGGTTGAACTGCTGGAACACCATGCCGATGTTCTTGCGGACCTCGCGGACGTGCTTCTCGCCGGCCGGGACCAGGCTGCCGTTCTTCTCCTCGTGCGTGAGGTAGTCGCCGTTCACCTTGATCGTGCCCTGGTCCGGCTTGATCAGGGTCATCAGGAGACGGAGGATCGTCGTCTTGCCGGAGCCGGACGGGCCGATCAGCGTCACGTGCTTGCCAGAGGCGACCGAGAAGTCCAGCTCGTCGAGGACGGTGTTGCCGCCGAACCGCTTCACGACCTTGTCGAAGCGGATCAGCTCGCTCCCGTCCACCTTGGGATTGGGCTGTTCGTTGGAGAGGTTCGTGTCAGTGGACAAGGCGGCGCTCCAGGGATCGGAGAAGAAGGGATGCGGTGTAGGAGATGACGATGAAGGCGACACCGACGACCGTGAGGGCCTCCGTGTACTGGAACGTCTGGGCCGCCTCCAGGCGCGAGCGCTGCAGCAGCTCCAGGACGCCGATGCCCGCGAGCAGCGGGGTGTCCTTCAGCATCGCCACGACGTAGTTGCCGAGCGCCGGCACGACGCGGCGGATCGCCTGCGGCAGGATCACCGCGGTCCACGTCTTGCGGTAGGACAGGCTGAGCGCGCGGGCGGCCTCCCACTGGCCGGCCGGGACCGCCTCGATGCCCGCGCGGTAGACCTGCGCGGTGTACGTCGAGTAGTGCAGGCCGATCGCCACCACACCCGTGGTGAGCGCGGAGAACTGGATGCCCCAGTCCGGCAGTACGAAGTAGAGGAAGAAGAGCTGGACCAGGAGCGGGGTGTTGCGGATGAACTCCGTGACGAGCCCGACCGGCCATCTGACGAAACGGGTCGGCGCCCGGAAGGCGAGCGCCCAGACCAGGCCGAGGCTGAAGGAGATCAGTGAGCCGAGGACCAGCGCCTGGAGCGTGACCAGCAGGCCGTCCCAGAAGTGCGGCATGAAGTCGCCGACGGCCGACCAGTCCCAGGTGGATGCGGCAGTGGTGATCATGCGCCGCCACCTCCCGAGCTCGCCGGGACCTTCGACACGTCCGTCGTCTGACGCATGTTGAGCTTGCTGCCCATGATTCCGTTCCCGGCCGCGGGACGCTGTCCGATCCCCGCCTTGGTCTTGCGCTCCAGCGCACGCATCCCACGCGTCAGCACGAACGCGATCACGAAGTAGATGACGAGGGTGAGCGAGTAGATCTCCGCGCTCTCCGTCGTCGCCAGACGCACCAGGTACGCCGCGAAGGACACGTCACCGATGCCGAGCAGCGAGACGAGGGCGGTGCCCTTGAGCAGCTCGATGAGGAGGTTGCTGAACGGCGGGATCATCTCCGGCACGGCCTGCGGCAGCAGGATCAGCCGCATCCGCTGCCACGGCGTGAAGCTCAGCGCGACCCCCGCCTCGCGCTGGGCCGGCGCCACCGCGTTCAGCGCGCCGCGGACGATCTCCGCACCGTAGGCGCCGTAGGACAGGCCGAGCGCGAGGACCGCCGCCCACATCGGGACGAGCGACCAGCCGGCTATCTGCGGCAGGACGAAGAAGATCCAGAACATCAGGACCAGGGCAGACGTGCCCCGGAAGATCTCGGTGTAGACGCCGGCCACGAACCGCACGATCCACAGCCGGTGCGTGCGCGCCATCCCGACGCCGAACGCCACGACCGTCGCCAGCGCCGCGCTGTAGATGGTGAGCTGGATCGTGATCCAGATGCCGGGCAGTACCCAGTGTTCCCACAGTCCGGAGGTCATTGTCGGCACAGCTCCTTGGCGGTCAGCGTCGTCATCTCCGCCTTCGTGAAACCGAACGGCTGGAGAATCCGGAACAGTTCACCGCTCTTCTTCATCTTGTGGATCTCGACGTTGAAGGCGTCGCGCAGCTTCGTGTCGTTGGGGCGGAAGGTGAAGCCGCCGCCGTCGACGTGCTTCTTCCCGCCGACCAGCGGCGCGAACGGCTCGGTGTGGTCGGCCTTGCGGCTCTTCTTGGTGACTTCGCGGGTCGTCAGGGCGGTGCCCGCGAAGACGTCGATCCGGCCCGACTCGACGGCGTTCAGACCGGCCACCTGGTCCTGGAGGATCACGATGTCGGCCTCTTTGTAACCGGCTTCGACGGCGTACGCGATCTCCGCGTAGCCGGTGCCGGTGCCGATCTTGGCCTTGGCCTTCACGCAGTCCGCGTAGTCGTGCAGGTCCTTCGGGTTGCCCTTGGCCACGATGAAGGAGTCCAGCATCTGGTACTCCGGGTCCGCGAAGATGACCTGCTGGCACCGGTCCTTGTTGATGTACATCCCGGCGGAGACGACGTCGAACTGCTGCGTCTTCAGGCCGGGGATCAGGGAGGCGAAGTCGGTGGCGACGGGCTGGACGTGGCCGACGCCGAGCCGCTTGAAGATGACCTTCGCCAGCTCCACCGCCTCGCCCGTGAACTCGCCCGAGTCGTCGATGTAGCCGTACGGCACCTCGCCCGCGATGCCCAGGCGCACCGTGCCCTGGCCCTGCAGCCGGGCGAGGGTGTCGCCGTCCGGAACACGGCTGCAGCCGGCCGCGCCGAGAGCGCCCGTCGCGCCCAGCGCTCCCGCGCCGAAAAGCAGTGATCGTCTGCGTAGAGGTCGTTTTCCCGCTATCTCGTTCGTCCGTGTCTCAGTTGGTGGAGCCATGGGCGCGCGGCTACCCGGCCCGACTCAACCTATGCCGATCAATTCGCGCCCCGGGTACGGGCGAGGCGGTCTTGACCGGGAGGGGTGGATGAGGCCGACCATGGGACGTATGGCTGCGAATCAGGACCGGTACATCGAAGTCTCCCTGGCCAAAAGGGGCGTTACCTGTACGGCGAGACTGCTCGTCGACCGGGCGCCGCTGACCTGCGCGGCGGTGTGGGACGCGCTGCCGCTCGGGTCCGACGTCTATCACGCCAAATACGCGCGCAACGAGATCTATGCCCTGTTCCCGGCATTCGCGGAACAGGAGCCACCGCTGGAGAATCCGACGGTGACGCCCATTCCGGGTGACCTCTGCTATTTCTCCTTCAACGGTACGCAGTTGGGGTCGCAGTCGTACGGCTACGGATCGGGCGCCGGCGTCGACGCCGGAACTCCCGTCATCGACCTCGCGCTGTTCTACGAGCGGAACAACCTGTTGTTGAACGGGGACGTGGGGTGGGTGCCCGGCATCGTGTGGGGTCAGGTGGTCGAGGGCCTGGACGAGATGGCGGCGGCCTGCCAGGACCTGTGGCGGAACGGGGCGGCGGGGGAGACGCTGGGATTCCGGCGTGTATGAGGTGCCCTCGCGCCGTAGGGGCGTCCGATGCGGTCGCGGGTGCGGCGCCGTCGTGGCCGGCCGCGCAGTTCCCCGCGCCCCTCATGGGGCGCTGATTCCCGCGGCGCCGGACTCGTACAGCGCATGCGCCACCCGCAGCACCAGCCCGTCCGCATGCCGCGCCCCCACCACCTGCAGGCCCACCGGCAACCCGTCCCCGTCCGTCCCGTCCACCCCCACCGGCACCGAGGCGGCCGGCTGCTGGGTCAGGTTGAAGGGGTACGTGAACGGGGTCCAGCCCGTCCAGCGCCGCAGGCCCGACCCCTTCGGCACCTCAGCGCCCGCCTCGAACGCGGTGATCGGCAGTGACGGCGTCAGCAGCACGTCGTAGGTGGAGTGGAAGACGCCCATGCGGCGGCCCAGCTCCATCCGGACGTCCACCGCCGCCAGGTAGTCCAGCGCGCTGTACCGGGCTCCCTGCGCGCAGATCTCCTGCAGCCCGGGGTCCAGCAACTCCCGCTGTGCCGACGACAGTTGCTGCGTCACCCGGGCCGCCCCGCTGAACCACAGTGTGTGGAACGCCTCGACCGGATCCGTGAAGTCGGGGTCGACCTCCTCCACGTACGCGCCGAGCCCGGCGAGCCGCGTCACCGCGTGCCGTACCGCCGACGCCACCCCCGGCCGTACCGCGACCTGCCCGCCCAGCGTCGGCGAGAACGCCACCCGCAGTCCCCGGACCCCGTCGCGCAGCCCGTCCCGGAAGCTGCCGGGCGCGGGGCCGAGCGCCGACCAGTCCCGGGGGTCGGCGCCGGAGATCACGTCGAGCATCAGCGCGGCGTCGGCCGCGGTCCGCGTCATCGGACCCACGTGCGCCAGCGTGCCGAACGCGGACGCCGGGTACAGCGGCACCCGCCCGTACGTCGGCTTCAGTCCGAAGATCCCGCAGAAGGCGGCGGGGATGCGCACCGAGCCGCCGCCGTCGGTGCCCAGCGACAGCGGTCCCGCGCCCACCGCGACCGCCGCCGCGCTGCCGCCGCTCGAACCGCCGGCCGTGCGCGCGGTGTCGTACGGATTGCGGGTCACGCCCGACAGCGGCGAGTCGGTGACGCCCTTCCAGCCGAACTCGGGCGTGGTGGTCTTGCCGACGAAGACGGCGCCGTGCTCCCGCAGCCGGGCCACCGAGGGCGCGTCCTCCAGCCAAGTCCCCTGCGTACGAGTTGACTTGGAGCCCCGCATCGTGGGCGCGCCGCGCTGCAGCAGGATGTCCTTCACCGTCACCGGCACCCCGTCGAGCAGACCCTGCGGCTCACCGCGCCGCCATCGCTCCGCACTGGCCCCGGCCTCGGCGAGGGCGCCCTCCGCGTCGACCCGCACGAACGCGTTCAGCGCGGGCTCGGTCTCCTCGATCCGGGCGAGCACGGCCCGGGTGGCGTCGACGGGGCTGAACTCGCCCTTGCGGTAGCCGTCGACGAGATCCTGTGCGGTCAGTCCGGTGAGCTCGGTCGTCATCCGTCCTCCACGGCGAAGCTACGGTGCAGTGCGGCGATCAGTTCCCGGGGACATACCCACGTTTCTTGTCGACTACATTCATCAGCGGCCGGCCGGTCTCCCAGCGGCCGTACAACTCCAGGAACTGGCGCCCGAGTTCGTCCCGCCAGCCCACCGTGTCCCCGCTCATGTGCGGCGAGACCAGCAGCCCGGGCGCCGTCCACAGCGGACTGTCCTGCGGCAGCGGCTCGTGCTCGAAGACGTCGAGCGCCGCACCCCTGATCCATCGTTTCTCCAGGGCGGCGACCAGGTCGGGCTCCACGACGAGCGCGCCCCGGCCGATGTTGATGAAGCGGGCCGACGGCTGCATCACGCCGAACCGGCGCGCGTCGAACATGCCGCGGGTGTCCTCCGTGAGCGGCGCCGCGCACACCACCCAGTCGGCGCGGGCGAGCAGCCGGTCCAGGTCGGCGGGGCCGTGCACCCCGGCCCGCGCCCGCCGCCCCACCAGCGCCGTGACGATGCCGAGCGCCTTGAGCTGCCGCTCGATCGCGTGCCCGATCGGGCCCGAACCGACCACGCAGGCCCGGGTCCCGGCGATGCGCTGCGACTCGCGGTGGCGCCACTCGCGCCGCGCCTGCAGCTCCAGCGTGCGCGGCAGGTCCTTGCCCATCGCGAGCACCAGCGCGGCGACGTACTCGGCGATCGGGGCGTCGAAGACGCCTCGCGCATTGGTCAACACGGCGTCGGAGTCGACGAGTTCGGGAAACATCAGCCGGTCGACGCCCGCGCTCGCGGTGTGCACCCAGCGCGGCCGCGGCCCCTCGCCCGGCCACGCGGCCCGTACCGCGTCGGAGAAGAAGTCCCACACCAGCAGGACGTCGGCGGCGGGAAGCCGGTCACGCAGCCCGTCCGCGTCGGCGGCGTGCAGGACCCGGGCGCGGCCCGTGAGACTGCCGAGCCGGGGTGCCGGCTCCGTGGGCCCTGCGTCCAGAACGAGCACGGTCGGAACGGCCGGGACATCGTTTCGCAACGAAACTCCGCTTTCCTGGGTAGACAGATCGAACCCTTCTGACATGCGCGGATTGACCACGCTGGCACCTGAACCTACCTTCGTCAACAGGGGTGCTCCGCGCGCGAACCGAGCGGACCGCCCGCCCTTCTTCGCTGTCCCGACGTCCCGGCGGTTCGCCGGCTTTGCACCGCACCGGCAGATATCACGTCAGCTGAACTTGGGGCCTTCTCATGGACGTCTCATTCCTTGGGGGACCGCAGCCGCAGCGCGGCGTGGGCGTCGTCGCACCGTTCGACTTCGCCCTGGACCGCGAGCTGTGGCGCTGGGTACCCGACGATGTCTCCCTCCACCTCACGCGCACGCCGTTCGTCCCCGTCGAGGTCAGCCTCGACCTGGCCCGCCTGGTCAGCGAGCACGAGACGCTCGGCGAGGCGGTCCGGGCGCTCGGCGCCGCCGAACCGGAAGTCCTCGCGTACGCCTGCACCTCGGGCAGCTTCGTCGGTGGCATCGCCGGCGAGCGCGCCATGTGCGAGGCGATGCGCCGCTCCGGGGAACTGCCCGCGCTCACCACGTCCGGCGCGCTCCTCGAAGCGCTCGTCGAGCTGGGCGCGCGACGGATCGCCCTGGTGACCCCCTATACGCGCTCGGTGACCGAGTCGCTGGAGGAGTACCTGGCCGAGGCGGGCATCGTCGTCACCGGACGCGCCTACCTCGGCCTGACCCGGCACATCTGGAAGGTGCCCTACCGCGACGTCGCCAGGATGGCCAGGGAGGCCGTGCGCGGCGTGGCCGACGCGCTCTTCATCAGCTGTACGAACCTGCCCACCTACGACGTCATCCCGCAGCTGGAGGCGGAGCTGCGGATGCCGGTGATCTCGGCCAACCAGGTCACGATGTGGGCAGCCCTCGCCCGGCTGGGTACCCGTGCCGTGGGGCCGTACCAGGCGCTGCTCGACCCGGCGGCGCGACGGCAGTGGCCCCTGCCGGGGCACGGGCTCCCACCGGAGCACGGGCTCCCGCCAGGACACGGTCTTCCGGAACTTCCGGAGGGACAGGAGGGACGGTCATGACCGCGCTCGGATTTCTCTACCCCGGACACTCCGCGGAGGACGACTACCCGCGGATCGAGATGCTGATCGACAGCGACGTACGGCTGCCCGTCGTGCACACCGACATCGGTGAGGACGCGCACCGCGTCGACGCGCTCCTGGAGATGGGCGCGCCCGAGCGGCTCGCCGCCGGCGTGGAGGAGCTGCGGCTCTCCGGCGCGGAGGCGGTCGTCTGGGCGTGCACCTCGGGCAGCTTCGTCTTCGGCTGGGAGGGCGCGCACGAGCAGGTCCGTTCCCTCGCCCGGGCCGCCGGGCTGCCCGCCTCCAGCACGTCCTTCGCCTTCGCGCACGCGATCGGGGAGGTCGGGGCGCGGCGGGTCGCCGTCGCCGCGACGTACCCGGAGGACGTCGCGGGACACTTCGCCACGTTCCTCAAGGCGGCCGGCGCCGAGGTCCTCTCGGTGCGCGGCAGCGGCATCATCACCGCCGCCGAGGTCGGGACGTGGGGGTGGGACGAGGTCCTCGCGATGGCCCGGGCGGGCGACCACCCGGACGCGGACGCGGTGCTGCTGCCCGACACGGCCCTGCACACGGCCGCGTACGTCCGTGACCTGGAGCAGGAGCTCGGCAAGCCGGTCCTCACCGCCAACCAGGTCACGGTGTGGGAGGCCCTGCGCCTGGTCGACCGCCGGGTCAACGCCCCGGCACTCGGCGCCCTGTTCACGAAGGAACCGGTGGTCCAGGTCTAGGGCCTGCCGTCAAGCTTCTGTTCCCGACCCTCACCTGGCCTCGCGGCGCGCCTTCCGCACCTCGTGGTGGACGGCCCAGGCGTCGGCGACCGGGCCCAGGTGGGCGAGCTTGTCCGGGTTGTTGACCAGGCGGATCGCCTGGACCCGGCCGTCGAGCACGTCGAGCACCATCGCGTTGAGGACCCTGCCGTCGGCGTCCCGCATGAGCGCGCCGGGTGCCCCGTTGACCTCCTGCGGCTCCCAGGTCACGTCGACGCGGGCCATCATCTCGAACGTGGTGCCGACCAGGCGGGCCACCTTCTCGGCGCCCGTCACGGTCCTGGACAGCTGCGGGGTCTTGCCGCCGCCGTCGCCGACCAGCGACACGTCGGCCGCGAGCAGGTCCTGCAGCTCACCGACGTCGCCCTGGCGCAGCGCGTCGAAGAACCGGGACGCCAGCTCGTCGCGCTCCCTGCGGTCCGCCTCGAAGCGGGGCCGGCCCTCGGTCATGTGCTGCCGCGCCCGCGCCGCCAGCTGCCGGCAGGCCGCCTCCGAGCGCCCCACGGCCGAGGCCACCTCGGGGTAGCCGAAGTCGAACACCTCCCGCAGCACGAAGACCGCGCGCTCCAGCGGGCTGAGCCGCTCCAGGAGCAGCAGGGCCGCCATCGACACGGAGTCGGCCAGCTCGGCCGAGCGCGCCGGGTCCTCGTAGGGGTCGTCGAGCAGCGGCTCCGGGAACCACGGACCGACGTACGCCTCCCGCCGCACCCGCGCCGAACGCAGGACGTCGACGGAGATCCGGGTCACCGTCGCGGAGAGGAACGCCTTGACCGAACGCGGCTCGGTCCCGCTGGCCTCGAAGCGCAGCCAGGTCTCCTGCACCGCGTCCTCCGCCTCGCTGACACTGCCCAGGATCCGGTACGCGACGGAGAACAGCAGGGGCCGCAGCTCCTGGAACTCCTCGGTCCTGCTCATCCCCGCGTCCCGGTCGTCGGACATCCGCACGATCGCCCCCCATGACGGTCTCCGCCCATGATCCTCATGGACCCTCCTCACCTTCCATGATCGGCCGACTCCTCACAACCCGTGGTGCGGGACGCGCAGTTCGCAGGGGCGTGGGGCCGGCCCCACCCCTGGGACGAGACGGCGCCCGCTCCTGTGACATCCGCCGGTTCCTCCGCCCGGACCGCCTGCGGGGAATAAAGCGGAGACTCCCTCCGTTACCAGGTGGTCCCACCCCACGTACGCATGCAGGAGGACTCCGTGCCGGCCACCCCCGACGAGATCCGCGGCGCAATCCACGGCACCGCCCCGACGCCCCTCTCGGTCCTGGACCTGGTCACCGTCGGAGCGGGCCGCACCGCCACGCAGGCCCTGCGGACCAGCGTCGACATCGCCCGCCTCGCGGAGCGCCGCGGTTTCCACCGCTACTGGGTCGCCGAGCACCACTCGATGCCGGGCGTCGCCTCCAGCAGCCCCGCCGTGATCCTGGCCCACCTGGCCGCCCACACCGACCGCATCCGGCTCGGCTCCGGCGGCGTCATGCTGCCCAACCACGCCCCGCTCGTCATCGCCGAGCAGTTCGGCACCCTGGAGGCCCTGGCCCCGGGCCGCGTCGACCTCGGCCTCGGCCGCGCCCCGGGCACCGACGGCGCCACCGCCGCCGCCCTGCGCCGCAGCGACCGCCTGAACGAGGGCGCGGACGACTTCCCGCAGCAGCTCGCCGAGCTGACCCGCTTCCTCGACGACGACTTCCCCGACGGCCACCCCTACGCCCGCATCCACGCGGTGCCGGGACCGGTCCAGGCCACCTCGCCCGGCGGCGTCCAGGACCCGCACCGGCCGCCGCTGTGGCTGCTCGGCTCCTCCGGCTTCAGCGCCCGCCTCGCCGGTGTCCTCGGCCTGCCGTTCGCGTTCGCCCACCACTTCTCGGCGCAGAACACGGTCCCGGCGCTCGACCTGTACCGCGAGTCCTTCCAGCCGTCCGAGGTGCTGGACAAGCCGTACGCCCTCATCGGCGTCTCCGCGCTCGCGACCGACGACGACGGCACCGAGGCCCGCCGCCAGGTGATGGCCGCCGCCCTCAACATGGTCCGCCTGCGCACCGGCCGCCCGGGTCTGGTCCCGACGCCCGAGGAGGCGGAGGCCCACCAGTTCAACGAGATGGAGCGCGACTTCATCCGTTCCTGGAACTCCAACGTCATCCACGGCACCGTCGACGAGGTCCGCTCAGGACTCGACGACCTCCACAAGCGCACCGGCGCCGACGAGCTGATGCTCACGGCCAACGCCCACAGCGGCGACGTACGCCTGCGCTCGTACGAACTCATCGCCGACGCCTACGGGCTGCCGACGGCCTGACACCGACCGGACGACGAAGGCGCCGCCCGTGCGGGCGGCGCCTTCGTGCTGTCCGGCCGGTGTCAGGCAGGCCCTAAGGGCCTGTCGTCACACTCCCGTCTGCCCCGCGGTGTCTGGCACGCACGCTCGCGGCGTTGCCGAAAGGCCTGAGTAGCTCCGCTACGAGGACCTTCCGGCGCCTTGCGATCGCACGCACCAGACACCGCGGGGCCGCCCTTCGGGCGACGACGCGAGTGTGACGACAGGCCCTAGCGCTCCGCCAGCATCCCGGAGATGCGCTCCGCCGCCACGGGCCGCGAGTACAGCCAGCCCTGTCCTGTGTCGCAGCCGATCCGGCGCAGCCGGTCGGCCTGTTCGGCCGTCTCCACGCACTCCGCGGTCACGGTCAGGCCGAGCCGGTGCGCCAGCTGCACCATCGCCTCCACGATCACCGCGTCCGCGGGGTCCGACGGCGTGTCCCCGCCGTCCTGGAACCCGCGCACGAACGAGCCGTCCAGCTTCAGCACGGACACCGGCAGACGGCTCAGGTACGCGAGGTTCGAGTAGCCGGTGCCGAAGTCGTCGATGGCGATGTGCACCCCCATGTCGCTGAGCGCCTGGAGCGCCTGCAGCGGCCGCCCGGCCGAGCCCATCACGGCCGACTCGGTGAGCTCCAACTGCAGCAGCTCAGGCGCGAGTTGGGTCTCCTCCAGGATCTGCGCCACATCGGCCACCAGATCCGAGTCCCACACCTGGCGCACCGCCACGTTCACGCTCACGAAGACCGGCGGCACCCCGGGATGCTCCAGCTGCCAGCGCCGCGCCTGCGCGCACGCGGTCCGCAGCACCCACCGCCCCAGCTGCACGATGGAGCCGTCCTCCTCGGCGAGCCCGACGAACCGATTCGGCGTCAGGAGCCCGAACTGCGGGTGCCGCCACCGCACCAGCGCCTCCACCCCCCGCAGCCGCCCGTCCTCCAGCCGCACCAGCGGCTGGTACTCCAGGACGAACTCGCCGCGCTCGACGGCGGGCCGCAGCCCCGAGGAGAGGGCCTGCCGGGTCATCAGGTGCGCGTTGCGCTCCGGGTCGAAGAGCGTCCAGCGGGCCTTGCCGTCGGCCTTCGCCCAGTACAGCGTGGTGTCGGCGGCCTGCATCAGACCCGTGCTCGTCGTCTCCGCGACGTGCCGCTCGACGACACCGATCGACGCCGACACCGAGAGCCGCCGGCCGGACAGGTCGAAGGGTTCCTGGAGCGCCTTGAGCGCGGCCTCCGCCAGCGCGGCCACCTGCTCCGTACCGGTCGAGTCCTCCACGAGCAGCGCGAACTCGTCGCCGCCGAGCCGGGCCACCAGCGGCGCGCCCGTGGCGTGCCCGGCCCGGTCCGCGCAGTGCGTGAGGCGCTGGGCGACGGCCGCGAGCAGCCGGTCGCCGACGTGGTGGCCGAGGGTGTCGTTGACCGCCTTGAAGCCGTCGAGGTCGAGGTAGCACAGCCCGACCCGGCCGGTGGCGCCCGTGCCCTCGTACGCCCCCGCCTCCAGGGCGGCCGACAGCCGCTCGAAGAACAGGGCCCGGTTGGCCAGCTTCGTCACCGGGTCGTGCATCTGCAAGTGCCGCAGCCGGGCCTGGAGTTCACGGCGGGCGCTGATGTCGGTGAGCGAGAGCAGGACGACCTCGGCGCCCGGCACCGGCGACACCGTCACCCGTACCCACAGGGAGTGGCCCGCCGCGTGCTTGATGCGGCGGGTCCGGGACAGCCGCGCCTCCCGGCCGCGCAGCACCTCGTGGTACGCGTGCCAGGTGCGCGGGTCGGAGGAGAGGTCGAGCAGATCGGCGGCGACGCGGCCGGTGAGCGGCTCGGTGCCCTCGCCGCGCAGCAGGACGAGCGCCGCGGTGTTGGCGCCGACGATCAGGCCGGCGCGGTCGACGACCAGCATGGCCAGGGGCGCGGCGAGGAAGGCCGCGTCGTAGGCGGAGCTCCGGCCGCTCACCGCGGTCCGGCCACACTCCGTGAGGACTTCGACGCGCGGGCCTGGTGGAGACGCTTCCGTCGCGGTCGTGGGCCCATCGGGCTGTGCGCTCACCGCTCGCTCCCGCAGTGCGTCGTCTGGTTGCGTGGTCTGGTGCAGCCGGGTCCCGGCAGGAAAGTGTGCCGATCATAGAGGCAGGTCGGACGGCCCATCCAGCCTTGTCCACGGTGCGGGCGGGTTCCGGACGACTGAACTCCGCTACGGCAGATCGTTTCTGCTCGTGAGGAAGCGCGGTTCTTGCGCACCTCGATCACGTGTGACGTTCTGTGATCGCTCGGGGTGTCGTCGGCTCACTCATCCGGGCCAGATAAACAGGGCGAACCATGGCAAACGCCCACAGTCTGGGTGGGGTGTCCCGCATTCCCCTCCCGGAGGTCGACTTGCCGCGTCCGCAGCCACTCGGGGGAGTGGACAAGCCCCGCCTGCGCACCGTCGCCGCGGCGCTGACCGCTCTCACCGCCCTGGCCGCCACAGGTCTGGTCGCGGGCCCCGCGGTCGCCGCCCCCTACGCGGGCCCCTGCGCCCTGGAGCGCACCCCGGCCCACCACTCCGAAGGTCTTGACACCTGGAACGCGGCGTACCCGCGGCCCCGGCGGACGCTCGACGCGGTGATGGTCTTCCTCTCGTTCCCCGACTCGCGGCCGCTGACCACGCCCGCGGAGCTGACGGCCGACTACTTCCCGGCCACGAGCCGGTTCTTCGACCGGGCCTCGTACGGCAAGTTCCACCTGGTGCCGCACCCGCAGCGCGAGTGGATCGAGATGCCGCAGGACTCGACCTCGTACGCGATACAGCGTGACTGGAACGCGGCGAACCGCAGCGCGTACCTGCGCGACGCCCTGAAGGCGGCGGACGCGCACACCGACTTCAGCAAGTACGACATCGTCTACTTCGTCGCCGACCCGGACGCGCCGGGCGTCGACTCGGACGCGACGAAGGTCGTGAACTTCGACCGGCCGATGCGGGCCGACGGCACCGACATCCGGCGCATCGTCACGGTCTTCGAGCAGCATCCGCCGGACCGCAACGTGCTGGCCCACGAGACGGGTCACGTCTTCGACCTCCCGGACCTGTACCACCGGCCGTCCGACGGCAAGGGCGACTGGGACACGTACGTCGGGGACTGGGACGTCATGGGCAGCCAGTTCGGGCTCGCGCCGGACTTCTTCGGCTGGCACAAGTGGAAGCTGGGGTGGCTGGACCCGCGGCAGGTGGCGTGCGTGACACGGACCGGGGTGACGCGGCTGACGCTGGAGCCGCTGAGCACGGCGCCGCGGGCGGCGGGGGCGCCGTTCGGTACGGGGGGCGGCACCAAGCTGGCCGTCGTCCGTACGGGGCCGTCCAGTGCGGTCGCGCTGGAGGCGCGGGGGGCCGGGGGCAATGACAGTGCGACCTGTACGCAGGGGGTGCTGGCCTACCGGATCCGCAGCGACTCCTCCTCCGGAGGGGGGCCGGTCCAGGTCCTCGACGCCCATCCGGACAGTGAGGCCTGTTACGGGGACTCGGTCTACCCGCCGCTCGCCGATGCGCCCGTCGGGCTGGGGGAGAGCTTCACGGTGCCGGGGGAGAAGATCCGCATCGAGGCGGAGGACCGCACGGCCTCCGGCGCCTGGACGGTCAAGGTGACGACAGGCTGACCGGTCCGGTCCGGTCCGGCCAGGTCCGGTGCGGGTGCTCTTCGCCGTCCGGCTCTTCGGCTGCCGGCCCGGTGGGGGCTGGTCGCGCAGTTCCCCGCGCCCCTGAAGGGCGCTACGCGAAAGGCCCCCGTTTGCACGGGGGCCTTTCGTTGTCTGTGCGCCGCCAGGGACTCGAACCCCGGACCCGCTGATGCTGTGTCTTCCCGGGGGGTAACCCCCGGACCCCCAGCCGTTTCCCGGCGCCGGGGCGAGCTGGTCGGGATACA
>NZ_JAMOLN010000232.1 GCF_024448165.1 Streptomyces longispororuber
CTACCGCAGGGATCACCGCCCGTCACTCCTCCCGACAACACCCCGAATAGAGCAGTAACCATCCGCTACGAACGCAAGAGCCGACACCTCGCAGCTTCCTCAACCTTGCCGCCACCCTGATCTGCTACAAACGGCTTGATGGGGATCTGCGAAATCGGCTCTGGACAACATCTCGTGACGGTCACGATCGGCACCGGGTAGCAATCACGGAGCGGGTCAGGAACTCCCTGGTCATGGGGGACTCATCCGAGTTGAGAGCTGTTGGCTAAGGGAGACCTTGCTACCGGTCAGGTTGCGATGTGCGGTTGTGGGTTCGTTGCAACCTTTCTATCCGCCTCACCTCGGCGATGAGCCTCCATAGTGGCTCCAGAGGCGCGTTCGCCAGACGAAGTAGAGGGACAGCTACGACCCAAAGCATGCCAAGACTGACCGCGATGACGCAGAGCCCCGCACCGAGGGGAACCGGATGGTGGTCGGGCTTCCCAAGCCAAACGAGCGAGAATGCTTCAACCGCAGTTAGAGCGAGTACCAGAAGCGACCAGACAAAGCCCATAGACCAAGCGCCCTTTAGTACCTTCACCTTCGTAGGGCCTGCTGCCATGGCAGCCTGCGCCTCTGTGATGCCTCGGCGAAGGCCTTCAATCTCCTCCACTGTCGTCGGATTGTCAGGAATCGAGGCGAGGGCATTGAGGAAGGGGCGTGTGGAGTCCGAAGCAGCGTCCCGCACGAGTTTGTAGCGCAGGTCCATCTCGACAACGCCCACAAGGACGATCACTGGGGCGACAGCGGCTAGCGTCGCAGCAAGAGGCTCAGTCATTTCTATGGCCATGGCGAGAGGTTCCCACCCGCGGCACCTTGAGCCAACAGTTTCCGGCCGGATCACGCATCCACCTCAGAACACCCAGTCGGAGCCTGCAAGGGGCTGGTCGGGATCTCGCGGACGATCAGGGTCGCAACAGCACGCGGGTGCGGAGGAGCTGGAATGATCCTCGGCCGTACATTTGCCTGTTGATCGTCTTAAACGGTTGATGTGTCCCTCGACCGGCGGCAGCCTGATGCCGACAGCGTTCACCACGGCAGTGGTGTGCCCCTGAGCCGCGGTGACCTTGGCGTGCAGCCGCCCCGATCGGCCGACCATGGGGTTTGCCAGCGTTCCATTTGCGGGACAACTCTGTGCGGCGGTCGGGCCTCACCCCCCCCGGGTCCGGCCGCCCATGCGCCGGACCTTGGTGCCCTGCCTGCTGGCTGAGTCCGCCACTGCTGGGTCCGAACAGGACACCGAGGTCCGGGCTCTCTCGGCCGACCGCCAGCCGCCTGTGCGCTGGCATCACCAGGACGTTGGCCGGCTGTCCAGCTCTCGCTGTCGGGCTGCTGCGAGGCCGGAGGCCGCCGCTGCCGGGTCATCCGGCCGCTGTGTCCGGTCATGGCATCGGCCCGGCCGGCGAGCGACGCGTCGGCGTGCATCCCGGACTCGGACCCGCAACGTGCCCCGGTGGCTCACCGGCGCTGAAGCGGAGGGGTGCGGTTGCCCGTGAGGCAGCTGGCCACGGGTGACGGGCCGTTCGAGCCCGAAGGGGCGGTAGCCTCTCCTGTTCATTCGTCATGCGCCAAGGAGCGTCGGTGAGTCGACTGTTGCGTGTCACGGAACAGGTGGTCGCCGTCGAACGTAGGCAGTTCGCATTGTGTGACGGGACTGCACCTTTCGATGATCACGTCTGGACTCTTCCAGACCGTCCGTCGGGTGGCGGGATGAGTGTGAATCGAGACGGTCTCACGGTGGAAAGCACTCTCCCTGCGCACGAGGCCGATGTGCGTATCGAGTTCTGGGATGGGGAGCCCACGTCAGGGGAGGGCGAGCTGCTCGGAACTGTCTCCATCGACTTGCCGGGAGGCACCATCACGGCTTGGGCCGTGCCGCATGGGCCGGCAGGCGAGGCTGTCGAGCTTGAGGGGCCGGGCTCATACCGGATTCGTGTGCTGCGCTCAGCAGGGGGAGGCGAAACGGCGGCTAGGCTCCAGGAGCATCCGGAGGATCTTCGCGGGCTTGAGCGCTATACAGTCCAGGTTTGGGGGAGCTCCCACTCCGTGTGAGGAGCCGGGGCCCGGTGGGTCATGTGCTGTGTTCGCCTGCGGTGCCGTCGTCGTGAGCGTCCAGTACGGATCGCAATGGCCCGTCGCCGCCGGGGTGTACCTCGAGGTCGTGGGCGCGGGTGATGAGCGCGCGGCGTCCGGGGTAGGCCGGCTCGGCGACGGGCAGGACCCGCTCGTCGCATTCGCCGTAGAAGTACAGGACGCCGTCGACGAGTTCGGTTCTCCAAGCGTCGGTCGGCCACCGGGCCAGCAGTGCGTCGGGGGTGAACCGGGTGTGAGTAGTTGCGGTACAGGAAATCCCGGTGAGAACGATCATGGTCATGAGCTGAGCGTCGTACGACCCGAACGAGGGCGGCGACGTCGGCCTCAGCTACAGGAGTCCGCGTTCGCGGGCGATCCAGCAGGCCGCGGTGATCCGGTTGTGGATCTCGCCTCCGGTCCGGTCCTGGAGCCCTTCGGGCAGGTCGTCCATGCTGTCGGTGAGGATCTGGTCGGCGCGCGTCATCACGTGGACGTACAGCGTCAGCGCGGGCAGCGTCACCTCGCCGAACGAGGCTGCGACCATGTCTTCTACGTCATGGGCGTAGAATTCCAGGAGTTGCTTGCCGCGGTGTCCGGGCGACAGGAAGTCGTCGATGTTCGCCCCGGCGGCGTTGTCGAGCCAGTCCCGCAGAGTCGGCCATGATCTGTCGCTCATCCCCCGAGTATCAGCGGTTCACGGCCCTCTGCCCGGCATCGGTGGCGCGGGGCGAGGGGAGTTCACCGGCCTGGAGGGCAACGAAGTCGGCGTGAGCCGCCTCGATGGCCTCGGGGTACGCCGTCCTCTTCGCGTGCTCGGCGAGCGCCCGGTAGAGGCTCGCCACCGAGGGGTTGCGTCCCTTGCGCTTGCCGGTGGGGATGATCAGGTCGGGTTGGATCTGCTCGACCGACTCGCCGTCCGCGCGGCGCCGCAGCACGGTGTGCAGCATGTCGTCGGTGACGACCGGCGGCCGACCGCCGTGCTTGCCCTTGCGGGCCGCCATGTCGAGGCCCTCCAGCGTCGACTCGCCGATGTTCTCCCGCTCGGTCTCCGCCATCGCCGCGAAGAACGCGAACAGCAGTGTCCCCGGCCCGGTGGGGTCGTAGATGCCGGGCAGCGGCCCGACGAGCATCTCCAGGATGAGGCCGTGGGCGGTCAGATGGTCGGCGAGCGCGGTAAGTTCGGCGGCGTCGCGGCCGAGCCGCTTCATCTCGTACACGGTAAGGATGACCCAGCAGTGCGGGCGTGCGCCTTGACCTCCCGTGCGGTCCGCAGCGCCTCCTCGAACTTCGGGCGGATCCGTACGCGGGTGCTGACCTTCTCGCTGAACACCTTGTCCCTCGGGACCCCATGCTTCACCAGCGCGTCGAGCTGGGAGTCGAGTTCCTGGCCGAGGGTCGAGCAGCAGGCGTAGCCGATGCGAATGTCCGCGCTGGGCAGGTCCGGGTCGATCGGGGCCGGCGGCGCCGTGCCGGGCCGCCAGGGCTGGCCGGGCCTGCGGTCGGCGGGGGTAGGAACCCGCAGCAGCTTCGCCAGCCGGGTCACCTTGGTGAAGCTGCGGGTGTGGTAGGCGGAGGTGACCGCGCCGGAACGCGAGCGGCACGGTGAGCCGGGATGTGCGTCGCACTTCGGGCAAACGTGCCGTTCGACGTCGTCGGCGTCCGAGTGGGCGGCCGGGGAGGGCTGCTGAGGGTCCGTTATGAGCTCGGATTCTCGCACAATGAAACTCTCACAAGGGGGTCCGTTCCCTGAGTGAGAACGGGTTGTCAGAACCAGTCGAGGTTCAACGGGCCGACGGAGGCCCGTTGTTGACCTTGCTCTCACAAAGGACCGATTATGAGAACTCAGCAGATGGGCCGACGCTGCCTGAGCGCCGGCCCATGCGGCCGGGAGCGCGGCAACGCGCCGGCCAAATCCCTGCGCGCCGTCGGTCGCAGCCCAAGAGCCTCAGGGGGAAGCGAGAGCTTCACGCCCCGATACAACTCGGGACCCTCACTCCGTTGGCCCCATCGTGACCGACGCAGCCCTCCCCGGCAAGGTTGGCTAGCCACCGAAAAGTGCCAAGTACTTTACCCTTCTTCGACTCCGTGCGCTCTGACCTGCGGTTCTTGTGGTTGAGGGAAACCACGGACGGGCGACGGCGACAAGATCCAGCGCAGTGGAGTTCACCCTGGGTAGCTGCGGGGTAGCGCCCGCCGGCGATTGCCGGGCAAGCTCCAAGTCGGCAGGGAGCGCCACGGTGAGCGGCAACTCGTCCTGTATTTCGCGTTCCTGCCGGCAACTTAACCGCAGCCCAAGATTTAAGGAGCTCTTGCGTGTCAGCACCTCGCAGCATTTCTCCGGCCGACTTGCTATCCGCAACCGCGCCGGACCGCGACACGTCTTCCGCAGTGCGTAGGGCCTCCTGGCCCGAGGCAACCGTCGTCATCGCCCTCGTATTGGTCTCTGCCGCACTGGCGTTCGCCGGGGTCGCGGTTGAGAGTGTTCTCGCCCTCACCTCGGGCTCCGCTCTTACCGCGGCGTTCACCGTTCGAGTTCTCGGCGGCTGCAGCCCTCGGCGGGTCCGTGCCGCGCTCAAGCAACTGCTGTCGCCTCCCAGCGGCGAGTAAACGCCTTCGTGCCTGTTGCCGCAGCTCAATGAGCTGCGGCAACAGGCACAGAAAAGATCCGTACCTATAACTTGGGGGTACCCATTGGTAATGGAACCTTTTCAGCCACCCGGGGACGGACTCATTCCAGCGTTCGACAATCTCATCCAGTTCCTGCGAAAGCTCCGCGATGATGCGGGCCACGACAACCTCACACTGGCCCAGCTGCTAGGGGAGAACAAGCGGACGATACAACGCACCGCGCAGGATGTTGTGAACCAGGTCGGCGGGCAGCCGAGGGTGAGGACGCCGCCAGACCGCAAGCTGGTCACAGCGTGGGCACGGGTCTGCGGTGGGAGTACCGACGTGACCGTAGAACTCTGGCGGCGGGCCCAGCTCCAATATCAGGAGTACCGCACGGAAGCCGTCGGCAAGCACCTCGGGAGATTCCTCTTCAGCAGTCCTCCTGATCCCGAGACCGTCGCTACCAATGAGCAATTCCGGGTCGTGCTACGAACGCTTTACCACATGGACGGCGCACCCTCGCTGACAAAAATGGCGGAGCGCTCCAACCTGCCGGTAGACGTGATCCGCAGCATTCGGAACGCCGAGAGTATGTGGCGGTATTTTCCCGGGTTCCATGAAGGGTTCGTCGTCCGAACCGAAGAGCATCTACGAGGCTACCTGACCGGCATTGAAGTCGAGGATCAGGAACCGTGGGTTCGGGCCTGGGGTCGGGCCATGCGGTACAGAAGTCTTTGCGACCTTCCTGCCCTCATCAATTGCCACGGTGTGACGTACTCCGACCTGGCGATGGCCCTCCAGGCGCGCGACGACAACCTGGACACGATGCTCGCGGACATTGGCCACGACGCATACTGCCCACTGCACGGATGTCGGGCGAACCCTGCCCGCAACCTCGACCAGGCCCTACCTGCCGAAACCCGTCTTAGCGCGCTACCACCCACACATATTGCCGACGAAGAGGAACTTCGTTGGTCGCTCAGAGTGTTGGGGCGCACGCTGCTGGGGCCGAACAGGGAACACCGCTCGTCCGGCCAGATGCTAATGGCGGCCAACCGGCTGGCAATGCGAAAGCTGGGACCGAACGCCACGGTCGAACTGAAAGGGGCACGCCTGGAAGACTTTGTCTGGGGCCAAGCGACTCCGCAGAAGAAGGAAATGGTGGCATACCTGGACGGGTGTGGGGTGAGTGTGGAGGATGTGCCGCTGTGGATGGCAGCCTGGGAGCGTGTGCGGGACCGGGGGTTCGAGAAAGTCGATCGACTGCTGTGGGAGCGCCGCTGGGTGTTTTGCGACGTGGCGGCGCTACTCCGCGATCCAAACAGCCGGCGATACCTGAAGGAGCAGATCTCGGCAGGCCGCGGGCGCACTGACGATACGGCGTGACGGTGAGCGGAGGACTGTCACCGCTGCCTCGCCCGTGACTACGGACGGCACGCACACCGCTCTGAAGCCATGATTCACCTCGCGATGGTTGATCTCATGGCCCGCCGTCGCACCGGCGAAGCCATCTGGCGCGGATCTGACCCGGGACCAAACGCACACGGCGAAACACTCAGTCAGCCTGCTGGGGCTGTTGGGGGTCGGTGGTCCGTCATGGTTTGGGTGAGGGTGTATTGGCCGGGGCAGTGGTGGGTGAGGTGGGTGGCCTCAGGGGCGTTGGGCCAGGGCCACGGCTGGTGTGGTGGGTTGGGGACGGGGTGTTCCCCGTCGTCGCTGTCCCACATCCGTCCGTAGGGGTCGGGGATGGTGCCCCAGCCCCAGTAGGGCATCGGCCGGTGGGGAACGATGCCGAGGGTGGTGAGGGGATCGATCGGCTGTGCGCCGGTCTGGCAGGCGTGGCGCCACTGGTCGCCGAGGTCGAAGACGTACCCGAACTGGTCGCCGGGCTGGAGGACGTCGGCGATGCGGGTGTGATCGGCATCCAGCTCGGCCTCCGGGTCTTCGATCTCGGCGAACCGGTGCTCGATGGCCCGCTTTCCCCTGGTCGGGAAGTCGAACTCATGGAGGTGGCTGCGGTCCCAACGTGCGAAGGCGTCATCGATCGCCTCGGCCAGCAGGTGCAGGGTGTGCCGCGTACTCACGGCGAAGATGCGGCCCGGGCGCGGCCACAGCTCACCACTCATCCCGCCCCCGGTGAGCTCGACCCGCACGCTCCACCACTGCTCCCTCGTCATGGTGCCAGCATGCCGCGCCCGTCGTCCGCGCTCTGGGACTGTCCCGCTAAACCACTCTGGCCGGGGACAGCTCTGCGAGAATGGCCCAGCCTGAGTGGGATGCCCGCGCTGCCGTCAGGTGTCTTCTGCTGTGTCGTGCGCGGCGGCTTTGGCGGCCAGGACGTCTTCGATGAATGCGCGTGCCTCGACGGCTTCTTGAGCTTGACGGGCTGTTTCGCGTTCGAGGCGGTGCAGGATCTGCTGGTAGGCCTCGCGGTTGTGTACGGGCTGCTGCACGCGGGAGAGGAACCACGTGTACATTTCGATGTTCTCGCCGGGGACCGACAGGCGTACGTCGCCGTGGAGGTCATCGAGCCAGCCGTGGGCGTGGGCCAGATTCAGGCTGTCTTCGACCACGTTGTGGGCCAGGCCGGTGCGGGCGACGAGGTCGGGATAGGTGAAGCTGACGCCTCTTGTGTCGGTCAGCCGTGCTGTCCCCACCCGGTCGGCCAGTGCGAACAGGCAGACCCGCACCGAGTCCGGCAGATCCGCTGCCAGCATCTTCTCCAGGTAGTACTCGCGTTCATCGGCGAGATTCTCCGGGGTGTGGGCCAGGGCGCGGGTGCGTGCGTGCCGCTCGGCCCGTTCCCGTTCGTCCTGCTCACGAGCGGCCGCGAGCTCCTTCGCGGCCTGCCGGTAGGGGAGGCCCGTCTTCTCGGCGCGGGCGCGTACACGGGCTTTGTGGGCATTGGAGCCGCGTTTCGTCATGTGGCTTCTCCAGGGGGTTGTCCACGCTCCTCCCAGGTCAGCAGACGACGTCGACCAGTGAAGATGCACGGGCCCGTGCCGACAGCGGTCGGGGGAGCCTGGCCGGACTGGGTCACAAGCGGCGTGGACGCCGTGACGGCGGCGGGGCGTTCGTGTCATGCCCTGCCAGCAGCCTACGACACCGGGGGTGCGGCACGGCTCAACGCTGGCGTCTGCGGGCGTGTCAGCTGTGTCAAAGCCCTGATCGCCGCCGCGCGCCACTGTGACTGAGCGCTCCAATTGGCCAGTTGAGCGCGGCCTTGTCCGGCGAGCATCCGCCCCGCTGTACTGAGGGAATGACGAACACCCCCGTCGTGAGCTTTGAGCCAGTGAAGTACGCCGCGTGCGCCCTCCCCGTGGGGCACCCCGACTACGCGGACTACGTGATCCGGGTCATCCTCCGCCCTCATGGCCAGTGGGAGGTCTTCCATGCCGGTCCGCAGGGTGAGGGTGGCCACGGTGGCAAGTACCTGAACGCCGACGGCAGGTGGTGCGCCCCCGATGAGCACGACTGGTGGTCCCGCGATGAGCACCTCTTCGATCTCGACACTGCGCGTGCCCTGGCTATGGACGCCGCGGTGACCGTCGCCGTGCACGGCCGCACCGCCGCCGACGTGATCGCCGCCGACGAGTCGGCAGTGGTCCGCTGACGCCGGTGGCCACTGCTAACGCTCACCGGCCAGGCCGCTCGGTCACAGTCACCCATGTGAGGGAGCGACAGAGGGCCGCGGGGTCAGGTTGTTCTTGGCGTAGGCGGAGTCGGCCCAGACAAGTGGCGATCTCCGGGTGCATCAGGGCGAGACGGAACAGTAACTCCCGGGCCACGTCAGGGCATCCAGGCCGGCTGGAAGTCGCGTGAGTGCATGAACTCGCAGGCCAGCAGGCGCAGTTGCTGGTCGGCGATCTGCCCGGTCGGGCCGGCCGTGCCGAGGTAGGCGACGACGGTCTCCTCGAGGAAGCGGGCTCGATTATCGGCAGCATGGACTGAGCTGCGGGCCTGAGCGGTCGCCGCGTCCTTGGGTATGTCGAGCATCTGTCCGGCCATCGTGGTCAGGGCGGAGCCGATCTCCTGCGCTCTGCGCAGTTCTTCGGCGTAGTTGCCCCGCAGAAAGTTGACGATCTCCGCCTGCAGCTTGGTCACGTGGTGGATGCCTCCTCGGACACGGGGAGTGGACACGGCGCTGGCAGCCCCTCGTGTGCGCTCGTGAGAAGGGCTCGGTGGAGCAGTGGCTGCTCCGCCGAGACCCATCCTCCGCCCCCAGGCAGGTCACACACTAGGTGCCGTGGCGCCGCAGTGAGGTCCCCTTGGCGCACTTTCCTTCACCAGTGGTCACGGTCCGCCAGGCTTCACCGGCACGGTCACCTGATCGAGTGATCTGCAAGTCCCGGCTGGTGTGTCAGGTGTGGCGGGTGCGTTGGGTGCCCCAGAAGACGGAGCGGGCTGCGCGGATGCGGGTGGCCTGGCGTTCGGGGTCACGTGCGTGTGTGTAGGCGGTGAGCAGTGTGTGGGCAGTCACTGGCTGACGGGTGCCGTCGGGCGGGGTGCGCCACATGTACGCGTGGGACTGCACGAGGTGCCCCCGTCGCAATGTCCAGTACGCCAGGAGTGCGCGTTGTTGGTCGTGGCCGGCGGCAAGGACCTCGGTGTTCCACGAGCCGATGCCCAGGTGGGCCCGCCGACGACCCGGATACCGGAGACCTTCGTCGGTGCAGGTAGCTGTGAGTGGCCGGACACTCATGCCTGTGTGAGGAAGTCACGACTGCGCTCATCGAGTTCTACTGCCGCGCGTACCCCGCGCGCCCGGAATGCCCGAAGATTGCTGCGCATGCTCTTGACGGCCCTGCGGGTGCGCACGGACCGCACTCCGGCCATGTGGTCCATGGACCGTGACCAGGCGTCGCAGGCCTGCTCGATCCGCCCCCGCTTGAGGTACATCTCGGCTTCCGCCACCAGGTCCAGGGCGACGATGCGGGCGAAGGCGTCGGGCCGTGACGCGGCGGCCCGCCCGTACTCCACCGCGGCCGCATCGTGGTCGCCGAGCGCCTCGAGGACCTTCGCTGCCCGCGAGTGCACCGAGCCGACCGGCGGCCCCCACGCCAGCGCCCAGAACGGCACCTCGTCCCCGCGGCCGGTGCCCTCGGTGAGCAGCGCGTGCGCCTGCTTCGTCTCGGTGACGGCGGCCCGGGGCCGGCCGCTCTTGGCGAGGGTGTGCGCGTGCACGATGCGGAACAGAGCCTCGGTCTGGCTGTCGACGTGTCCCTTGGCCCGGTTCAGGCCGGTCTCGGCCAGGCCCTGGCAGTGCTCGGGCTTGTGCAGCTTGAGGCCCTGCATCGCCATGGTGCGCATCACGAAGCCGTCGTGCCCGCGCACGCCCGACTCGACGGCGAGCGAGTAGGACTGCAGGTAGTAGCGCTGTGCGAGGGACTGCGAGCCCGCGTCGTACGCCTTCCAGCCCGCGAGGTGCACGCCCCGGCTGGCCGCCGACAGCATCTGGCGACGTACCTCGTCGGTGAGGAACCGGCCCCGGCACAAAGGGGCTACGTCGTCACGCAGGTAGGTGATCAGGGCGGTGCGGCCGTGCTGACCGCCGTGGCGCTCATCCATCTCGGAGAACGCGCCCACCATGTCGCGGACCGCCTGGACCTCGGCCATGCCGATCGTCGAGCCGCTGCGCGCGGCCTGCCCGGTGCGGGCCGTCAGGTCGATGACGGTCTCCAGCGGCAGCGCGGCGGCAGCCACCGAGTAGGCGGACGTCCGCAGGAAATCACGCCGGTCCAACTCGTGCCTCCATAGCGGCATCAGGGCGTCGATGGGGTCGACGGACAGGGACAGTCCCATGCTGTCACCGTCCGGGCCCGGTGACGCATCGGACCCGAGACCGATGTCGGCGACGGTCAGGATCCGGCCCAGTCTGCGGGAGAGCGCGATCGCAAGGAACCGGCCGGTCTTCTCGGCCGGGGGTGTACCGCGGACCCAGTGCGCCAAGTTCGACTTGTTGGTGCGCAGCGCCTCGCCGTGCTCGGCGGCCACCGTCCGCACCAGCGCGGCCAGCCCGTCATAGGTCATCTGCGACTCGTCGATGAGTGCCTTGAGCCTTGCGTTCGGTGTGCGCTCGGCCATCGCGACCCCTGCCCTCGATAAACCCGATAAACCGTTGCGCCTGCCCTTCACGCTACCCGTCAACTGGCTGTTCTACGACGCTAGTTGGTGAACCGCCGGGGGCTGTTGCGGCCATCGGATCGACGTAGCTGGGAGGCACGAATGAAGATCGACCAGAACCTCTGGGAGTCCGTGTTCGCCGGACCGAAGCGCACCGCCGCGACGGACGTCGACGACCGCTTCAACGACAAGGCGCCCGAGTCGTCGGACCAGGGCCGGTTCGAGGACTGACCCGGCTGACCTGATCCGTACTGCGTCTGCCTAGCACCACCGGGGCCCGCGCCCGGCCGAGAGCCGCGCGGGCCCCGTCTGCATCCACCACAGCAAGGGAGTCAACATGCTGGCGTGTTCCATCGACCTCGAGGCCCCGGCCGCACCGTGGCGCTGGGAGGGACAGACGGCCGGATGGCGGCGCGGCCCTGGCGACTGCATCCGCCCGCTCATCCACCCGGCGCTGGAGACCCGCGCGGCCACCGACGGCTCCCGCACCCTGATCTGGGTACGCGAACGGGCCGCCGGACGCTCCTCGCTGCTGCTGAGCCCGCGCCCGACCCGCCTCGCCCCGGACGCCTACGAGCGGGCCGTCCAGGAGTGTCGCGACTGGCCGCTGCAGAGCATCTGGATCGAGACGGACCGGGCCGGGGCCACCGTGTCGACCGGCCTCGGCGGCGTGTGCCCGCTCTACCTCGCCCACGCGGGCGGTACCCTGTCCGGCTCCTGGCAGTTGATGGACCTGGACCCGCACCTCGGCGCGGACGCCCTCGACGAGCGCGAGGTGATGCGGCTGCTGACCGGCCGCATCCGCTACGGCCACGACACCGTGTTCAGCACGGTGAAGCTGCTGTCCGAACGCTCGACCGCGCACGCCGACGCCGCTGGGCTGTGCATGGCCTACCCGCAAGAGGTGGAACGCGCCCTGCCGGATGAGCTCGCCGAAGGCGTCGACGGCGAGATCCTGGTGAAGGCATGGGAGGCGGTGGCCGCGCATGCGATGTCCCGCCGCCCGCTGGCGCCGACCAGGACCGCCGCCCAGCTTTCCGGCGGCATGGACTCCACGAACCTCGCCATCTCCCTCGCCATTCAGCACCCGGGCGCGATCACCGCGTGCGCCATGCTCATCGGCGGCGACGCGGCCGCCCAGCAGATCACCCGCCGCCGCATCGTCGTGGACCGATTCCCCTTCACCTCCGACGTGACCGTGGCCGCCTCCGACCATCCGGCACTGTTCCCGGGTGGCCTGCGCCGCACCCGCCCCGAGGCGATCAGCCCGCTTGACGAGCCGCACCTGGAGGCTGCCGACGCGCTCGCCCAGGCCGTGCGCGCCCGCGAACTGCACACCGTCGTCTGCGGCTTCGGCGGCGATGAGGTCGCCCGCTGGCGCGAGCCGTCGAGCATCCCGGCCCCGGCCGCCGTGCCCGCCTGGAGCGGCCCCCGCATCCGCGATCTGCTCGGCGAGGTCAACGAGGGTATTGCCCCCACGACCGTGGCACCGGAGACAGCGCTCGTCGCCCTGCAGGTCTCCACCCCGCTGTACGCCCGCCGGGGCCTGTGGACCCTCGCCCCGTTCACTGACCCGGACATGGTCGACTTCGGGCGGCGCCTGCCGCTGCAGTGGCGGAAAGACAAGCGGCTGCTCCACGACCGGCTCGCGCTCCGCGGCCTGCCCGACGACGTGGTCAACCCGAGGCACCCCGAGAACTTCGGGCCGCTCATGGACCGGGCCATCCACGAGTACGCCACCGGCCTGCTGCGCTCCTGGGGCAACGACCTCCACCTCGTCGACCAAGGGTTCGTCGACGCGGCCGCCCTCGCCGAGACGGTCGAGCGGGCCTCCATCGGCCCCGCCGAGGCCCGTCCGTACCGCACCGGCCTGTTCCTCATCACGGCCCTGGAACTGTCCCTGCGCGCCCTGTAGCGTCCCCGGCGGCCGCCCGTCCCGATACGGCGGCCGGCGACGCGCCCAGAAGGGCCACAGGAGGCCGTCTGGACTCCTCGTCCATCACGCGGGCGAACTCGGCTCAATCCGCTCCGCAGCCCCAACCCGCGCGCCAGGATGGCCGGGTGACGCGCCCCGCAACCACCCCGAAAACCCCGCCCGCACAGCAGGTCGCCTTCCAGGACAACGACCGCTACGACGACATCGCCACCGCCACGTGGTGGGCCATGGCCGCCCGCCTGCCGCGCACCCTCGGCGCCGCGATCCGCCTCGGCTGGGCCTGCGACCGGCCCGCCATGCTGTGGCTCGCCGCCTGCCAGCTCGTCGTCGCCGCCGCCTCCGCCACAGCGCTCGCCGCCCTGCCCGGCGCGATGAGCCACCTGTTCGCCGGCGCCAGCGTCGCCGACCGCATCCACGCCGCGACCCCGGCCCTGATCGTCGTCGCGTCCGCCACCGCGATCCGCGCCGGCGCCGACGCGTGCGCCGTGTACGCCGCCGCCCGCCTGGCGCCCGAGGTCGCCACCGAAGCGGACCGCGAGATCCTGGCCGTCGCCCCGCACGTCGAGCTGGAAGCGTACGACCGGCCCGGCTACTCCGACCGCCTGCAGGCCGCAGGCAAGGGCGCCGAAGCCACCGAGGACCTGATCGGCGACGCGCAGGCCCTCATCTCCGCACTCGCCCAACTCGCGGCGGCCGCGTCCGTGCTGACGGTCCTGCACCCCGTGCTGCTGCCCCTGCTCGTCCTGGCCGTGCTGCCCAAGGGCGCGGCAGCCATCACCACCGCGCGCATCAAGCACCGCGCCGACCACCGCACCGTCGCCGACCAGCACCTGCGCTTCCTCGTGCGCTACTACTCGACGAACCAGCGCAGCGCCGCCGAAGTCCGCGCCACCACCATGAGCGGCTTCCTGAACACCTGGTACGCGCAGATCACCGACCGGATCAAGGCCGCCCACCGCCAGGCCGCCCCGCGGATCCTGCGCGCCACCCTCCTCGGCGCCACCGCGAGCGGCCTCATGCTCGCCGTCACCTGGGCCGCCCTCGGCTGGCTCGCCGCCACCGGCCGCATGGACCTGGCCGTCGCCGCCACCGCCGTCATCGCCGTACGCACCTCCACCGGCGCCCTGACCGCCGTGGTGATGGCCATGTCCCGCCTGTTCCGCACCTCCCTGTACCTGGAGGACTGGCGGGCCTTCCTGCGCCTCGCCGCCTCGCTGCGCACCGAACGCGGCACTCGGCAGATCCCCGCGACCGCTCCGGCCGTCATCCGCGCCGAGAACGTCGCCTACGCCTACCCGGGCAGCGACACCCCCTCCGTCGACGGCGTCAGCCTCACCCTGCGCCGGGGCCAACTCGTCGCCCTCGTCGGCGAGAACGGCAGCGGGAAGACGACCCTCTCAGCGCTGCTCACCGGACTGCGCGTCGCCAACCGGGGCGGGAAGGTCACCTGGGACGGCATCGACCTCGCTGACGCCGACCCGTACAGCGTGTGGCCCCGCGTCGGCCTCGTCCCGCAGGACTACACGCGCTGGCCGGTCTCCCTGCGCGAGAACATCAACCTCGGCCAGCCCCGCAGCGACGACGACACCCTGCTCCTGGAGGCGGCCGCCGCAGCCGGCGCCGACGAGGTGATCGCGAAAGTCCCGTACGGCCTGGACACGCTCGTCGCCTCCTCCAACTGGGGCGGCACCGACCTGTCCGGCGGGCAGTGGCAGCGCCTCGCCGTCGCCCGCGCCTTCTACCGCGATGCCGCGATGCTCATGCTGGACGAGCCCACCAGCGCCATGGACGCCCGCGCCGAGCACAAGGTCATCAGCCGGTTCAAGCAACTCGCAGCAGGCAAGACCGCGATCTTCGTGACGCACAACCTGGAGAACGCGAGAATCGCCGACCACATCGTGGTCCTTAACGACGGCCGAGTTACCGAGGAGGGCACCTGGGGCGAACTCATGGACCTCGGCGGCCACCTCGCAGAGCTCTACAAGCTCTCTCAGGACCGGTAAGACAGACATAGGACGCGTCCGTTCTCCGGGTTTGTAGCAGGCCAGGGCGGCGATGGAGAAACGGCGCTGGGACCGGCCCCGCACCCGGACCACGGGCGTGTGCCCCCGCCTGGACCAGGGCCGAGAAGTGGGCGGCGTCATCGAGAACCCGGCCTCGTCTTCGAAGACGATGAAGGCACCGAGCGCCGCCGCGGCGCTTCCACCTGCGGCCATGTGTCCTTCACCCAGCCGGTCACCTTGTCCTCGTCACGCTCCAGGGCCCGCCTCGCCGGGACCTGGTGGCTCCAGCCGTGACGCCGCAGCATCTGCGCGATGGTCGACAGAGTGATGGTCTTATGGAACCGGCGCCCGATCAGAGGTGCGGGGCGGTGTCCCACTGGGCCCGGATGATGCGGGGATTGGCATGGCACGCTGCCAACCACTGTTCCCCGTTCATGAGTTCACCGTAGGCGTGATCGAAGCCTGCGTCAGGGGAATCCCGTCGCAGCCGGCGGGGTGCGCTGTCTGGACGGCACGTGGCACCCTCATCCT
>NZ_JAMOLN010000233.1 GCF_024448165.1 Streptomyces longispororuber
GTGGTGGGCCGGGCCTCCGGCGGGGCGTCAGGCGGGGCGGATCTCGCCGGTGGGCGTGGTGCGCTCCAGGACGCCGCGCAGGGCGGACGCCGCCTCCTTGGCCTCGGTCTCCGTCATGATCAGCGGCGGGGACAGGACCAGGCTGTGGGCGGAGTCGCGGACGATGACACCGCTCTCGCGGCGGATGACGTCGTGCGGCATCCGGTCGGGGTTCAGTGGCAGCGGGGTGCGGGTGGTGCGGTCCGCGACGAGCTCGACGGCGAGCATCATGCCGACGGAGCGGATCTCGCCGACGATCGGCAGGTCGCCCAGCTGCGCCTGGAGTTCGGCGTGCAGGAAGGCGCCCAGGCTCGTGGCGCGGGCGAGCAGCCCTTCCTTCTCGATGATGTCGAGGTTGGCCAGGGCGACGGCGGTGGCGACCGGGTGGCCGTTGTAGGTGTAGCCCATCGGGAAGCCGTGGTCGCGCAGCAGCACCTCGGCGACGTGGTCGCCGACCAGGAGCGCGCCGAGCGGCACGTAGCCGGAGGTGATGCCCTTGGCGGTGACGATGATGTCGGGCGTGACGTCGAAGTACTGGGCGGCGAACCACTCCCCCACGCGCCCGTACGCGGTGACGACCTCGTCGAAGACCAGCAGGATGCCGTGCCGGTCGAGGACCTCGCGCACCCGGGGCCAGTAGTCGGCGGGCGGGACGAGCATGCCGCCGACGCCCATGATGGGTTCGCCGATCATCGCGGCGATGTTCTCCGGGCCGATCTCGGCGATGCGCTCCTCCAGCTCCCTGATGAGGAAGTCGGTGACCTCTTGTGGCGTCACGGTCTCGCCGCCGTAGAGCTCGGTGCGGTAGGGCCACGGCGGCGTGAGGTGCGAGACGTGCGGCATCATCGGGGCGAAGCCCTCGTGGTAGAGCGGGAAGCCGGTGGCCGAGCCGCCTCCGTAGCCGATGCCGTGGTAGGCCTTGCTGCGCGCCAGGATCCAGGTCCGGCTGCTCTCGCCGCGCCGGTGGTGGTAGTAGCGGGCCATCTTGATCGCGGCCTCGTTGCCCTCCGAGCCGCCGGAGGTGAAGTACACGTGGTTCAGCGGGTCGGGGGCCAGTTCGGCGAGGCGGGCGGCGAGGGCGATCGCGCGGTCGTTGGAGAACTCCCAGAAGCTGGTGAAGTACTCCAGCTTCTTCATCTGCTCGTGGGCGATGTCGGCCAACTCGGTCCGCCCGTGGCCCACTTGGGCGAGCCAGAGGCCGCCGGTGGCGTCGAGGTAGTCGCGGCCCTCCGTGTCGGTCAGGCGGCAGCCGGCGCCGGACGACATGATCACCCGCTCCTCGGCGGTGCCGGGCAGGTAGGGGTGGATGATGTGGGCGCGGTCGGCCGCGAGGAGGTCCTGATGGTCCTGCTGCTTCATGGGGGATGTCCTTCCGTACGGGTCAGGCTGCGGGTGCGGTGAGGGTGACGGCGGCGAGGGCCAGGGCCTTGGCGGTGGCCAGCAGGTCGTCGACCTCGATGTACTCGTCGATGGTGTGGAGGGTCGGGGAGCCGTCGGGCCGGGTCGCGGTCGGGCCGAGGCAGACGGCGGGGGTGTCGGCGAGGCGGGTCAGGGTGGCCGCGTCGGTCCAGGACGGTTCGCCGAGGATGCGGGGCGTACGGCCGAGCGACCCGGCCGCGTGCTCCAGGGCGGTGACCACGGGGTGCGTCCGGTCGACCTCGGCGGGCGGCAGTTCGGTGTCCCAGCTGAGCCGGGGCGGGTGGGCGCGGAGCCAGCCGTCGGCGGCGCAGGCGTCGCGCACGGCGGCCTCGATCTCGGCGCGCACCTTGCTCGCCCAGCCGTCGCCGTCGGCCTGCACCGGGAGGTAGGTGACGTCCAGGCAGACCTCGCACGAGGCGGGGTAGGTCACCCACCACTCGCCGCCCTTGATGGTGGTCGGCACGATCGACGGCGGTGGCAGCAGCGGATGGGTGTGGGCCGGGTCGTCGGCCCAGCGCTCGCGCAGGGTCTGGAGCGCGGTCAGCGCCGGGAGGGTCTTCTCGATGGCGTTGACGGCGCCGCCGGTGCGCCAGTCGCCCGGCGGGTACTCGGCGTGCCCGGGGCGTCCGTCGACGGTCAACGTGCCGCCCAGGATGCCGCGTTGGGCGGTGACGACGTCCAGGTCGGTGGGCTCGGGGACGATCGCCGCGTCGGCCCTGACCCCGTACGCGAGGGACGCGAGGGTGCCCGCGCCGTTCCACTCCTCGTCGGTGACGGTGTTGAGCAGCAGGTCGCCGGGGAGCCGGATGCCGAGGGACGCGAGCGTCTCGGCGGCGATCACCATGGCGGCGATGCCGCCCTTCATGTCGCAGGTGCCGCGCCCGTAGACGCGCCCGTCGCGGACGTCCGCGCGGAACGGGTCGCTGCTCCAGGCCGACTTCGGCTCCGCCGAGACGACGTCGATGTGGCCGTTGAAGAGCAGGGAGCGGCCCCCGCCCGTACCGGGGAACCGGGCGATCAGCTGCGGCCGCCCGTCGAAGCCGAGGCCCTCCGGGGTCTGCGGGGAGCGCGGCAGGTCGGCCGGGGTCGGGGTGAAGACGTCGACCGTGGCGCCCGCCGCGCGCAGCCGGTCGGCGAGGTGGTCCTGGAGGTCGTGCTCGGCGCGGTGCCGCTCACCGGCGGAGCCCCGCACGGTGGTGTCGAAGGCGACGAGGTCCGCGGTGAGCGCCACCAGGTCGTCGCGGCGCCGGTCGAGTTCGGCCAGCAGCCTCTCCGTGTCCGGCGCGCTCATCAGTACGTCACCCATGTCGTCTTCAGCCCCGTGTACTTGTCGAAGGAGTGCAGGGAGAGGTCGCGGCCGTACCCGGACTGCTTGAACCCGCCGAAGGGCGTCGCCGGGGACAGCGCGTCGACCGTGTTGACCGAGACGGTGCCCGCCTGGAGGGCTTCGGCGGTGCGGTGCGCGCGGCCCAGGTCGCGGGTCCAGACGGAGGCCGCGAGGCCGTACGGGGAGTCGTTGGCCAGGCGCACCGCCTCCGCCTCGGAGTCGAAGGGGTGCACGGTGAGCACCGGGCCGAAGAGCTCCTCGCGGGCCAGCGGTGCGTCGGGGGCGAGGCCGGTGACGATCGTCGGGTGGACGTAGGCGCCGGGGCGGTCGGGGCGGGTGCCGCCGCACACCACGGTTCCGCCGGACTCGGCGACGGCCTTGGTGACCCGGACGGCCTGGGCCTCGTCGACGAGCGGGCCGAGCGTGGTGGCCGGGTCGAGCGGATCGCCGGGGGCGAACGCGGCGGCGTGCTCGGCGACGCGCGCCGTGAACTCCTCGGCCACCGAACGCTCCACCAGCAGGCGGGTGTTGGCCGAGCAGACCTGGCCGGTGTTGTAGGCGAAGCCGGCGGCGGCCCGGGCGGCCGCCGCGTCCAGGTCGGCGTCGGCGAACACGAGGTTCGGGCTCTTGCCGCCCGCCTCCGGCCACACCTGCTTGAGGTTGGACTCGGCGGCGTAGGCGAGGAAGCGGCGGGCCGTCGCGGTGGAGCCGGTGAAGGCGAGGGCGTCCACGTCGGGGTGGCGGCCGAGCGCCTGGCCCGCGCGCTCGCCGAGGCCGGGGACGACATTGAGGACACCGGCCGGGAGTCCGGCCTCCGCCGCCAGTTCGGCCAGCCGCAGGGCGGACAGCGGGGACTGCTCGGCGGGCTTGAGGACGACGCTGTTGCCCGCGGCGAGCGCGGGCGCGAGCTTCCAGCTGGCCATGTCCAGCGGGAAGTTCCACGGCACGACCGCGCCGACCACGCCGAGCGGCACGCGGCGCACCAGGGCCAGGTTGCCGGGCGGCGCCGGGGCCACCTCGTCGTACAGCTTGTCGGCGGACTCGGCGTACCAGGCGAAGACGCCGGCCGCGCCGGGCACGTCGGTGCCGTAGGACTCGGCGATCGGCTTGCCCATGTCGAGGGTGTCGAGGAGGGCCAGCTCGCGGCCGTTCTCCTCGATGAGTGCGGCGAGCCGCAGCAGCACGCGCTTGCGGGTGGCGGCGTCGGCGCGGGACCAGTCGCCCGCCTCGAAGCTGCGGCGCGCGGCCCGCACGGCGGCGTCGACGTCCGGGGTGTCGCAGGAGGCGACCTCGGCGGTGGTGCGGCCGGTGGCCGGGTCGACGGTGGCGAAGGTGGCGCCGGATGCCGCGTCACGCCGGTCGCCGTCGATGAACGCCTGGGTACGCGGGGCGAGTCGACCGGCGAGGGCGGCCCAGTCCTGGTGCGTGTACGTCATGCTGCGGGCACTCCTGTGGTTGGTGCGGGTGCGGGGCTGCGGCGGCTCGTGCCACGGGCCGCGAGCAGCCAGTAGAGGGGGACGGTGACGACCAGGCCGGCGATCCAGCCGAGGTCGGTGTCGCCGAGGGCGTGGGCCACGGGGCCGGTGTAGAGGGACTGCGCCATGAACGGGATCTCGGCGAGGATGCCGATCGCGTAGACGGTCAGGGCCGTCACGTTCAAGCGGCCGTAGGTGCCGCCGTCCCGGGCGAAGAAGGACGGCACGTCGTAGTCGCCGTGGCGGATCAGGTAGAAGTCGACCAGGTTGATCGCCGTCCAGGGGATCAGGACGTACTGGAGGACGTAGATCAGGTTCAGGTAGTTCGTCATGAAGCTGTCGGCGAGCGCCAGGGCGAGAGCGACCGAGAGGGCCGTCAGGGCCGCGCCGATGACCGCCCGGCCGGTGGCGCGGGGCAGCCAGCGGTGCGCGAAGGTCTGCACGGCGGTGACGGCGCAGAGCACCGCCCCGTACAGGTTCATGGAGTTGGTCAGCATGGTGACCAGCGCGAAGCTCCAGAGCGTGAGCTGACCGAGCGTCGAGCCCAGCAGGTGGTGCAGTGCCGCGATCGGGTCGCCGTCGCCCGCGATGCCGATCGCCGCGCCGACCACCATGGGGATGACGCTGCCGAGGACGCAGCCCGCGTACGTGCACCACAGGGTGGAGCGGACGCCGGCCCGGTGGGCGGGCATGTAGCGGGAGTAGTCGGAGACATAGGGCGCGTACGCGATCTGCCAGAGTGCGCCGACGGACACCATCCCGATGAAACCGGCGACGCTGAAGCCGCCCGAGGTCAGGAAGTCCGACGGAAGTCCACCCGTGAACAGGTAGACGGCGCCGACGACTTGGATCGCGCCGAACGCCCAGGTCGTCCAGGCGCCGATGCGGTGCATCAGCCGGTAGCCGATGACGGCGACCACGAGGCTGACCAGCGCGCACAGCAGCACGCCGGTGTCCTCGCCGACCGGGGTGACCTCCCCGAGCGACTGTGCGCCCACGACCAGGTTCGACGCGAAGAAGCCCTGGTACATGACGATGACGACGAGGACCACCGCGAGGGCGCCGACGCTGCCGAACTGGCCGCGGCTCTGGATCATCTGCGGCACACCCAGCTGCGGGCCCTGCGCCGAGTGCAGGGCCATCAGGAAGCCGCCGCCGAGGTGTCCCACCAGCAGGGCGGCCAGGCTCCAGTAGAAGGAGAGGCCGAACGCGGTGGGGGCCAGGGCGCCGGTGACGACGGTGAGCGGGCCCAGGTTGGCGCTGAACCAGATGGTGAACAGGTCCCGGGTGCGGCCGTGGCGTTCGTCTGCGGGGACCACGTCGATGGTGCGCCGTTCGATGCGCTGATCATCCATGGCGTCTCCGTGATGCGGTGGGCGAATGAGGGAGCCCTCGACGAACCGGCTGCGCGGCGCGGAAGAGGGGGCGGCCGTACCACCGGGCGTGAGCCGCCCCGGCAGGGCGAGTTCTTTGAGTCAGGATTCAAACAATGTGCCAAGAACCCGTCAATGGGTTCTGCAGGATCAGCTTGCTTTATTTGAACGACGTAACAGAGAATTAACCGCATGGGAAAACCGGGGAGACCGAAGAACCAGACGGCGCGGCGCGAGGCGCTCGTGGACGCGGCCGGGCGGGCCATCACGGAGCGGGGCCTGGAGGGCCTGCGCATCAAGGACATCGCGGCGGAGGCCGGCATGTCCGCCGGGTCGGTCCTGTACTACTACCCGGAGCTGGACGATCTGGTCCTGGAGGTGCACCGGGGTGCGGTCGAGCGGTTCCTGTCGGCGCGGCACGCGGTCACCGACGAGGTGGGCGACCCGGTGGCGCGACTGCGGGCCCTGATCGCCTCGGGGCTGCCGGCCGCCGCGGACGACGCGACGCACGGTCTGCTGTACGAGCTGCACGGCAGGGCCGACCGCAGCGCCGGGCACGCCGAGTTGATGGCCTCGCTGTTCGCCAGCGAGGTGGGTCTGTACACCACCGTCCTCGAAGTGGGCGCCGCCACCGGCGTGTTCACGCTGACGGCGCCCGTGGCCGATCTGGCCAGGAATCTGGTCGCCCTGGAGGACGGCTACGGCCTGCACATCGTCAGCCGCAACGCGGGGCTGACACGGGCCGAGGCGCAGCGTCTGATCCGCGCCCACGCAAGGGTCGTGACGGGCTGCACCGAGCTATAGCCCGCAGCGCCCGCCCGAGACGTCGCGCAGCACGTCCATCACCGCGCGGGCGCGGGCGGTCTGGGTCATGCCGCCCACCGAGGCGATCTTGACCTCCAGCGGGGGGCCGCCGTCGCGGAGGGCCAGCTCGGCGACCTCGCCACCGCCGTACGTCTGGCTGGTCGCGGGCCGCTGGTTGAGCACGGAGTAGCCGAGGCCGCGGGAGACGAGGGAGCGCACGGTCTCGTAGCTCTGGGTGCGGTAGCGGACGTCGGGTGCGGTACCGGTGGCGGCCACCAGTGAGTGGAAGTAGTCGCGGCTGTGCGGCAGGTCGAGCAGGACGAGCGGGTCCGCGGCCAGTTCGGCGAGCTCCACGCTGCCCTGACCGGCGAGGGGGTGGCCGGCCGCGACGATGACGTAGGCGGGGGCGTCGGCGATCGTCTCGGTGTGCAGGTCCGGCTCGGACGACAGACCGAGTCCGTAGGTGAGGGCGAAGTCGATGCGGCCCGCCGCCAGGGCCTGCACGAGGTGGTCCGTCTCCGCCTCCAGCACGTCGATCTCGATGCCCGGGTGGCGGCGGGTGCACTCGCTGAACAGCAGCGGCAGGTAGGAGGGCGCCAGCGTCACGAAGCAGCCCACGGACACCGGGCCCGTGAGGGTCTCGCCGTCCCCCCTGGCCTCGCGCTCGACCTCGCGGGCCCGGGCCAGCAGCTCCCGGGCCTGCTGCTGGAGCCGCTCGCCGGCGGGGGTCAGGGTCAGGCCCCTGCCCCGCCGCCGGATGAACAGCTGCACCTGGAGCTCGCGCTCCAGGTTGTGGACGGCCGCGGACACGGCGGACTGCGCGATGTGCAGCTCCGCGGAGGCCTCCGTCATCGATCCGCGCTCGGCGGCGACCAGGAAGTAGCGCAGCTGAACGAGGGTGAAACCCAGCGGTGACGTCATGCGAGACCCTTGTGCCCAGTGAACCGGTGAACCGTGTCCGCCCGACCCTATGCGGCGCCTACACGCGCTCCGCGCTCGGCTCGGTGGTCGGCTCGGCGAGGTCCTCCGTCACGTCCTCGGGGCGCAGCAGGGCGGAGCCCGCGGTCTCCTTCAGGGACAGCGCGGCCACCAGCCCGCCCACGGCGAACACCATCAGGTACGGGCCGGGCACCAGCGTGCTGCCCGTCGCGGAGATGAGCACGGTCATCAGGTACGGCACGGTGCCCGCGAACAGGGCGGCGGTGATGTTGTACGCCACGGACAGCCCGCTCTGCCGGGTCCGGGTGGGGAAGACCTCCGCCGACCACACCGCGTACGTGCCGAGGATCGCCGCCAGGATCACGCCGAGCAGCAGACCCGCGACCCACGTTCCGGCGAGCCCGGTCCGCATCAGCCAGAACGCCGGCGTGGACAGCACCAGCAGGGCCACCGTCGCCCCGACGAACACGGGTTTGCGCCCGACCCGGTCGGAGAGCGCGCCGAACAGCGGCACCAGCACGAGACCCAGCAGGGAGATGACGGTGGACAGCAGGGCCGCGCTGTCGGCCGAGTGGCCCAGGTGGTCGGTCTCGTAGGTGACGAGATAGGTCAGGACCGCGTAGAAGGGCACGTGCATGGCCGCCATCAGGCCAGCCGCCTGCAGCAGTTCGCGCCGGTGCGAGCGGAACAGTTCCCGCGCGGGACTGCTCGGCACGGCGCCGCCCGCCTCCAGGGCCCGGTACTCGGGGGTGTCCTCGATCTTGTTGCGGATGACGAAGCCGATGATGCCGAGCGGTGCGGCGACGAGGAAGGGGATGCGCCAGCCCCAGGCCGTGAGCTGGGTGTCGTCGAGCCCGGTGGACAGCAGCAGGAAGACGAACGAGCCGGCGAGGAAGCCCAGCAGGGAGCCGACCTCCAGCCAGCTCACCCCGAAGCCGCGCCGCCGGCGCGGTGCGCTCTCGGCGAGGAAGCTGGCCGCGCTGCCGAACTCGCCGCCCGCGGCGAAGCCCTGGACCAGTCGCAGCACCACGAGGAGGACCGGGGCGGCGATCCCGATCGTGTCGTATCCGGGCAGCAGTCCGATCGTCAGGGTCGCGCCGGACATCATGAAGATGACGAGGGACAGGGTGCGCTTGCGGCCGATGCGGTCTCCGAGCGGCCCGAACACCAGGGCGCCGACGGGCCGGATACCGAAGGAGACGGCGAACACGCCGAACACGGCGAGCAGTCCGGTCGTGCTGTCCTCGGCGGGGAAGAACACGGTCGCGACGGTGCCGGCGAGATAGGCGTACGCGGCCCAGTCGAACCAGTGGACGAACACGCCGACGGCGCCCGCGGCGACGCTCCTGCGCAGGGCGACCACGTCGGTGGCCGGGGCCGGGTCCCTCGGGGTTTCCTCAGGGGTGGTCATGCGTCCCTCCGCTCCGGTCGACGCCGGTCCAGGCCAGGGCCGTCGCGCCGTCGAGCAGGGCCCGTTCCGCCGCCCCGCCCACGCAGTACGCGGCGAACTCGTGCTGGTGGTTGGTGGCCGGCAGGGAGCCGATGCCGATGTAGGGGTGGATGGCCGGCACCACCTGGGAGACGTTGCCCATGTCGGTGGAGGCGCGGTTCATCCTCGCGGCCTGGCCGGGCGGCGCGAACTCCCGCCCGAGGGCCAGGGCGTTGGCGCGGTAGTGGCCGAGCGCCGCCTCGTCCGCGCGGAACTCCGCGTACGGCTTGCTCTCCGGTTCGACGGCCAGGTCGCAGCCGGTGGCGAGGGCTCCCGCCTCGAAGGCACGCATGACCCGCGGTTCGAGCTCGGCGAGTTCGGCGAGGGTCTCGGCCCTGACGTACCAACGGCCGGTCGACCGCTCGGGGATGGCGTTCGGGGCGTCCCCCGCGTGGGTGACGATGCCGTGCACCCGCGCGGACGGCGGCAGGTGCTGGCGCAGCAGTCCGATGGCGACCTGGGCGACGGTGAAGGCGTCGGCCGCGTTGATCCCGGCCTCCGGATACGCGGCGGCGTGCGCCGACCTGCCGGTGTAGGCGACCTTGGAGTGGCTGACCGCGAACGGGCGGGCCTCGGCGACGTCAACCGGTGCAGGGTGCACCATCATCGCGAGGTCGACCCCGGTGAACGCGCCCCGGTCGAGCATCTCGATCTTGCCGCCGCCGCCCTCCTCGGCCGGGGTGCCGTACACCTCGACGGTGAGCCCGGCGTCGTCGGCGACGGCGGCCAGACCGAGCGCGGCGCCGACCGCGCTCGCCGCGATGAGGTTGTGCCCGCAGGCGTGTCCGAGGCCGGGCAGCGCGTCGTACTCGGCGCACAGCGCGATCCGCACCGGCCCGCTGCCGAACCGGGCGTGGAACGCCGTGTCCAGGCCCAAGTAGGCGGAGGTGACGGCGAATCCGGCGCGGTCGAGGAGGTCCGGGACGGCGGCGGCCGCCCGGTGCTCCTCCCAGGCGGTCTCCGGATCGGCGTGCAGCCGCTCGGAGAGCCCGATCAGTTCTTCGGCGTGCCGGTCGACCGCCTGCCGGGCGGCGTCCTTCAGCGCGCTCATCGCTCGTCCCCCGGCACGCCGTACGAAGGCGAGGTGGCCGGGTCCAGGCCGCGCGTCACGTAGTCGTCGCGCTGCGGCAGCCACACGTCGAGGAGGTCGCCGAGCCGGTCGATCGGGTCGTCCGCCCAGTCCACCCGCAGGTCGGTCACCCGCCAGCCCACGTCCGCGACGACGGCCATGCCCGCCGAGTGCACGGGCCCCTCCTCGCCGCCGGCCGCGAGGGCGGCCCGCATCGCGGCGAGCAGCCGCTCCTCCAGCTCCCCGGTGGCGGCCGCGTACGCGTCGACGAGGACGCCGGGAATGTGCGGACCGGACAGCATGTTCCCCGCCGCGACCGCTCCGTCGGCGGTGGCCGTGGCGTGGGTGCCCAGGGTCTGCGGGCCGCTGAAGGCGCATCCGGGCCCCGAGCGGCCGAGCACGGTCAACTGCCGGTAGGCGATGGTCTTTTCGTGACGGGCCGCGCCGGTGACGTCGGCCAGGGCACGCCGGGGGTCGCCGTGGTCCGCGAGCGCGTCGAGCAGGCCGGTGCCGAGCATCGGGTCGGTGATGTTCTGCGACGTCGCCGCGCCGATCCCGGGCCGCAGGTGGACGACCCGGGCGGCGACCGCGGGGCTCGACGAACTGGCGGCGATGCCGAACCGCTCGCCGTCGCGGACCACGAGCGAGAACGTCATGCGCGCTCCTCCTTCGGGATCACGGCGACGGCGTCGATCTCGCACAGCCACTCCGGGCGGGCGAGGGCCGACACCACCAGGCCGGTGGAGATGGGGTGGACGCCCTTGGTCCAGCGGCCCACCGTGCGGTACACGGCCTCGCGGTAGCGCGGGTCGATCAGATAGATCGTCAGCTTGACCAGGTGTTCCATCCGGCTGCCCGACTCCTCGAGCAGCATCTTGATGTTCGCCATGGCTCGCTCGGCCTGCGCCTCGGCGTCGCCGACGCCCACGGACTCGCTGGTGTCGAGGTCCTGGCCGATCTGCCCGCGGACGTACACGGTGTCGCCCGCGACGACGGCCTGGCACAGGTCGTTGTCGAGGCTCTGCTCGGGATAGGTGTCACGGGTGTTGAACGGCCGGATCCGGGTGTGCCCGCCGGCGACGACGGGGGCCTTCGGGGAGGTCATGGCTGCTCCTCAGCTCGTCCGGGCCGCCGTCTTGGCGGCGGTCCTGTCGGTGGTGACGTCGGTGGCGCTGTCCGTGGTGCTGTCCGTGGTGCTCTCGGTCGTGCCGTACGCGAGGTAGCCGCGCCGGGTCGTGATGTGGTCGGCGACGTAGCGGGCGTCGTGCCAGACCCCCCAGATGAAGCTCGACCCGCGGCGGGACAGCCACGGCAGGCCGAGGAAGTAGACGCCGGGCTCGGCGGACACCCCGCGGCGCTGGTCGGGCCGGCCGTCGGCGTCGAACGCGTCGACCCGGAGCCACCCGTAGTCGGCGGCGAAGCCCGTCGCCCAGACGATCGAGGTGATCCCGGCCCCGGCCAGGTCGAGTTCGAGGCGGGGGTCGGTCACGCAGTCCGGGTCGGGGCCGAGGACGTGGGCCGCCGGCTCCTCCGGCAGTTCGAGGCCGTTGCGCTCGACGTACGCGTCGGCCGCCCGCAGCAGTCCGAGGTACTTCTCGTCGCCCTGCGCGATGTTGTCGGCCAGGTCGGGTGCGAAGCGCAGCACCCCGTCGTCGTACGAGGCGGTCATGCCGACGAGTTCGACGCCGGTGGCGGCCAGGGCGCGGAAGTCCACGGTGTGGCCGCCGCGGGCGCCGCTGACCGCGATGGTGACGTGTGCCGCTCCCTGCGGGGGCGTGTGCGCGTCCCAGAGCCCGAGCACACCGAGCCACCAGCAGAAGTCCCGGCCGCGGTACTGGCGCGGCGGCCGGTCGTGCGGCCCGACCGAGAGCAGGACCCGGCGCCCGGAGCGACGCAGCTCGTCGGCGATCTGGACGCCCGATGAGCCCGCTCCGACCACCAGCACGGCGCCCTCGGGCAGCTGTTCGGGGTTGCGGTAGCCGCTGGAGTGGATCTGCACGGGGACCGCGCCGTCCGGCACGACCGGCGGGATCACGGGGCGCTGGAACGGTCCGGTCGCGGCGACGACGAAGCGCGCGTCGATGGCGCCGTCGGACGTCTCGACCCGGAAGCCGGGCCGGCCGGTGTGCCGGCGCACCGAGGTCACCTCGACGCCGCAGCGGACCGGGGCGCCGATCTTCTCTGCGTACGCGACGAAGTAGTCGGCGACCTGTTCCTTCGACGCGAAGGCGTCGGGGGCGACGTCGGCGAACTCCATCCCCGGGAAGCGGTCGTGCCAGGCCGGCCCGTTCGCGACCAGGGAGTCCCACCGCTCCGAGCGCCACCGCTCGGCTATCCGGTCCCGCTCCAGGACGATGTGCGGTACGCCGTGCGCGCCCAGGTGCTCGCTCATCGCGACGCCTGCCTGGCCTGCTCCGACGACGACCACTTCGGTCTCTTCGATCGGCATGTGAGCCTCCCCTCGGGCGGTAGGTCGTCTCGTGTCGCGTCGACCGTGCTACCGCTGACGTCATCCTGAGGGGCGGGTGAAATCCTGTCGAACAGATGTTTCCGTTTAGGGCGATCGCATTTTCAGATGCACGGGTGCGGCCTTCGGTGCGGCTCGGGGGCGGCCCGGCGTCATGTCGTCACGTACACGACGCCGGCCGCGATGGTGCCGACGGCCAGGCCGAGCATGACCAGGCGCGCCAGACCTTCGAGGTCGCGGGGCTCGTCGTGGTCGAGGGGGCAGGCGCACAGACCGTCGGGGCAGTGCGGCGCGTCCAGCCAGTACGCGTCGGTGAGCCGGGCGTAGTCGCGGTGCGAGAAACGGTTCGTCTCGTCGTGCATGCACAGTCCAACCGGCGTACGCGGGGCACGGCACGGGGCGTCAACGTAAAGCCTTCGGATTCATGCATCCGTGTCACCGCCCCGGCCCCACCGCGTTGGCCGCCCTCAGCCCTTCTCCACGGGCACCGCCCGGTGCCGGGCCAGCACGACGACCCCGCCCGCCGCCGTGAGCAGCGCGAGGGCCCCGAAGCCGTAGGTGAGCGTGGCGAGCGACGCGACCCCGGCGACGAGCAACGGGCCGCCGGCGTCGCCGAGTTCACGGCCGAGTTCGGCGGCGCCCATGGTCTGCCCCAGGCGCTCGCGCGGGGTCTGTGAGGCCAGCGCGGCGAAGCCGAGCGGGGTGATCAGGCCGGTGCCGAATCCGATGAGGGCGGCGGCGAGGAGGATGCCGGTCAGGCCGGGCAGCATCGCGCAGGCCAGGCCCGCGGCGGTGGCCGCCAGACCTGCGGCCAGTCCCGTACGGGTGTCGAGGCGCCCCTCGTCCAGGGCCCGGCCCGCCCGTGGCTGGACGAGCGCGGCGCAGGCCGCGAGCAGCGACACCGCGGCGCCGGTGGCGACCGTGCCGAGACCGGCGACGCGGCCCGCGACCGGCAGGAACCCGACGCCGACGGACAGGGCGGCGGTCGCGGCGGCGAGCGCGGCGGTCGGGGTGAGGAACACCGGGTCGGCCAGGCGCCGGGCCAGGTCCACCACCGTCTGCCGGGCCTTGGGCAGCGGCGGCACGACGGGCACGGTGAGCGCGGCCCACAGGGCGACGGCGGCGCCGAGCACCGCGAGGACGGTGAACAGCAGCCGCAGGCCCCCGGCCCAGACGAGGACACCGCCGAGCAGCGGGCCCAGCGTGTAGCCGATGGACTTGTAGAAGCCGTAGGAACCGAAGGCGCGACCGTGCTTCGCGGCCGGGTTGAGGCGGGCCACCAGCGCCGAGGCGGCGGGCGAGAACGCGGAGGCCGCGGCGCCCTGGCCGAGCCGGGCCGCCCACAGCCGGCCGGGACTGTCCGCCAGTGCGTACACGGCGGAGGCGACGGCGAACGCCACCAGCCCGCCGAGCAGTACCGGGCGCGCGCCGACGCGGTCGGCCAGGGTGCCGAAGAGCGGTTTGAGCAGGACCTCGGCGCCGTCGTAGAGGGCGAGCAGCCCGCCGAGGACGAGCAGGGAGGTGACGGCGTCGTCGGCGCCGCCGCCGAGGGTGGCGGCGATGCCGTGCGCGCCGAAGGCGGTGGTGAACCCGGCCGCGTACAGCGGCCACATCTGCCGCGTCGGCGGGGCTTCGGGCTGCTGCGTCCGCATCACGGCGCCGGGTCCTCCATCGGGTCCTCCATCGGGTCCTTCGCCACGTCGTGCAGAGCGGCGAAGACACGCTCTGCGTAGTCCTCGCACACGGCGGTGCACTCCTTGAGCCGCCGTGCGGCGGTGGGCGCCTCCGGGGCGCCGAAGACGTCGCGGGCGGTCAGGTCCCGGTGCCATCGGCGCAGCCGCTCCAACGACTGCTCCTCCTCCTCGAGTTCGGCCAGGGTGAACTTGGCGATGCGGATCTCCTTGGCGATCTCCTCGTCGAACTTGTCGCAGTCGGCGAGGAATTCGGTCCAGTCCGCGGAGCGGGCGGCGGTGAACAGTGCCTGGAAGCGGGCGGCGTCCTCGGCGGAGCGTCCTGCGGCCGTCAGCGTGACGGCCTGCCCCTCGGCCTGTTCGGTCAGTGTGACGGCGCGGGTGACTCCGTCGGCGAAGACCGGCACGTCCGGCACGGCCCACACGCCCTGCCCCAGCGACAGCGCACCGATCTTGCGCAACTCCCGCCAGACCGCGACGCGATGCCTGGACGGTGCGGCGGGCAGCTTGATGACCAGGACGAGCCAGCGGCTCCCGGATTCCTTGTTCGACACACTGACGAATGTAGCAGGCGTTACATCTGAAACTGTAGGGCGTGAAACCACCGTGCACTCTATGCTGCGCACATGACGGCTGCCCTGTTGACGTGCCTCGACCCGTTGCGGCCCCGCCGTCCCGACCCCCACTTCGCCGCCGCGGCCACGGCCGCACGGGAGTTGGGCGCCGCCATCGCGCTCCTCGACCACGAGGCCCTGGACCGCGGACGCCCCGCGGAGGCGGTCGCCGGCGTCCCGACCGGACTCGGCCCGCTCTGGTACCGCGGCTGGATGCTGACCCGGGACCGCTACGCCGCACTGGCCGCCGCACTCGCCGAGCGAGGCGCCACCCTGCTGACGGACGCCCGCCAGTACGGCCGCGCGCACGAACTGCCCGGCTGGTACGCGGAGTTCGCGGCCGTGACACCGGCGAGCGTCTGGCTTCCCACGGAGCCGGGCCGCACTCCCCCGCCGGCCCGGCTCGCCGCGCTGGCCGCACCGCTGGGCCCGGGCCCGGTCGTCGTCAAGGACTACGTCAAGTCCCGCAAGCACGAGTGGCACGAGGCGTGCTTCGTGCCCGACGCGTCCGACACCGAACGGCTGGCCGCTGTCGTCGGACGCTTCATGGAGATCCAGGAGGACTCCTTCTGCGGCGGCATCGTCCTGCGCGC
>NZ_JAMOLN010000234.1 GCF_024448165.1 Streptomyces longispororuber
GCTGCACCGGCGGCGGGTTCGGGGGATGCCCCGTCCGCCGGCGCGGCCGTCGTGGGGGACGCTTCCGCCATGAGGTGCGCGGCGAGCCAGCGCTCGGCACGCGCGGCGGCGTCCAGGAGGTGATCGGGGTCGGTGAACTCGTGGCCCTCGCCGGGGTACACGCACAGCTCGACGGGGGCGCGGCCGGCCCGGGACAGCGCCCGGTACAGCTCGTGGGCCTGGCCGACCGGGGTGACCCGGTCGTCGGAGCCGTGGACGATCAGCGTGGGCGTCCCGGATCCGCCGTGGGCGGCGACGGCGGACCGGGCCCACAGGCCGGTGGGCTCGGCCGGGTCACCGATGGCGTACGTCCGGTCGTAGCCGCCGCCGATGTTGCTGGTGTGGCTGAAGCTGAACCAGTCGGTGGGGGCGGAGACGACGACGGCGGCGCGGAAGAGGTCGGTGCGGGCGGCGGCGAGCGCGGCGAGGTAGCCGCCGTAGCTGTGCCCGAGGATCGCCGTGCGGCCGGGGTCGGCGAGGCCGGTGTCCGTCAGGTGCCGCACGCCCGACAGGACGTCGTCGAGGTCGGCGCCGCCGGTGTCGCCGACGACGGCCCGGGCGTGGTCGAGCCCGTATCCGCTGCTGCCGCGTGGGTTGGGCAGCAGGACGAGGTATCCGGCGGCGGCCAGCGCGGGCGCGAGACCGAGGACGTCGGCCGGTGCGTGGGCGGCCGTCCACAGCCAGGACGGCCCGCCGTGCACCAGCACCGCGAGCGGCCGGGACACCGCGCGGGCGCCGTCGGACAGCAGCAGCCCGTGCACCGGGCGGCCGTCGGACGCCCGCCAGGCGCAGCTCGCGGTCACCACGCGGGACAGTTCGGGCAGCGCCGTGCGACGGTTCAGCGCGGTGACGGGCACCCAACTCCAGGCGTCGGGGCCGTCGGTGGCGGCGACCACGACCTCGGCGGGGCGCCCGGGTGCCTCCAGGACGGTCGCCACCAGACGGCCGTCGGCGCTGGGGGACAGCTCGGGCCGGAAGGAGGCGCCGTGCACGGTGGCCTCACCGCGCCACAGGGTGCGCGCGTCCCGGCCTACGCGTGATCCGGTGCCGTCCCAGCCCGCGTGGAGCAGCCGGCCGGGGGCGTCCTCCACGTGCAGCCAGGTGGCGTCCTCGATGCCGGGCACGGTGTGCGTCGCACCGGACTCCAGGTCCACGACGACGGGCCGTCCGGCCACGATGGAGATGCCCTCGACGACGGCGGCGAACCGCCCGTCGGCGCCGACCGCGGGTGCGGCGAGCTGGCCTCGCGGCGTGTACAGGGTGCGCGCGGTGCGGGCGTCGAGGTCGAGGGCGGCGAACCGGGCCGTGTAGTACCCGGCGGGCAGCGGGTCCTCGCCCACGGTCGCCACGGCGGTCCCGCCGCGCCAGGCGACGTTCCACACGGTGAGCCCGGCGGGCCCGGCCTCGCGCAGGGAGCCGTCGGCGAGACAGGCCAGGTGCAGGGTGCGACGGCCGCTCCCGGTGGTGAACCGCTCCGGGGCCGGCGCCGGGCCGAAACGGACCGGCGTGCCGAGGTTCATGCCGTCCCGTTCGGCGCCCTCGGGTGCGCACAGCAGCAGCGCCGTGCGGCCGTCGTCGGACAGGTGCAGCTCCTCCACGGCCCCGGGCAGCCGGTCGACGACCGTGCGGGTCCGGCCGGTGCGGGTGTCGAGCGTGGCCAGGCCGCCCGGGCCGGTGCCGTCCGCGGGTTCGGCGACGTGCAGCACGGTCTGCGCGTCGGGCAGCCAGCGCGGCAGCCGGCGGACCGTGTGCGACGGGTCGTCCGGCGCGTGCAGCGCCTGCCCGGTGCCGTCGCCGGGGACGGCGGCGAGGACGAGCGTCGTCCCGTCCGGGCCCGCGGCGGTCGCGGCGACGGCAGAGCCGTCCGGGCTGAGCCGGGCCTCCACGGGGTGCACCACGCGCAGCGTCTCGGCGAGGACGTCCCGCACGATGCGTGGGGCGGTGCCGGTCATGGAGGTTCCGTCTCTTCCGGTGAGGTGGGGCGGGGGGTCAGGCGGCCTTGCGGACGCGGGTGGCCCAGGGGCCGATCAGGGCGAACGGCCCCGGTTCCAGGAGCACGTACGTGTCGGACAGGGCGCTCGCGGTCTGCGCCCACCAGAGCGGCAGGTACGGCAGGTCCGTGCCGGCGGCCTGGACGGCCTTCATGAGCAGCGCGGCGCGCTCGTCCTTGTCCGTGGCCTTCTTCGCCCGGTCCAGCGCGGAGTTGACGTCCGCGTTGTCGTAGTGGGCGATGTTGGTGGCCGTGGACGCGGCGTTGAGGTACGGGTCGAGCAGTTCGGCGGGGTCGCCGGTGACGGGGAAGTACCAGAGGAACTGCAACGGCTGCTTGCCGGAGCCGAGTTCGGCCACCCACTGCTCCAGAGTGATCTCCTTGACCTTCAGCTCGATGCCGATCTTCTTCAGGGAGGCGGCCAGGGCGAGCGCGGCCTTGCCCAGCTGCGGGCCGCTGTTGGGGTAGTGCAGTTCGGCGGCGAACCCGTCCTTCGCGGACGAGCGGGCGAGTTCGGCGCGGGCCTTGTCGAGGTCGAAGGGCACGTCGGGGATCGCCGCGTAGCCCTTGTCGACCTCGGCGGCGCTGAGCAGGTCGCCCCACATGTCGCGGGAGGGCAGCGCGGCCGCGGTCTGTGCCTTCTTGCGGAGGATGCCGTCGACCATGCCGTCACGGTCGGCGGCGTGGGCCACGGCGCGGCGGACGTGCGGGTCGTTCCAGGGCGCCTTGGAGGTGTCGAAGGCGAGCGAGACGACGGAGCGATCGCCGGTGTACGTGACGTCGGCGGCCGACTTCCAGCTCGCGGCCTCGTCGGTGGCGAGGCCCAGGGCGCCGTCGATCTCGTGCGACTTCATGGCGACCAGGCGGGTGCCGGAGTCGGGCACGAAGGACAGCGTGAGCTTCTGCAGGGCGGGCTTGTCGCCCCACCACTTCGGGTTGCGCTCAAGCAGCACGTGGTCGTCGGCGGCGAACTCGGTGATCCGGTACGGGCCCGTGCCGAGCAGCAGCGTTCTGGCCGTGCCGATCCTGCCGCGGTTGCGGGTGAGGAACTTCCGGCTGCTGATCAGCATGCCGCCGGGGGAGGCGTTCCACAGGAACGAGGCGTCCGGCTGCTTCAGCGTGATGGTGACCTCGTGGTCGCCGGTGGCCTTGACGGACTGCACGCCCGCGTAGGCGTAGGAGAGCGCGTTGCCGTTGTCGGGGTCGCGGATCTCCTCGACGGTGGCGACCACGTCGTCGGCGGTGAAGGCGGTGCCGTCGCTGAAGGTCACGCCGCGCCGCAGGGTGAACACGTAGGTCGTGGTGTCGGGCTGCTTCCACCTCGTGGCCAGGCCCGGCCCGAGCTCTCCGGTGGGGCTCACCGAGAGCAGCGCCTCCTGGGCGAGCGTGGCGACCACGTAGTTGAGCACGCCGGACTCGCGGCCGACATCGAGGGTGGAGATCGAGGACGGCAGTGCGAGGGTCAGCCGGTCGATGACCGCGTCGGCACCCCGCGCGGCGGAGCTGCCGCCGTCGCCGTCGTCGGCGGGCTTCGGGGCGCAGGCGGCGAGCAGGCCCGACCCGGCGAGCAGGCCGAGGCCGCCGCCGGTGAGTGCCAGAACGCGCCGCCGGCTGACGTCGCCGCCGGATTGCGTGGTCATGGGTCCGCCCCTCGTCCAAGTGTCCACTGAGAATGCCCAACTGGACAGGGAAGGTATACGACCACTTGGGGGCCGTCAAAGCCCGGCTTATGAGCGTGCGTGCAGACCATGACAAAACACCCCGCACGGGCGGGGTGTGTCAGGCGAAGCGCGTCGGCGGGGGCGTGTCACCCGTCCCGTTCCACCAGCATTCGCTGAAGCTCGCGCGCCGCGCGGGGCGGGGCCACGTCCGAGCGGTGGGCCAGGGCGATCGTGCGGTGGAGACCGGGGCGGGCCAGCGGCGTGACGTGCAGATCGGCCCCGGCCCGCGTCGCCACCATCCACGGCACCACGGCCACCCCCAGCCCCGCCCGGACGAACCCGAGCACCGCGTCCATCTCCCCGCCCTCCACCGCGAAGTCCGGCTCGAACCCCTCCGCCCGGCAGGCCGCGACGGTCAGCTCCCGCAGGTCGTACCCGTGCCGGAACATGACGAGCCGCTCCCCCTCCAGGTCGGAGATCCGCACCGACTTCCGCCCCCGCCCGGGCCGCGGCGCCCCGGCCGACGACACCACCACCAGCTCCTCCCGCAACAGCTCGACCGTGGTGAGCGCGGGCGCGGGTGCCGGCAGTGGCAGGACGACCAGCGCGAGATCCAGCGCGCCGCGCGCCAGCTCCCGTACGAGGTCGTGCGAGCCGCCCTCCTCGATCATCAGCTGGATGCCGGGATAGCGGTCGTGGAAGGCGCGCAGTACGTCGGGCAGCAGGCCCGTGCAGAGCGACGGCGTCGCCCCGAGCCGCACCCGGCCGCGTCTGAGCTGCGCCAGCTCCTGCACCTCGTGCCGGGCGGTGTCCGCGTCGGCGAGGATGCGGCGGGCCAGCGGAAGGAGCGCCTCGCCCGCGTCGGTCAGCGTGATGTTGCCCCGGGCGCGCAGGAACAGATCCGCCCCCAGCTCTCGCTCAAGCGCCCGGATCTGCTGGGACAGCGACGGCTGGGCGACGTGGACCAGTTCGGCGGCGCGAGTGAAGTGCCTGGTCTCCGCGACGGCCACGAAGTAGTGGAGCTGCTGGAACTGCATGCGTACCAGAATAGTTCCCTCCATAGGGAAACCCTATGGAAATGAGGCGCACCATGTCTTGGACCGATCGGGCCCTTCGCCCCTACCGTCTGGAGACATGGCTCTGGCAACGCGGACGGACCGACGGTCCTCCATGACGCGCACGATCTGGGACAGCTCCCTCGGCAAGAAGACCGTGATGGCTGTCAGCGGCATCGTCATGCTGCTGTACCTGGTCGCGCACATGATCGGGAACCTCAAGATCTTCTTCGGCCCCGAGGAGATCAACCACTACGCCCACTGGCTGCGCACCATGGGCGGACCGGTGCTCCACTACGAGTGGGCCCTGTGGCTGGTCCGGATCGTGCTCGTCGTCGCCGTCGTGGCCCACGCCACGTCCGCGTACCAGCTCAGCCGCCGCGACATCAGGGCGCGCCCCAGCAAGTACGTGCACAAGAAGCCGTCCGCGAGCTACGCCACGCGCACCATGCGCTGGGGCGGCATCATCCTCGGCCTGTTCATCGTCTGGCACATCCTCGACCTGACGACCGGCACGGTGCACCCGGGCGGGTACGAGCACCTGCACCCGTACCAGAACATCATCGACACGTTCTCGACCTGGTACGGCAACGTCATCTACATCGTCGCGGTGGTCGCGCTCGGCTTCCACGTCCAGCACGGGTTCTGGAGCGCGGCGCAGACCCTCGGCGTCGGCAGCCGCAGCCGGGACCGCGTCCTGAAGACCGTCGGCACCGCACTCGCCGTACTGCTCACGCTCGGTTTCGTCGCCGTGCCCGTGGGCGTCATGACCGGATTGGTGAGCTGAAGAACATGACTCTGTCCTCCGAGTACGCGGAGTACTCCACCGGCGAACCGGTCGTCGACACCAAGGCCCCGGCCGGACCCGTGCACGAGCGCTGGGACAAGCGCCGCTTCGAGGCCAAGCTGGTCAACCCCGCCAACCGCCGCAAGCACACCGTCATCGTCGTCGGTACCGGCCTGGCCGGCGGTTCGGCGGGCGCGACGCTCGCCGAGCAGGGCTACCACGTCGTCCAGTTCTGCTACCAGGACTCCCCGCGCCGGGCCCACTCCATCGCCGCGCAGGGCGGCATCAACGCCGCGAAGAACTACCGCAACGACGGCGACTCCGTGCACCGGCTCTTCTACGACACCGTCAAGGGCGGCGACTTCCGGGCCCGCGAGTCCAACGTCCACCGGCTCGCCCAGATCTCCGTCGAGATCATCGACCAGTGCGTCGCCCAGGGCGTGCCCTTCGCCCGCGAGTACGGCGGACTCCTCGACACCCGGTCCTTCGGCGGCGTCCAGGTCTCGCGGACCTTCTACGCCCGCGGCCAGACGGGCCAGCAGCTCCTGCTCGGCGCCTACCAGGCCCTCAGCCGCCAGGTCGCCGCGGGCAATATCGAGCTGCACCCCCGTACCGAGATGCTCGACCTGGTCATCGTGGACGGCAAGGCGCGCGGCATCGTCGCCCGGGACCTCGTCACCGGGAAGATCGACACATACTTCGCCGACGCCGTGGTGCTCGCCTCCGGCGGCTACGGCAACGTCTTCTACCTGTCGACCAACGCGATGAACAGCAACGCCACGGCGATCTGGCGGGCGCACCGGCGCGGCGCCTACTTCGCCAACCCGTGCTTCACGCAGATCCACCCGACCTGCATCCCGCGCACCGGCGACCACCAGTCGAAGCTCACGCTGATGAGTGAGTCGCTGCGCAACGACGGACGGATCTGGGTGCCGAAGGCCAAGGGCGACGACCGCCCGGCCAACGAGATCCCCGAGGACGAGCGCGACTACTACCTGGAGCGCATCTACCCGTCCTTCGGCAACCTCGTGCCCCGCGACATCGCCTCCCGCGCCGCGAAGAACGTGTGTGACGAGGGGCGGGGCGTCGGACCCGGCGGCCAGGGCGTGTACCTGGACTTCGCCGACGCCATCCAGCGCATGGGCCGCAAGGCCGTCGAAGCCAAGTACGGCAACCTCTTCGACATGTACCAGCGGATCACCGACGAGGACCCGTACCAGGTGCCGATGCGCATCTACCCGGCCGTGCACTACACGATGGGCGGCCTGTGGGTCGACTACGACCTGTCGACCACGATCCCGGGCCTGTTCGCCATCGGCGAGGCCAACTTCTCCGACCACGGCGCCAACCGGCTCGGTGCCAGCGCGCTGATGCAGGGCCTCGCCGACGGCTACTTCGTCCTGCCCGCCACCATCAACGACTACCTCGCCAAGCACCCGCACGAGGAAGAAGTGACCGCCGAGCACCCCGCGACCGTGGAGGTCGTGCGCGAGACGGAGGAGCGGCTCACCAGGCTGCTCGCCGTCGACGGCGACCGGACGCCGGACTCCTTCCACCGTGAACTCGGCGAACTGATGTGGGAGTTCTGCGGCATGGCCCGCACGGAACAGGGCCTGCGCAAGGCCCTCGACCGGATCCCGCAGATCCGCGAGGAGTTCTGGCGCCGCATCAAGGTGCCCGGCACCGGCGAGGAGTTCAACCAGTCGCTGGAGAAGGCCAACCGCATCGTCGACTACATCGAGCTCGCCGAGCTCATGTGCCTCGACGCGCTGCACCGCGCCGAGTCCTGCGGCGGCCACTTCCGCGAGGAGTCGCAGACGCCCGACGGCGAGGCCGCCCGCCAGGACGAGGAGTTCTCCTACGCGGCCGCCTGGGAGTTCACCGGCACCGGCGCCTCCCCGGTCCTGCACAAGGAAGACCTGGTCTTCGAGTACGTCCACCCCACTCAGCGGAGCTACGCATGAAGCTCACCCTGCGCGTCTGGCGCCAGAAGAACGCCGACGCCGAAGGCGCCATGTCCACGTACGAGGTCGACGGGATCTCCCAGGACATGTCGTTCCTGGAGATGCTCGACACCCTCAACGAGGAACTCATCGTCAAGGGCGAGGACCCCGTCGCCTTCGACCACGACTGCCGCGAGGGCATCTGCGGCGCGTGCTCGCTCGTCATCAACGGCGACGCGCACGGCCCCGAGCGCACCACCACCTGCCAGCTGCACATGCGGTCGTTCCAGGACGGCGACACGATCGACATCGAGCCGTGGCGCGCCTCCGCCTTCCCGGTCATCAAGGACCTGGTCGTCGACCGCACCGCGTTCGACCGGATCATCCAGGCCGGCGGCTACATCACGGCACCGACGGGCGCCGCGCCCGAGGCGCACTCCACGCCCGTGCCGAAGCCCGACGCGGACTTCGCGTTCGAGCACGCCGAGTGCATCGGCTGCGGCGCGTGCGTGGCGGCCTGCCCCAACGGCGCGGCCATGCTCTTCACCTCCGCGAAGATCAACCACCTCAACGTCCTTCCGCAGGGCGCCCCGGAGCGCGAGACCCGGGTCCTGGACATGGTGGCGCAGATGGACGACGAGGGCTTCGGCGGCTGCACGCTGACCGGCGAGTGCGCGACGGCCTGCCCCAAGGGCATCCCGCTGTTCTCCATCACCAGCATGAACAAGGAGTGGCTGCGCGCGAACCGCAAGGTCGCCCGCTGACCCACCGAGAGGCGTCCCGCGAACAGCGCGGGGTGGGCGGGACCGGGAGGTGGTGCTCTCCCGGTCCCGTCATCGCGTTGTCGGTGCCCCCGGATACGCTGCGCGCATGATCTTCAAGCGCAGAGGGAGGGAGCGGTTCCTCGACGCCGTCACCGGTTTCGAGGCCGCTGTGGAGCAGCAGGACAGCGCGGGGGCCGAGCGCGCCTTCCGGCAGCTGCACCGGCACTACGGGAGCGCGGGGACGCAGGAGTTGGCGACGGGCGCGGCGCGCCTCGCGGGGGCACTGGCCGACGTGCCGCCGGGGCCGCGCGGCACGGTCGCGGTCGTCATCGGGGCGTGCGTCGAGCGCGGCGCCGACCCGCGCGCGTGCGCACCGGCGATCCTCGACGGCCTCGAGGACGCCGTCCGCGCCGCGGGCGAGTTCTGCGAGCGCTGGACCGACAGCGGGGACGACGAGCTCCCCGAGCCCGAGGATCCGGGGCCGGACGAGAAGGTCATCGAGCGCACCGGCTTCGAGCAGGCGATGGCCTGGTGGTCGCTGCCGCAGTGGGAGATGGCGTCCGTCGCGATGCTCAGCCACGCCGCCGTCCGCACCGGCCTCGACCCGGCACGGCGCGCCGCGCTCCTGACGTCGGTGCGGGCCGTCGAGGAGGCGTCAGGACACGACTTCAAGTGCCTGAAGTACGCCCTGCTGGTCCTGGACGACGAACCGCTGGTCGTGTTCGACCGGCCGAGCGGCACCGGCTACGCCCTGCGGATGAGCGGCATCGGCGACACCTTCCAGTTGCACACGCTGCTCGCCCACCAGCTGGTGGGCGGCGGGCATCTGCCCGGCTCCGCGCCCGCGCCGCAGGAGGTCGCCGTGTGCCGGGACGCGCCGGGCCAGGTCCCGACCCGGGGCGCATTCAATCTGGTGGCGCCGGACGGCAGTTGGATATGGAATGAGGGCACGCCCAGCGACATACCCGTCGTCGACGGCTCCCGCCTGCTCGTCCTCGACCCGCCGCCGTACGACCGCGGCTGGCCGGCCGGACGGTTCTTCCCGGGGATGACGGGCGACCTGGTCCTGGAGCGGGTGCTCACAGCGGAGGAGACGGCACAGTGGTCCGCCCACGTCGAACCGGCCAAGAGGCTGGGCAACTAGAGGGCTTCGACGGCGAGTTGGAGACCCACCTCACCGTCGATGTCGTCGGCGCCGCCGGAGCCGCCGGAGCCGACGGAGCCGACGGAGCCGACGGAGCCGACGACGGCACGGTCGCGCGGCTCGCCTCCTGGGCGGCGGCCCGCGGACTCGGCTTCACGCACATCGTGCTCGCCCGTGGCCGGCACCGCTCCCAGCCGATGGTGACGCTGCGCGGCCGGGGGCGGGCCGACGCGTGGATCGCGGGCCGGGTCGCGCGGACCGTCGAGGACCTCGCCCGGGACGGCTTCCTCGTCGTCCGGGCGAAGACGGAGGCCGCGCCGTGGGCCGCCGGAGTGCCGGCGACCGACGCCGAGGCCGACGTCGCCCCGGCGCACCTGCACTTCGAGCACCACGTCAAGGTGCTCCTGGACGCGGACCGCGCCCCTCGGGCGCTCGCCGCGCACGTCGAGCGGCACACCGCGCACGTGTCCTGGAACGCCCGCCGCACCCGCGCCGACGGACGTCACGAACGCTTCGTGACCCAGCGCTGCCACGGAGTCGGCCGGGACACCGCCGGGCGGCGCCTCGACGCGCTCCTCGCGGACCTCGCCGCCGCCCCCGGCGTGCGGATCCTGGAGACCGAGCGCGAGTACGTCCTGCACGACACCCGCCTCGCGCTCGACGCGGGCTGGATCACGGAGGGAGATCCGTCATGACACCGTCCCCACAGTCCCCACAGCCGCCCGACGACCACGTCTGGCGGCGCGCCCTGCACGCGCAGGACCCGATCCCGCACACCTCCCCGGCGGAGGAGGTCCGCTGGGGCCTCGCCCTGCCGCGCACCCTCGTGCCCGCGCCCGAGGGACTCGACCAGCGGGCCGTCTTCGACCCGGCCCTGCTCCAGTTCCCGTACGCCTATCGGGCGGGCGACCCCCGGTTCACGAGCGAGGACGAGGCGCGGGCCTGGTTCCTCGCCCGGCGTACCGCCCTCGACCTGGTGCTCGCCGCCGTCGCCGGCACTCCGCTCGGCGCACGTCTGGTGCTGCGCGGCAGTGCGCTGATGGCCACCTGGTTCGGCGCCGCCGCGCGCGAGCCGGGTGACCTCGACTACGTGGCGCCCGCCGACTGGGAGTTCGAGGGCACCGAGGCCCGGGAACTGTTCGGGCAGCTCGCGGCCGCCGCGCAGCGCACCGCGTGGGACCGGCCCGACGGGGGCGTCCGGATCGACGCCGACGGCGCGGTGACCGAGGACATCTGGACGTACGACCGGGTGCCGGGGCGACGGCTGCTGCTGCCGTGGACCGCGCCGGGCACGGCGGGCGGCACCGTACAGATCGACGTCGTCTTCCACGAACTCCTCGCGTCCCCGGCCGTCCCCACCCCGCTGCGCCCGCTCGGCGCGGGTCCGGGCACGGTCGTCGACGCGGTCACGCCTGAACTGTCGCTGGCCTGGAAGGTCATGTGGCTGGTCAGCGACATCCACCCGCAGGGCAAGGACCTCTACGACGCGGTCCTCCTCGCCGAGCGTTCCGCACCCTCCTACGAGGTGCTGCAGGCCGCGTTCGTGCTCGCGGGCGACGAGCTGCTGCGGCCGGGCGGGCGCTGGTGGCTGACGGAGATCGCCGAGTGCGCCGACATCGGCTGGGAGCACTTCCGGAGTGAGTATCCGCAGGTGACGGGGGAGGCGGCCGAGTACATCGACCGTCTGCGAGCCGTCCTCGAACCGTTCGCCGAGCGAGCCGAGGGCGAAGCGGCGTCGGACCCGTACGAGCGGTGGGCGCGCTGGCTGGCCCCGCTCGTCGCGCACGTCCGCGCGACGGCGCCGGACGCGCCCGTGCCCGCCGTCGCGGCCCGGACGACGGAGGCCGGCCGCTGGGGATTCCTGGCCTCGGTGGTCGTCGTGCGCGAGGTCGTCGGGCGGGAGGCGATGACCGTGGACCAGGCACGCGCCGCCGTACTGGAGCGGACCGACCGCTGGGCGCACCTGCGGCAGCGCCCCGACCTGTGGTCCCGGCTCCTGACGGAACTGGGTTCCTGACGGAACTGGGTTCCTGACGGAACGGGGCCGACGACCCCTGACGTACCGTCACATCGCGGGGGTACCTTCACCCCATGCATCCGGGAGCGTTCGACCCAGTCAGGGCCGCCGTCGTCACCGCCGACGGCGGCACCACGCTGACGTACGGCGAGTTGGAGGAGAACTCGCTGCGTCTCGCCGACCACCTGCGCAGGGCGGGACTGCGCAGGGGTGACCACGTGGCCCTCCTGTCCGACAACGATCCACGCGTCATGGAGGTCTACTGGGCCGCCATGCGTTCCGGGCTCTACCTCACCGCCGTCAACCACCACCTGACCGCCGACGAAGCCGCGTACATCGTGCGGGACTGCGGGGCGAAGGCGCTGATCGTCGCCGACGGCGCGCTCGGTGAACTCGCCGCGCGGGTCGTGGAGTTGGTGACCGAGGTGGAGCACCTGCTCGGCTTCGGCGACGGGACGTACGCCGCCGCCCTCGCCGCCGCGTCCGCCGAGCCGCCCACCGTGCAGCCGCGCGGGGCCGACATGCTGTACTCGTCCGGCACCACGGGACGCCCCAAGGGCATCGAGCCCGCGCTGCCCGACGGGGACATCCGCACCGACCCGACCACGTACCAGCTGCTGTTCCAGCCCATGTACGGCTTCGGCGAGGACACCGTCTACCTCTGTCCGGCGCCGCTCTACCACGCGGCGCCACTGCGGTTCTGCGGCACGATCACCGCGACCGGCGGCACCGTCGTCCTGATGAAGTCCTTCGACGCACAAGGGGCGTTGGCGGCGATCGCCCGGCACCGGGTCACGCACAGCCAGTGGGTGCCGACCATGTTCGTGCGGATGCTGAAGCTCCCGGCACAGGTCCGCGAGCGGTACGACACCTCGTCGATGAAGGTCGCCATCCACGCCGCCGCGCCCTGCCCGGTGGAGGTGAAGCGGCGGATGATGGACTGGTGGGGCCCCGTCCTGTACGAGTACTACTCGTCGACGGAGGGGAACGGGATCACCTTCATCGGCCCCGACGAATGGCTGCGCAAGCCGGGTTCGGTGGGGCGTGCCGGGCTCCTCGGCGAGCTGCGGATCTGCGACGAGGCGGGCAAGGTGCTGCCGCCGGGGGAGACCGGCGTCGTCTACTTCGAGCGCGACGAACTGCCCTTCCGCTACCACCGCGACGACGGCCGCACCCGCGAGGCCCAGCATCCCGACCACCCCAACTGGACCACCACGGGCGACATCGGGCACGCCGACGAGGACGGCTACCTCTACCTCACCGACCGCAAGGCGTTCACGATCATCTCGGGCGGGGTCAACATCTACCCGCAGGAGATCGAGGACTGCCTCGTGCTGCATCCGGCGGTGGCGGACGTGGCCGTCATCGGGGTGCCGGACGAGGAGATGGGGGAGTCGGTGCGCGCGGTGGTGCAGCCCGCCGAAGGCGTCGAGCCGGGGCCGGACCTCGGCGAGGAACTGACCGCGTACGTCCGGGACCGGATGGCGCGCTACAAGGTGCCGCGGCACGTGGACTTCGTGACGTCGCTGCCGCGCACCCCGACGGGCAAACTGGCCAAGGGGAAGCTCCGGCAGGCGTCAGCCGGCCGTCCGACGCCGTAGGTAGGGGGCGGTCCGACTCGTCGGGTCGGCGGCCACCACGGCGGGCGGTCCGGCCACCACGACCCGGCCGCCCGCGGCACCGCCGCCCGGCCCCATGTCCACGACCCAGTCCGCCCCGGCGACCACCGCCATGTCGTGCTCGACCACCACCACGGTGTGCCCCGCGTCGACGAGCCCGTGCAGCTGCCGCAGCAGCACCTCCACGTCGGCCGGGTGCAGCCCGGTCGTCGGCTCGTCCAGCAGGTACAGGGTGTGGCCGCGCCGCACCCGCTGCAACTCGCTGGCCAGCTTGATGCGTTGGGCCTCGCCGCCGGAGAGCTCGGTGGCCGGCTGGCCGAGCCGCAGATAGCCCAGACCCACGTCGAGGAGCGTGCGCAGGCTCCGCAGCACCGATCCGGCCGCCTCGTCGTCCGCGAAGAACGCGGCCGCCGACTCCACGGTCAGATCGAGCACCTCCGCGATGTTCCGCCCCCGGTAGGTGATCGCCAGGGTCTCGGGGTTGTAGCGGGCGCCCGCGCAGTCCGGGCACGGCGCGTACGTGCTGGGCAGGAAGAGGAGCTCGACGCTGACGAACCCCTCGCCCTGGCAGGTCTCGCACCGCCCGCCGGTGACGTTGAAGGAGAAACGGCCGACGCCGTAACCGCGGGCCCGTGCCTCGTCCGTGGCCGCGAAGACCTTGCGGACGACGTCGAACAGGCCCGTGTAGGTCGCCAGGTTGGAGCGCGGCGTGCGGCCGATCGGCTTCTGGTCCACGACCACCAGGCGCCCCACGCCGTCGAGTTCCTCGGTGATCTCGCCGATGAGCGTCGACTTGCCGGAGCCGGAGACGCCCGTGACGGCGCTGAACGCGCCGAGCGGCAGCTCCACGGTCACGTCCCGCAGGTTGTGCCGGGTCACCGGGCCGACCTTCAGCCACCCCTTCGGCTCCCGGACCCGGCGCTCGGGCGCCGGTGAGTCGTCGAAGAGGAAGCGGGCCGTCGCCGAGCCCTCGACGCCCGCGAGGTCCGCCACCGGGCCGCTGTGCAGCACCTGCCCGCCGTGCTCCCCGGCCAGCGGTCCCACGTCGACCAGCCAGTCGGCGCGGCGCACCACGTCCAGGTGGTGCTCGACCACGAAGACGGAGTTGCCCGCCGACTTGAGGCGGTCGAGGACCGTCAGGAGCGACGCGGTGTCGGCGGGGTGCAGCCCGGCCGACGGCTCGTCGAGGACGTACACGACACCGAACAGGCCGGACCTCAACTGCGTTGCCAGGCGCAGGCGTTGCAGCTCGCCCGCCGACAGGGTCGGGGTCGGCCGGTCCAGGCTGAGGTAGCCGAGGCCGAGCTCGGTGACCGTCCCGATCCGGGCGCACAGGTCCTCGGTGAGGACCCGCGCGGTCTCCGAGTCGTCCCCCGACTCCGTGAGGAGCCCGGCCAGTTCGGCGAGGGGGAGCCGGGCGAGCTCGGCGATCGTCCGGCCCGCGAACGTGACGGCCAGTGCCTCCGCGCGCAGCCTCGCCCCGCCGCACGTCGGGCACGGCGCGCTCGCCAGGAACCGCTCCGCCTTCGCCCGCAGCGTCGCGCTCTTGGAGTCCGAGAACGTCTTGAGCACATAGCGGTTCGCGCTCATGTACGTTCCCTGGTACGGGCGTTGGATCCGGTCCGCGTCCCGCACCGGATGCACGGTGACCACCGGCTGCTCGTCCGTGAAGAGGATCCAGTCGCGGTCCTCCTGCTTCAACTCCCGCCAGGGACGGTCGACGTCGTAGCCGAGCGTGTCGAGGATGTCGCGCAGGTTCTTGCCCTGCCAGGCGCCCGGCCAGGCCGCGACGGCGCCGTCCCGGACGGACAGCGACGGATCGGGGACGAGCAGCGCCTCCGTGGTGCGGTGCACCAGGCCCAGGCCGTGGCACGCCGGGCACGCCCCGGCCGCCGTGTTCGGCGAGAAGGCGTCCGAGTCGAGCCGCTCGGCGCCCTCCGGGTAGCGCCCGGCCCGGGAGAGCAGCATGCGCAGCGAGTTCGACAGCGTCGTGACCGTGCCGACCGAGGAGCGTGACGTCGGCGCCGAGCGGCTCTGCTGCAGCGACACGGCCGGCGGCAGACCGCTGATCTCGCCGACCTTCGGTGCGCCGACCTGGTGAATCAGCCGGCGCGCGTAGGGGGCCACCGACTCGAAGTAGCGGCGCTGCGCCTCGGCGTAGACGGTGCCGAAGGCCAGCGACGACTTGCCCGACCCCGAGACCCCGGTGAAGACCGCCAGGACATCGCGCGGGATGTCCACGTCGACGCCCCGCAGGTTGTGCTCACGGG
>NZ_JAMOLN010000235.1 GCF_024448165.1 Streptomyces longispororuber
CCGGGCTCAGCCGTCCAGCAGCGCCGCCACCGTCGTCATGGGCTCCCACCCGGGGTCGACGCCGGTCAGCCGCCCGGCCACCCGGGTCCAGGCCGCCGGGTCGGTGCCGAGCCGGGACCGGACGAGGCCCGCCAGCTCAGCCCGGGCAGCGGCGGCCCCGGGCGGCGCGTCGGTGCGGCGGGCGGCGCCGCCGAGGTAGGCGAGCAGCCGGCCGGCCGGGGCCGCGAGGTGCAGCAGGTCCGCCCCGGCCAGCAGATCCGCGGCGAGCAGTCCGTCCACCTGGGTGGCGGGCGCGCAGTGAAAGTGACCGGCGAGGCCGTACCGGGCCCGCTCCCGCGTGAGCGCCGCCCGCCCCGGCAGCCCGTCGGGGCCCGGCTCGGGCAGCAGTGCGGCGTGCCGTAGCCGCACGTCCTCGGGGGTCTCGTCCAGGCGGACCACGTCGGACCAGTACGGGATCGGGTCCGCCGCGTGGGCCGCTTCGACGGCGGGCCAGTCCACGGTCACACCCGGCGGGAGCGACGCGACGACGTGGCGGGCATCGGCCGCGTGCGACGCCCGGCGCAGCTTCTTGACCAGCTTCTCGGGGGCGAGCTCGCGGTCGAGGCGGGCCCGGATCACCGCGGCCGGGTCGGCGGACGCCAGGGCCTTGGCGCACACCGTGGTGGCGGTCCGCCCCAGTACGTCCCGGCCCGCGACGGCGGCGAGCCGCTCGGCGCCGCCGTGCTCGAACAGGCTGAGGCAGCCGAGGAGTTGATGCGCCAGGGGCAGACCCGCGCCGTCCCTGACGAGGATCTCCGCCACGAGGTCGGGCTCGGCCGAGCAGAGCCAGCCGAGGCCACCGGCCGGGAGCGCGGAGCCGCTCGCCCGCCAGTCGGCCAGCACCCGGGCCCCCAGCGAAGGCCCCGCACCGCCGGGACGGGACCGGGCCACGATCCGCCGGACGACGGCCCGGGGGTTCCAGTGCCGCAGCAGCGCGAGGTCGACGTCGGGATCGTCCAGGTCGACGAGCCGGTCCGGCGATCCGCTCCTCCTCAGCCACCGGGACTGCTCGGCGAGGACGCGCAGCGCGTCGGGATCGCGATCGGCGAGCAGCCGGTCGAGGACGTGGGACGGGGTGCGGTCGTAGCGCAGCAGGTACGCGGCGAGGAGCCAGGGGCCGTCGGGGCCGAGCCGGGGCAGCACGGCGTCGACGACCTCCGCGTCGGCCAGGCACAGCAGGGTGCCTTCCGGCCAGGACCACAGGTGGTCGCCGTGCTCGAGGAGCTTGACCGCCGCGTCGGGCGTGCCCGGGCGGGCGGCGGCGAGGGGATCGTGGTCCGGCACGGGCACCGCACACTCGGCGAGGGGGATCAACTGCGCCCAGGTCAGCTCCCGTTCCGCCGCCGCGGCCGCGCTGACCGTCGCCGCGAGGCGCAGCCACGCGTCCGGGTCGGTCCCGAGGCCGGCGCGCAGGCGGCGGGCGAGCGCGGCCCGCCAGGCGTGGCCGAACGCGAGGCGCCCCCAGTCGTGCGGGAACTGGAGCAGGCGGTGCGCGGGCAGCAGGGTGAGCAGTTCCTCGGCGGGCAGGATGCCCTGTTCGTAGGCGCATTCGGTGAGCCGGGCGCCGGACCCGTACGAAGCCGGAGGGCGCGCCAGCACGTCCGCGAGGCTGGGCGCGGCGTACGGGCGCCCGTCGTCGGACGGGTCGACGTCATGGGCCCGGCAGGCGTCGATGAACCACTGCGGGGTGGCGAGCCCCGGCGCGTCGCTGCCCTCGTACGCGGCCAGCGCGCGCAGCACCTCCGGGTCGTCGGGCGGTGGCGCGTCGGCGGGGGCCAGGGAGTACAGCAGGTCGAGGGCGGCCAGGGCGACGGACCGGTCGCGGTGGTTCAGCGGCGGCCGGGCGGGCGCCGCTGCGGTCCCGGCCCGCTCCGGCGCGGTCGTGGCGCCGGGCCCGTCCGGGGCCCGGCCCGCGGCGACGATCAACTCCCGCACCGTCCCCCGGTGTTCGTCCAGCAGCGCATCGAGCGCGGCCCACGCCGCCGCCCGGTCACCGAGGTGCGTGGAGGTCAGCTCGCGCAGTTCGGCGACGGCCGCCCCGCCCAGCAGGCCCCGCTCGGCGAGCCCGGCGAGCGCGGTCAGGGCGTGGGCCGCGGGCCGGGCCGCGCCGACCAGCTCGGCGGGGTCGAGCAGTCCGGCGCCCGCCATGCCGTCCGCCCAGCGCGCGGCGCTGTCGTCGAGCTCCTCCCGGGCGAGGCGCTGCGCGGGCAGCGTGACGTTCCCCGCGCGGCGCCCGCCGGCCCGCCACGGCTCGTTGAGGACGCTGAGCCGGAACGCCAGGCGCTGGTCGTCGCTCGCCGCTTCGTGGCGGGCCAGCTCCTCGCAGGCCTTGGGCATGAACGGGGTCGCGGCGTGCGCGGCGGCCAGGGCGTCGAGGTCGTGGACGTACGGCTCGGAGAGCAGGTCGCGCAGGGTGCTGGTGCCGCGGGTGGTGGCCAGCAGTTCGGGCAGGCGCGCGGGATCCTCGTACGGCTCGCACCGCTCACGCAGACGGCTCGAGGCACCAACATCAGCATCGGTATCGGTGTCCGCCGCGGAGAGGGCCTCGGTCACCGTGGCGACGACCTCCCGGCCCAGCCACGGCCGCACCCGGGGGTCGTCGAGCAGCACCCGCACCGCGTCGGCCCCGGCCCGCTCCCAGACCCTCACCAGCGCGTACTGCTGGGCGACCTGGCGGACGCCCCAGCGCAGCGCGAGCACCACCAGGGAGGGATCGCCGGAGCCGAGCAGCGGTACGGCCCAGGTGCGCGGCACGTCGGCGTGCGGTGCCGTCAGTTCCGCGCGGAGCGTGTCGTCCAGCGGGACGGCGTCGAACCGGTCGACCACGGTCCGGCGCAGGGACGGGGTGGCCCGCTGGTTGCGGTAGACGGCGGCGGCCACCTGTCCGTCGCCGACGAGGAGGAGGCGGGCCAAGTCCCGTGCGTCGAGCCGGGGATGGCGGGCCAGGGCGGCGCGGCAGCGGGTGTCGCCGTGCTCGACGACCGCGGTGACGAGGGCCGGGGCGGGCGGGGCGCCGCCGGCGAGCAGCTCCGCCGTCGCCCGCTCGGGCAGGACGGCGAGCGCGGCGGCGGCGTGCTCGGGTTCGGCGTGCTGGAGGAGCAGACCGAGAGTCGTGTGGACGCTGCGCGGTGCGGGCCTGCGCAGCTCCTGGACCTGCCCCTGCCGCTCGGGGGCCGGCTCCAGCGCGAGCAGTTCGGGCAGGCCCTCGCGCCGCTCGGCGAGCGCGTCGTACAGTCCGCGCCAGCGCGCCGGGTCGCCGCCCAGGTGACGCCCGGTCAACTCCCGCAGCAGGAGCGCCGCCGCCCGGTCGACTCCGCCCACGGCGGCGACCTTGGCCGCGACGCCGCGCGCGGGCCGCGTCCGCAGCACCGCGTGCCGGGCGGCGCTCTCCCCGTCCGGCACCTGCGCGTCGGCTGTGTCACGGGCGGACCCGGGCCCACCGCCCCCGGCCGGGTCCAGAATGCCGCGCAGCAGCCGTCCGGCCGCCCCCACCTGCGTCTCAGTCATGGTCATCATGCTAGGGACGGGCACTGACAACCGGGCCCGGCACCCGTGCCGCCCGCCCACAGCCTGCCCGTGCCGCCCCTGTACGGGGACTAGTGCGGCGCCCCCCGCCACCCGGCCACGGGCAGCGCGAACTTGGCGACGAGCCGGTCGGTGAACACCGCGTGGTGCAGCCGGGCGAGCCGCACCGGCACCGCGCCGCGGCGCACCTCCACCCGCGCCCCGGCGGGCAGTTCGACCGTCCGCCGCCCGTCGCACCACAGCACCCCGTGCGGCGTGTGCTGCTGCACCTCGACGGCGAGCACCGAATCGGGCGAGGTGACAAGGGGTTTGGCGAAGAGCGCGTGGGCGCTGATCGGCACCATCAGCAGCGCCTCCACCTCGGGCCACACCACGGGCCCGCCGGCCGAGAACGCGTACGCGGTCGATCCGGTCGGCGTCGCGCACACGATCCCGTCGCAGCCGAACCCGGTGACCGGCCGGCCGTCGATCTCCAGGACGACCTCGAGCATCCGCTCGGGTTCGGTCTTCTGCACGGCCGCCTCGTTGAGCGCCCAGTCCCGGTGCACGACGTCGCCGTTGCGGTGCACGACGACGTCGATCGTCATGCGCTCCTCGACCTCGTACTCCTTGGTGACGACCCGGTCGACGACCTTGTCGAGATCGTCGCGCTCGGCCTCGGCGAGGAACCCGACGCGCCCCAGGTTCACGCCGAGCATCGGCACTCCGGAGGCCCGGGCGAACTCGGCGCCGCGCAGCAGCGTCCCGTCCCCGCCCAGCACGATCAGCAGCTCGCACCCGTCGAGGCAGGCCGGCGTGGCCTCCTTCACGAGTTCCACGGTGTCCGGCAGCGGCAGGTCGGAGGCCTCGGACTCCAGCACCCGCACGCCGAGACCGCTCTTCAGCAGTCCTTGGACGACCAGCTCGGCGCTCCGGATGGCCGCGGGCCGGCCGGTGTGCGCGAGCAGGAAAACAGTACGAGCTCGGGTCTGTGTCAACGCGGCCCCTCCGCCACTGCACGATCGACGTCGGCCGGGTCGAGTTCGGGCGCCCCGGCACGCAGCCACAGAAAGTACTCGACGTTCCCGGAGGGTCCGGGCAGCGGGCTGGCGGTCACTCCGCGCACCCCGAGCCCGAGCTTCCACGCCTGCGCGGCGACCCCCCGTACGGCTTCGGCCCGCAGCTGCGTGCTCCGGACGACGCCCCCGCTGCCGAGCCGCTCCTTGCCGACCTCGAACTGCGGCTTGACCATCAGCACGAGGTCCGCGTCCGGCGCGGCGCACCGGGCCAGGGCGGGCAGCACCAGGCCGAGCGGGATGAAGGACAGGTCCCCCACCACGATGTCCACGGGTACGTCATCGATCGCCTCCAGCGTCAACTCGCGTACGTTCGTACGGTCCTTGACGGTGACGCGTTCATCGCTCTGCAGCGACCAGGCGAGTTGCCCGTACCCGACGTCGACGGCGACGACGTGCGCGACGCCGGCCCGCAACAGCACGTCGGTGAACCCGCCGGTGGACGCCCCGGCGTCCAGCGCCCGGCGCCCCTCGACCACGAGCCCCTGCGGGACGAACGCGGCCAGCGCGCCCGCGAGCTTGTGCCCGCCGCGCGAGACGTAGTCGGGGACGCTGTCGTCCGCCGCGACGATGATCGACACCCCCGTGTCCACCTGCGTCGCGGGCTTCGTCGCGACGATCTTGCCCACGCTGACCCGGCCCGCGGCGATCAGCTGGCTGGCGTGCTCGCGCGAGCGGGCCAGCTTGCGGTTGACGAGTTCGGCGTCGAGGCGGCGACGTGCCACACCTGCCACGGTCGGTTCAGCTCCATTCCAAGGGGTCGGCCCGAAGGGCCTCGTTCAGGGGCGGTGGTCGGGCGACGGGAGGGCGTACGAGGGTGTCGGCTGGGGTCGTGCGTCGAGCGCGGTCAGCGCGCCACGCAGGCCCTGATGTACATCCTCGTACACCTCGACGTGGCCGTCCGCCGCGAGGTGGTCCACATCGCCGAGCCGCTCCAGCTGCGCGTCCACCTCGGCGTTGCCCGTGGGGGTGCGCTCGACACCGAGGGGGGCGGGGGCCGCGGGCTCGTACGACGGTTCCTCGGGAACCGCGGCCGGCCCGGGCTCCGGGAGAGAGTCGCTCATGCCCAGACGCTACCCCGAAGCGCCGGTGTACCGTCGATCACGATGGCCACGATCGAGGAGTGCCGGACGGCACTCGACACACTCTCGGACAACATGGCGGGCGCCGACGGGGACGTCCGCGCCGCGACCGCGCTCGACCGCTCGCTGAGCTGCCGCATCACGGACCTCGACGTGACGTTCTCCGGCCGCCTCAAGGACGGCCGGATCGAGGTGCTCGACACCCGGCAGGGGCCGCCCGCCGAGAAGGCGCAGATCCGTCTCGCGATGACCGGTGACGACCTGGTGGCGATGGTGGACGGGCGGCTGAACTTCGCGAAGGCCTGGGCGTCGGGCCGGGTGAAGCTGGAGGCGTCGTTCCGCGACCTGCTGCGCCTCAGGACGCTGCTCTAGCGCCTCAGGACGCTGCTGAAGCGACCTCCGGCGCGGCCTTGCGGGCCTTCCTCGCAGCGGGCACCACCAGCGGAGTACCGGTCTCCGGATCGTCGATGACCTGGCACTTCATCCCGAAGAGCCGCTCGACGAGGTCGGCGGTCACGATGTCCTTCGGGGCCCCCTCGGCGATGATCTCGCCCTCGCGCAGCGCGATGAGGTGCGTCGCGTAGCGGGCCGCGTGATTCAGGTCGTGCAGGACGGCTACGAGCGTGCGGCCCTGCTCCTCGTGCAGTTCGGCGCAGAGGTCCAGGACGTCGATCTGGTGCTGGATGTCGAGGTAGGTCGTCGGCTCGTCGAGCAGCAGCAGCGGCGTCTGCTGGGCGAGCGCCATGGCGATCCAGACGCGCTGGCGCTGGCCGCCGGAGAGCTCGTCGACGTACCGGTCGGCGAGCTCGGCGACACCGGTGGACTCCATGGATTCGCGTACGACCCGCTCGTCCTCGGGCGACCACTGGCGCAGCAGGCCCTGGTGCGGGTAGCGGCCGCGGGCGACGAGGTCACCGACGGTGATGCCGTCGGGCGCGACCGACGACTGGGGCAGCAGACCGAGCGTCTTGGCGACCTTCTTCGCGGGCATCGACTGGATGACGCTGCCGTCCAGCAGCACCCGGCCCGCGCTCGGCTTCAGCATGCGCGACAGGGCGCGCAGGAGCGTGGACTTGCCGCAGGCGTTCGGCCCGACGATCACCGTGAAGGAGTTGTCGGGGATCTCCACCGACAGCTTCTCGGCGATGACCCGCTGGTCGTAGCCGAGGGTCACGTCATCGGCCATCAGCCTGTTCACAGCGGTGCTCCTCTGGTTCGTACGAAGGTCTTCGGGCTTACGGGCCCGGGGGGCGGTCATATCCGGCCCGCCTTGCGCTCGGTGACGAGCAGCCACAGCAGATAGACGCCGCCGACCACGCCGGTGACGACACCGACCGGCAGCTGGTCCGCGCCGAACGCCCGCTGCGACACCAGGTCGGCGACGATCAGCAGAGTGGCGCCGAGCCAGGTGGCGGCCATCAGGTTCGGTCCGGGCGACCGGGTCAGGCGCCGGGCGATCTGCGGGGCGGTGAGCGCCACGAAGACGACCGGTCCGGCCGCGGCGGTGGCGGCGGAGGTCAGGAAGACGGAGACGGTGAGCAGCAGGAGGCGGGTCCGCTCGACGCGGATGCCGAGGCCGCCGGCCGCGTCGTCGCCCATCTCCAGCATGCGCAGCGGACGTCCGTACGCGGCGACGACCGGGACGAGGATCGCGAAAAGGATCAGCAGCGGCCACACCTGCTCCCAGCCGCGGCCGTTGAGCGAGCCGGTCATCCACACGGTGGCGCGGGCGGCGTCCACGAAGTCGGCCTTGGTGAGCAGATAGCCGTTGATCGCGGTGACGAACGCGGAGACGCCGATGCCGACGAGGACGAGCCGGTAGCCGTGCACGCCCCGCTTCCACGCGAGGAGGTAGATCGCGAGTCCGGTGGCGAGTCCACCGACCAGTGCGCCGAGGGCGACCTGCGTGGCGCTGCCGCCGAAGATCACGATCATCACGAGCGCGCCGGCCGTGGAGCCCTGGCCGATGCCGAGCACGTCCGGGCTGCCCAGCGGATTGCGGGAGATGGACTGGAAGAGCGCACCGGACAGGCCGAGCGCGCCGCCGACCAGGAGGCCGACGAGGACCCGCGGCAGGCGCAGGTCGTTGATGATGAACTCCTGCCCGGCGTCGCCCTGTCCGGCCAGGGTGCGCAGGACGTCGAGGGCCGGGATGGGGAAGTCGCCGGTGCCGATGAGGACGACGCCCGCCGCGAGCGTGACGACGACCAGGGCCGCCACGACGACGGCCGCGCGCAGGTCGAGCCGGACGGAGAGGCCGCCCGGGGTGCGTATCGCCTTGGTGGTCTTCACAGCTGGGCCAGCCTCCGGCGTCGTACGAGAAGGATGAAGACCGGCGCGCCGATGACGGCGGTGACGATGCCGACCTGGAGCTCGGCCGGGCGGGCCACGATCCGGCCCACCACGTCGGCGCCGAGCAGCAGGACCGGCGAGAGGACCGCCGCGTACGGCAGGATCCAGCGCATGTCGGGCCCGGTGAACGAGCGCACGATGTGCGGCACCATCAGGCCGACGAAGACGATGGGCCCGCAGGCGGCGGTGGCCGCGCCGCACAGCAGCGTCGCGGCGGCCATGCTCAGGGCGCGGGTGCGGCCGAGGTGGGCGCCGAGCGCGCGGGCGGTGTCGTCGCCCATGGCCATCGCGTTGAGCGGCCGGGCCAGACCGAGCGCGAGGAGCGTGCCGACGGCGATGAACGGCAGCACCTGCTGGATCGTGTCCATCTTGGCCGAGGCCAGCGAGCCGACCTGCCAGAACCGCATCCGGTTGAGCGCGACGTCGTCGGTGATCATCACCGCGTAGAGATAGCCGGACAGGGCGGCCGTGATGGCCGTACCGGCGAGGGCGAGCCGTACCGGCGTCGCGCTGCGCGTACCGCCGAGGACGTAGACGAGCACCCCCACCGCGGCGGAGCCGAAGAAGGCGAACCACACGTAGCCGCTGAGCGAGGTCACCCCGAAGAAGCTGATGGCGGTCACGACGGCGGCGGACGCGCCCATGTTGATGCCGAGGATGCCGGGGTCGGCCAGCGGGTTGCGGGTCAGCGCCTGGAGGACCGCGCCGGCGAGGCCGAGCGCGAGGCCGGCCAGCAGCCCGAGCAGCGTCCGGGACACGCGCTCGCCCACGACGATGTCGGCGTACCGGCCGGTGTCGTCGAAGAGGCCGTGCCAGACCTGGTCCAGGGAGAGCGGTTTCGCCCCGATGGCGATGCTGGCCACCGCGACCGCCAGCAGCACGAGGACCGACACGAGGAGTCCGGCCGTGCGTATCGCCGCACGACGGCCGGGGGGCGCGGGAGCAGGTGCCGCGCTCGTTTCTGGGGGACTGTCGACCAACACGAGGTTAGGTTAGCCTACCCTCCAATTCGGCCACATCCGGCTGGACCACATTCACGTGCCGAGAGAAGCATCTCCATGCCCTCCGCCCCTTCGTCCGCAGCTCCCCTTACGTCCTCCACGCCCTTCGGGCCCGCACCCACCCGCCGCACCCTGCTCGCGGCCGGCGGGGCGCTCGGCCTCGGTGCTCTGCTCACCGCCTGCGGCGACGACAAACCCGCCGCCACCGATCCGGACTACCCAGGGTGGAGCTTCCAGGACGACCGGGGCACGACGGCCAGGACCAAGGACACCCCGCGCCGGATCGTCGCGTACATCGGGGCGGCCGCGGCCCTGCACGACCTGGGCGTCGAGTGCACCGGAGTCTTCGGCCCGACGAAGCTGAAGAACGGTGAGCCGGACGTCCAGGCCGCCGACATCGATGTCGACAAAGTGACCGTGCTCGGCAACGAGTGGGGCCGGTTCAACGTCGAGAAGTACGCGGCCCTGAAGCCCGACCTGCTCGTCACGACGATGAACGTCTCGCCGACGCTCTGGTACGTCCCCGAGGAGTCCGCCGAGAAGATCGCGGCCGTCGCTCCGACCGTCGGCATCCTCACCGGCAGGACGTCCCTCACGCAGGCCATCGGCCGCTTCTCCGAACTGGCCGGGGCGCTCGGCGCCGACCTGGAGGCGGCCGAGGTGAAGGCGGCGAAGAAGCGCTTCGAGGAGGCGTCGGAGAAGCTGCGCCGCGCGGCCCGCGCCCGCCGCGGCCTGAAGGTCATGGCGGTCTCCGCGACGCCCGACCTCCTGTACGTCGGCAACCCCGCCGACTTCACCGATCTGCGCCACTACCGCGAGCTCGGCGTCGAGTTCGTGACCCCGGACTCGACGGGCAAGGACGGCTTCTTCCAGGAAGTCGGCTGGGAGAACGCCGACAAGTACCGCGCCGACCTGATCCTCGTCGACCGCAGGACCGGCAACCTGCAGCCCGCCGACCTGAAGAGGACCAAGCCGACCTGGGCGAAACTGCCCGCGGTCCGCGCCGGTCAGGTCACGTCCTGGTCCAACGAGGCCCAGTTCAGCCACGCCGGATACGCACCGCTCGTCGAGCGGCTCGCGGACTCCCTCGACACGGCGAAGAGCCTCGCATGACGGCCGCCCGGCCGCGCACCGCGCCACTTCCGGAACGCCTCGCCACCGCCACACCCCGCGCCCGAAGGATCCCCGCATGACGAACACGGCAGCCCCGGCGGACGCCCCGCCCTTCGACCTCTTCGACCTCCACGTCGTACGCGCCCGGCACCTCACCCCGAACATGGTGCGCGTGGACTTCGGCGGCGACGACCTGTCCCGAATGCGGTCGGCCGGCCGCGACCAGCGCATCAAACTGTTCCTGCCGGCCCCCGGCCAGGACGCCCCGCACCTCCCCGACAACAGCGACGGCACCTGGTACCCGGCGTGGCAGGCCCTCGACCCGGCCACCCGCGGCGTCATGCGCACCTACACGATCCGGGACCTGCGCACCGCACCGGCCGAGCTGACGGTCGACTTCGCGGTGCACGGCGACGAGGGCCCGGCCTCCCGCTGGGCCCTGCGCGCCGCGCCCGGCGACCGGGTCGGCGTGCTGGCGCCGGTCGTCACGGAGAACGTCGCGTACGAGTTCCGCCCGCCCGCCGACACCGACTGGGTCCTGCTGGCCGCGGACGCCTCGGCCCTTCCCGCGGTCGCGGCCGTCCTGGCCCATCTGTCGCCGAACGTGCCGGTCCGCGCGTGGATCGAGGTGCCCGACGCGGCGGACCAGCAGGAGCTGCCGATCGGCACGGACACCGAGATCGTCTGGCTCACGGCTTCCGGCACCACCCCCGACGCCATCCGCGCGGCCACCGCGCTCCCCGAGGGCACGCCGTACGCCTGGGTGGCGGGCGAATCCTCCACGGTCAAGACCATCCGCCGCCACTTGGTGCGCGACCGCGCCGTCGACCGCAAACGCGTCAACTTCTCCGGCTACTGGCGCAGGGGCGCATCGGAGGACAACCTCCTGGCGACGAACGAGGACGCGTAGGACGAGGCGTGCGGAAGTGACCGGGGCGGGGCGGCGAGGTCAGAGGCACGCGAAACTGCGCGCCCGCTGACAGGGGCCGGCCCGGCCCGCCGCCTACAGCCCCAACCGAGCCAGCGCCTTCACCGGATCCAGCTCACACGCCCCGCCCTCCGCGACGCTCCACGCCGCCCCGCACAAAGCCCTCAGCCCGTCGATCGCATCCCCGTCCCCCTCGATCTCCAGCTGCCCGTCCCCCGCCACGGCGGTCCATCCGCCGCACCGGAAACCGTCCCCGTCCGCGACGACCTCGGGCTGCCCGGTGAGCATCCCCCGAAGGTCGCGGTCGACGTACGTCGGCCGGTGCTGCGGCGGCGCGGCCAGCAGCTGCGCGCCGTCGGTCACCCCGGTCAGCACGAGCAGCGAGTCCACGCCCCCGTTGAACGCGCCCTCGATGTCCGTGTCCAGGCGGTCGCCCACCACCAGCGGCGTCTTCGCCCCGGTCCGCAGGATGGTCTCCCGGTGCATCGGTGGCAACGGCTTCCCCGCGATCTGCGGCTCGGCCCCCGTCGCGATCCGGACGACCTCCACCGCCGCCCCGTTCCCCGGCGCGATGCCCCGCGCGCTCGGGATCGTCAGGTCGGTGTTGGACGCGAACCACGGCACCCCGCGCGCGATGGCGTAACACGCCTCGGCGAACCGCCCCCACGCCATGTCCGGCCCGCCGTACCCCTGCACGACGGCCACCGGCTCCTCGTCTGCGGAGTCCACGGGCACCAGCCCGCGCTCCCGCAGAGCGACCCGCAGCCCTTCCCCGCCGATCACCAACACCCGCGCGCCGTCCGGCACTTGCTCACTGATGAGCCGGGCGACCGCCTGCGCGGACGTGATGACGTCCGCCGCCTCGGTGGGGATGCCGAGCTCGGTCAGGTGCTCGGCGACGGCGTCCGGCGTCCGGAGCGCGTTGTTCGTGACGTACGCGAGTCCCATGCCCCCGTCCCGGGCCACGGCCAGCGACTCCACGGCGTGCGCGATGGCCCGCCCGCCCGCGTAGACCACCCCGTCCAGGTCGAGCAGGGCCGTGTCGTACGCCTCGCTCAGCGCCCGCGCACTCCCGTCGGGCAGCAGCCGGATCCCGGCGCCGACCGCACCGCTCGCACTCTGGCTCATTCCGCATCGCTCCTCACTCGATCCCACTCCCCCGATCATCCCCCACGCCACTGACACTCGTACGATGCACGAATGAACACTGCAGGTGACGGCCTGGATCTGCGCCCCTTCCACGGGGTGCGCTACGTTCCCGAGCGCATCGGCAGCCTCGCCGCCGTCACCTCACCCCCGTACGACGTCGTGGTCCGGCCGGACGGCCTGCTGCACCTGGAGAGCGCGGACCCCCACAACATCGTCCGCCTCATCCTGCCGCAGGCCACCGAGCCGCAGGAGCGCAACGACCTGGCGGCCGCCACGCTCGACCGCTGGCTGGCCGAAGGCGTCCTCGCTCCCGACCCGGAGCCCGCCCTCTACGTGTACGAGCAGCGCAACGGCGACATGCTCCAGCGCGGACTCATCGGCGCCCTCCGCCTCTCCGACACGTCGGAGGGCCTGGTGCTGCCGCACGAGGACGTCATGCCGCACGTGGTCGAGGACCGCGCGGGCCTGATGCGCACGGCGGCCGCGAACCTCGAACCGCTCCTCCTCACATACCGCGGCAACGGCAGCGCGACGGGCGCCACCGCCGTCATCGAGCGCGCGGTCCACCGTCCCCCGCTCCTCGCCACGACCACGGAGGACGGCTACAGCCACCGCCTCTGGTCGATCACGGACCCGGCGGAGCAGCAGCAGATCAACACCGACCTGGCGGCGCACCAGGCCCTGATCGCGGACGGCCACCACCGCTGGGCGACGTACCTGCGCCTGCGCACGGAGCACGCCTCCCCCACGCCCTGGGACTACGGCCTGGTCCTCCTGGTCGACACGGCCCGCTACCCCCTCCGGGTCCGGGCCATCCACCGCCTCCTGAACCGCCTCTCCATCGACCAGGCCCTGGCCACGGCCCGTGCCCACTTCCGCGTACGGGAGGTGCCCGGGCCGCTGCCGCAGGCGATGGGGGCCCTGGCGGGGGCGGCGGCCGACAGCAACGCCTTCCTGCTCACCGGCAGGGACGACACGTACCACCTGCTCGACCGCCCGGACCCGGCCCTGCTGCGCCGAACGATCCCGACGGACCGCCCCGAGGCCTGGCGCACACTGGACGCGACGGTCCTGCACTCCACGCTGCTCGGCCATGTCTGGGGCATCCCCGAGGACTCCCCCGCCGACATCGCGTACATCCACGACACGGAGGCCACGGTCGAAAAGGCCCGCCGCGACGGCGGCACGGCGGTCCTCATGCACCCGGTCCGCGAGGAAGTCGTCCGCGAACTGGCCCGGCAGGGCGTGACGATGCCCCGCAAGTCCACGTCGTTCGGCCCCAAGCCCGCCACGGGCCTGGTCCTGCGCACCCTCACCGACGACTGACGGGCGGGCCCCCGAGGGAACCCGCCCGCCACTCACCACACGCCGCGCGCCCTACTTGGCGTCGCGCACCTCGACGTCACGATCTCCGTCGTCCGCGTCGTCCGCGTCGTCCTCGGTGTCGAGGCCGGCGGCACCCGGGGCACCCTCGTCGTCGCTGTCGTCGAAGGCGTCGACGAACTCGACGCCGTCCAGCTCCGCGAGGCGGTCGGACGCGTCCGTGCTGCCGTCCTTGTCGGACTCCACGGCCTTGGCGAACCACTCGCGCGCCTCGTCCTCACGCCCGGCGGCGAGCAGGGCGTCGGCGTACGCGTACCGCAGTCGGGCGGTCCAGGGCTGCACCGAGTTCGACGCCAGCTCGGGGCTCTGCAGCGTGACGATGGCCGCGTCCAGCTGGCCCATGTCACGCCGTGCCCCGGCCGCGACGAGCCGCATCTCGACCTGTCCGGCCTTGTCGAGCTTGTTCACGTCGGGCGCCCCGGCCATGTCGAGCGCCTTCTCGGGCCGCCCGAGCCCACGCTCGCAGTCGGCCATGACGGGCCACAGCTCCACGTTGCCGGTCATCCGCCGTGCCGCACGGAACTCGGCGAGCGCCTCGTTGTACTTCTGGTTCGCGTACGCGGCGAACCCGGCGGCCTCACGCACCGCGGCGACGCGCGACGCGAGTCGCAGGGCGACCCGCGAGTACCCGTAGGCGCCCTCGGGGTCCTCGTCGATCAGCCGCGCCACCATCACCAGGTTCTTGGCGACGTCCTCGGCAAGCCCCTTCGGCAGGGACTGCAGCTCCTGCTGTACGTCCTTGTCGATCTCGTAGCCGGTGACGTCCTCGGGAATCGGCAGCCGCTTGATCGGCTCACGGTCCCGCTCCCGCTCGTCCCGGAACCGGCCGCCACCGCGCCGGTCGTCCCGACGGTCATCCCGCCGGTCGTCCCGCCCACGGAACCCACCGGGCCGCCCACCACGGTCGTCACGCCCGCGGTAACCGCCACCGCCACGGTTGTCATCGCGACGGTCGCCGCCGCGGTACCCGCCGCCGCCACCACGGTTGTCGTCGCGCCGGAAGCCACCGCCACCACCACGGTTGTCATCACGCCGGTCGTCACGGCGGTCATCGCGACGGAACGGCGGACGGTCGCCATCGCGACGCGGCCCACGATCCCGGTCACGGTCACGGTCGCCGTAGGACGGACGGTCATCGCGCCCGCGGTAGCCACCGCCACGGTTGTCATCGCGACGGTCGCCGCCGCGGTATCCGCCGCCACCACGGTTGTCGTCGCGCCGGAAGCCACCGCCACCACCACGGTTGTCATCACGACGGTCGTCACGACGGAACGGCGGACGGTCCCCGTCACGACGCGGCCCACGATCCCGATCCCGGTCACGATCGCCGTAGGACGGACGGTCATCACGCCGGTCACGGCGCGGACCGTCGTTACCGCGGTACCCACCACGGTCACCACTGTCCCGACGGCGCTGATCGCGCTCCGGTCGCTCGTCGTTGGTGGGCATCAGGGACTCCTGTCTTCGGTACCGCAGTCATTCTCACGCAGCCGGGGTGCCGGCGCGCTCCGAGAAGAGCTCTGGAAATACAAAAAGGACCCTTGGTCCCCAGCATGTGTGCCGGGACCAAGGGTCCTCTTCAAAAATA
>NZ_JAMOLN010000236.1 GCF_024448165.1 Streptomyces longispororuber
ACAGCAGCAGTGCGGTGCCCGTGCCGATCCCCGCGATCCCCAGCACCGTCATCGCCGCGCTCCCCGGCGACGTAGAAGAGGAAGCAGAACCGGAGCCGGCCCCGGCCGAATCCCCCGCCGCACCCGAGGAAACCCCACCGGATCCACCGGAACCCTCACGGCCGGAACCAGAGCCCGGGCCAGAACCGGAACGGGAACCCTCGTCGGTCCCGCCTGCCCCCGAGCCGCTCCCCTTCGAGTCCTCGCTCCAGACCGCTCCGCCCTCCCCACGCTCGGCGTCCGCCAGATCCCCCTCGGTCACCTGGAACTCCCCCGCGTCACGCACGTAGTCCGGCGCCTGTTCCGCATCACCGTCCACAGTCACCCGCAGCGTCACACCCGACGCCCTGTCGCCGAACTTCTCCGCCATCGCCGGATTGAGGGTGACCTTGACGTAGTACCAGCCGGCGAACCGGATCGCCGCCTCGTCGTCCCGCATCAGATGGCGGTTCTCGTACGCCACGGGCGGCAGCGGATCGAAGGCCGCCGACGTCGGATCCCCCGCGTAGGAGGCCTCCTTGGCCGCCACCGAGGCCCGCGCCGGGTTGTACAGCTCCATGTCGAGGGCGCCTGCCACGGTCCCCCTGCGCGCCGAGTCGCCCGCCTCGCTGCCCAACTCCGCGTCGAGGAAGAGCTGCTGCCCCCACCGCAGCGGAACCCGGTAGAAGTGGCTCTGCCCGGGCCCGATCCGGTCCTTCCACACCCCGGACGTCAACGCCCGGGCATCGTTGAAGCCGGTGCCCCCACTGCGCTGCGCCCCCGACCCGGTCGGCGGCCGCACCGACGCGGACGGCCAGACCTCCGGCCCCTGCGTGGGCGCCGGGGACACGAGGCCCGGTTCGGTGGCGACCTTCAGCTCCAGCCCCCAGGTCTCCCGCGTGGAGTCGGCGTCCGCCTTCCGCTCCACGACCACGTAGTACGTCCCCGCCGTCTGACACCGCAGCCCGCCGGGCCGCACGAGCCGCTCGGCGGCGGCCGCGATCGGCCGCGGGTACGCCCCGGAACGGAATGTGGCGTGTTCCGCGTCGCAGCGGGTCCCGTTGCGGTCCGTCAGCGTCACGGAGATGCCGTCCGAGTACGTCGCCTTCACATCGGATCCCAGCGGGGGGACGGCGACGACGGAGGCATACGCGTTGGCGGCGCCGTCCAGTTCGACGCTGAAGTAGGCCGTTCCGCGCGATCCGGTCCCCAGCGAACTCCGGTAGGTCTCGCCCGTTCTGAGCTTCTGCGCGGCCGTGCTGCTCCGCGCACCGGCCACGCTGCGGGCGCCGTCGGCGAAGACGTACGGATCGGCGTCCCCCGCCGCGGTCGCGGGCAGCGCCGACGCCGCGCACAGCCCCACCCCGGCGACGGCCGCCGCCAGACCTCGGCCGCCCCGCACCTCCACCAGCCGCCTCATGAGCCTCCCCATGGACCGCATCCTGCCGCTCCGGCCCGCGTCCTGCCCGCCGTGCGCCGGAATCCCGCCACTCATTTGCGCGCGCAAGGAAGGGCGTCGCATACGTGAACGCGCCCGCCCGGCGCCGTACACAAGACCGAAGATCTACGCATCCCGGGACATCCCGGCAACACAAAACCCCGGCCGCTGCTGCGACCGGGGTCTGTGAAGTGACTGTTGTCGATACTCACGAACCCGTGGGCACGGAGTCAGTCGCCTCCGTCCACAGATCCTGCTCGGCGCGATCCGCCTGGATCTGGCGGTACACGAGGAGCCCGCCGATGGCGGCCAGTGCGACCAGGAGAAGCTTCTTCACCGCGCGACCTCGTCTTTCGTTGACGTAGGGGACCTCTGGCGCCCGACTATACACACCGACCGATATCGATCGGTGACCTGGATGGACCCCAACTCCCGCCAGGCGTACAGCAGTCGAACCGGACCCTGCAACTCCGAACATCGCCTTCCAGTCACTCCCAGACTGTGAAATTCACCGCATTCATCGGCATTCAGGGCTTCTTGCACCCATCCGAGTGGTGTTCATCTGAAGATCGACGCGCCACGGGCTCCGGTCCCACACTTCAGGCTCCGCATACACATCATGAGGAAAGTACGCAAATCGCCCAACCTGAAAGTGAGGGGCCATGACCAAGAACCGGGTCATGACGCTGTGGACCGTCGTCATCTCTGCCTTCATCGCGCTCTTCTCGGCGCTCGGACTCGTCTCCCCGGCCGCCGCGGCCGCTCCCGCGCAGCAGACGGAGGAGGCCGCCCGCAACGCCACCGCGGTCAGCGCCCCCGCGACTGCCTCCGCTCCGCTCTACTGGGCCTTCAAAAGGTCCCTGCCACCCACGATGAAGCAGCGCATCCGCGCCGAGGCGCACGGTTCCTCCCCCAGCTGCCGCCACCGCCCGCCGGCCGACACCGAGCAGGACGACAGTGACGCGGGCCTGGCGAGCGAGGCACTCGCGGCACAGCCGTAGCCCGCACCGCCCACGCGACGAGTAGGGCTGAATGCTCCACCTTGTAGGAACGGCAACACAGCAAGGCATCACCACACGGCAACACCGAAGTCGCCCAAGTCGCCGAAGCACCGCAGTAGGCGCAGTAGGCGCAGCAAATGAAGTACGCGCAGTGAACGAGAAGTACTGAAGAGACTCGAAAGAGCACAGGACCACCGCAGGACCGCGGGACGCACAACCCAAGAGCCGCAGGACGTCGTCCTACGTACGTACGCGGCACGGCAGACAGACGGCGGCAGCAGATAAGCCGCCCCTGAGATCAGCCGCGAAACGCCCAGCACGAACCCGTAGACGCACCAAGACGCACCAACACGCAGGACACGAGGCCCCAGCCGCTCACTTCGGCTGAGAGGGCCCTTTCGGCGTGTCCGGTGCCCAGTGACCGGTGTCCGGGACGGACCGCAGCGCACGACTAAAAGAGGACGCCTCCCGTAGGAGACGCCCTCTCATGTACTGCTTCTGTGGGGCTAACAGGATTTGAACCTGTGGCCTCATCCTTATCAGGGATGCGCTCTAACCAACTGAGCTATAGCCCCGCCGCGCTCTGCGGTGTGTGTCCCGCGCGCTGACCTCTGAAGATTAGCGCACCAGGGGGCCAGTCCCAAAATCGATAGTCCTGGCCCGCCCACCAGCGGCTCTCCAGCTGCTCTCCGACGGCCCGTAGGCAGCGGAGAAGCGTCTACTCGTCCTCGGCGAGCGTGAGCTCGATGCCGCCGACGAAGCCGGCGGAGAGGTTGTAGATGAACGCGCCGAGCGTCGCGAGCGCCGTCGCCAGGACGACGTCGATGACCGCGATGACGGTCGTGAACATCAGGACGCGCGGCAGCGACAGGAACGACTGGAGGTCGAAGCCATTGGACTCGTTCGAGCCCGTGGCCTCGGAGATCGTGCCGCCGACCGTGGAGAAGACGCCCATGGCGTCCATGACCATCCACAGCACGGCGGCCGCGATGATCGTGCAGATGCCGAGCGCGATGGAGAGCAGGAAACTGACCTTCATCACCGACCACGGATCGGCCTTGGCCACGCGCAGCCGCGCCTTGCGGGTGCGCGGGGTGGTGCGTGCCCCGGTGCGCGGCCTGCGGACCGCTCCTGCCGGAGCTGCCGCTCCTGCCGGGGCGTTCTGGTAGGCCTGCGGCGGGTGGTACGGCTGGGCCGCCTGCTGCGGCTCCTGCCTCTCACCCGGCAGGGGTCCGCCACTGGCTGCGTACTGCTGGGTCTGCGGACCTCGGGTGTCCGTCACAGTTCCCCCCTGGGATCCATGAGACTCGTGCGAGTCCTTCGAGTCATGAGCGGAGCCACGGCCGCCCTCGGTTTCCGTACCGGGGGATGCCCCGGTAGGGCCTGCGCCCGTGGCTCCGCTCACGATGACTCACTCCTCGCGCTACTCGGCCGAGGACTGCCCGCCCTCGTCCGTTCCGACGGCATTCTCGTCCTGGGCCGATTCGTCGGTCACGGCGCCGTCCGCGTCCTCCGCGGCGTCTCCGTCGACTTCCTCGGCCTCACGACCGGCCTCGGCGTTACGAGCGATGCCGACGACGGCATCGCGCTTGCCCAGGTTGATCAGTTGGACGCCCATGGTGTCACGGCCCGTCTCCCTGACCTCGTTGACTCGCGTACGAATCACACCGCCGGACAGCGTGATGGCGAGGATCTCGTCGGTCTCCTCGACCACCAGGGCACCGACGAGCGATCCGCGGTCCTCCACGATCTTGGCGGCCTTGATACCGAGGCCACCGCGACCCTGGACGCGGTACTCGTCGACGTTGGTCCGCTTTGCGTACCCACCGTCGGTGGCGGTGAACACGAAAGTACCCGGCCGGACGACATTCATCGAGAGCAGCTCGTCGCCCTCGCGGAAACTCATTCCCTTGACGCCCGACGTGGCACGTCCCATCGGGCGCAGTGCGTCGTCCGTCGCGGTGAACCGGATCGACTGCGCCTTCTTGCTGATGAGGAGCAGATCGTCCTCGGAGGAGACCAGCTCGGCGCCGATCAGCTCGTCGTCGGAACCGTCCGCCGCTTCGCGGAGGTTGATGGCGATGACGCCACCGGAACGCGGCGAGTCGTAGTCCTTCAGGGACGTCTTCTTCACGAGGCCCGCCTTGGTGGCGAGGACCAGGTAGGGCGCCGCGTCGTAGTCGCGGATCGCGAGGATCTCGGCGATCGCCTCGTCCGGCTGGAAGGCCAGCAGGTTGGCGACGTGCTGCCCACGGGCGTCACGGCCGGCATCCGGGAGCTCGTACGCCTTCGCGCGGTAGACGCGGCCCTTGTTCGTGAAGAACAGCAGCCAGTGGTGCGTCGTGGACACGAAGAAGTGGTCGACGATGTCGTCTTCCTTGAGCTTCGCGCCGCGGACGCCCTTGCCGCCGCGCTTCTGCGAGCGGTAGTCGACCGTCTTGGTGCGCTTGACGTAGCCACCGCGCGTGATGGTGACGACGATGTCCTCTTCGGCGATCAGGTCCTCGATGGACATGTCACCGTCGAAGGGCACCAGCTTGGAGCGGCGGTCCTCGCCGAACTTGTCGACGATCGCCGCGAGTTCCTCGCTGATGATCTGGCGCTGGCGCTCCGGGGAGGCCAGGATCGCGTTGTACTCGTCGATCTTCAGCTGCAGTTCGTCGTGCTCGGCGACGATCTTCTGGCGCTCCAGGGCGGCCAGTCGGCGCAGCTGCATCTCGAGGATCGCGTTGGCCTGGATCTCGTCGATCTGCAGGAGGCCCATGAGGCCCTCTCGCGCGACCTCCACGGTGTCACTGCGCCGGATGAGCGCGATGACCTCGTCGATGGCGTCCAGGGCCTTCAGGAGGCCGCGCAGGATGTGGGCGCGCTCCTCGGCCTTGCGCAGCCGGAACCGCGTACGGCGGACGATGACCTCGACCTGGTGGCCCACCCAGTGGCGGATGAAGGCGTCCAGCGAAAGGGTGCGCGGCACGCCGTCGACGAGCGCCAGCATGTTGGCGCCGAAGTTCGTCTGCAGGTCGGTGTGCTTGTAGAGGTTGTTCAGGACGACCTTGGCAACGGCGTCGCGCTTCAGCACGATGACGAGGCGCTGGCCGGTGCGCGACGAGGTCTCGTCACGGACGTCGGCGATGCCGCCGACCTTGCCGTCCTTGACCAGGTCGGCGATCTTCTGCGCCAGGTTGTCCGGGTTGACCTGGTACGGGAGTTCGGTGACCACCAGGCACTGGCGGTTCTGGATCTCCTCGACCTCGACGACCGCGCGCATCGTGATGGAGCCACGACCGGTGCGGTACGCCTCTTCGATGCCCTTGCGGCCCACCACGAGGGCGCCGGTCGGGAAGTCGGGGCCCTTGATGCGCTCGATGAGCGCGTCCAGGAGCTCCTCGTGCGAGGCCTCCGGGTTCTCCAGGTACCACTGGGCGCCGGCCGCGACCTCGCGCAGGTTGTGCGGCGGGATGTTGGTGGCCATGCCGACCGCGATGCCGGCCGAGCCGTTGATCAGCAGGTTCGGGAAGCGGGCCGGCAGGACGGTCGGCTCCTGGGAGCGGCCGTCGTAGTTGTCCGTGAAGTCGACGGTCTCCTCGTCGATGTCCCGGACCATCTCCATGGACAGCGGCGCCATCTTGCACTCGGTGTAGCGCATGGCGGCGGCGGGGTCGTTGCCCGGAGAGCCGAAGTTTCCGTTGGAGTCCACCAGCGGCATCCGCATCGACCACGGCTGGGCCAGGCGGACCAGGGCGTCGTAGATCGAGGAGTCGCCGTGCGGGTGGTAGTTGCCCATGACGTCGCCGACGACGCGGGCGCACTTGTAGAAGCCCTTCTCGGGCCGGTAGCCGCCGTCGTACATCGCGTACAGGACGCGGCGGTGGACGGGCTTGAGTCCGTCGCGCACGTCCGGCAGGGCGCGGGACACGATGACGGACATCGCGTAGTCGAGGTAGGAGCGCTGCATCTCCGTCTCGAGCCCGACGGGCTCGATGCGCATGGCGATGTCGCCGCCCTCTTCAGGGGTGCCAGGAGTACTGGGGGTGTTCTCGTCGGCCATTGCTGGTGAAGATCCTTTCTGCGGCGGTCAGCTGAGACCGACTCAGATGTCGAGGAAGCGGACGTCCTTGGCGTTGCGCTGGATGAACGATCGGCGCGCCTCGACGTCCTCACCCATGAGGACCGAGAACAGGTCGTCGGCCTGGGCGGCGTCGTCGAGGGTGACCTGGCCGAGGACGCGGTGCTCCTGGTCCATGGTCGTGATGCGCAGCTCCTCGGCGTTCATCTCACCGAGACCCTTGAAGCGCTGGACGGAGTCGTCCTTGATGCGCTTGCCGGCCTGCTTGCCCAGCTCGATCAGGGCGTCGCGCTCGCGGTCCGAGTACGCGTACTCGAAGTCCTCGCGACCCCACTTGATCTTGTAGAGCGGCGGACGCGACAGGAACACGTGCCCGGCCTCGACCAGCGGCCGCATGAAGCGGAACAGGAAGGTCAGCAGCAGGGTGTTGATGTGCTGGCCGTCGACGTCGGCGTCCGCCATCAGGATGATCTTGTGATAGCGGAGCTTCTCGATGTCGAAGTCCTCGTGGACTCCGGTGCCGAACGCGGAGATCAGTGCCTGGATCTCCTGGTTCTGCAGGATCTTGTCGATCCGCGCCTTCTCGACGTTGAGGATCTTGCCTCGGATCGGGAGGATCGCCTGGTACTGCGGGTTCCGGCCGGACTTGGCCGAGCCGCCGGCGGAGTCACCCTCGACGATGAAGATCTCGCACTTGGTGGGGTCGTTCGACTGGCAGTCGGAGAGCTTGCCCGGCAGGGACGCGGACTCCAGCAGACCCTTGCGGCGGGTCAGGTCGCGCGCCTTGCGGGCCGCCACGCGCGCGGTGGCCGCCTGGATGGACTTGCGGATGATGTCCGACGCCTCGACCGGGTTCCGGTCGAGCCAGTCCGTGAGGTGCTCGTGCACGACCTTCTGGACGAAGGTCTTCGCCTCGGTGTTGCCCAGCTTGGTCTTGGTCTGGCCCTCGAACTGCGGCTCGCCCAGCTTCACCGAGATGATCGCGGTCAGACCCTCGCGGATGTCGTCACCCGTGAGGTTGTCGTCCTTCTCGCGCAGCAGCTTCTTGTCGCGCGCGTACCGGTTGATGAGACCGGTCAGCGCGGCGCGGAAGCCCTCCTCGTGGGTGCCGCCCTCGTGCGTGTGGATCGTGTTCGCGAAGGAGTAGACGCCCTCGCTGTAACTCGTGTTCCACTGCATCGCGACCTCGACGGAAAGGAGCTTCTCCTTGTCCTCGGCCTCGATGTCGATCACGGAGGGGTGGACGACCTCGCCCTTGCGGGAGTTGAGGTACTTCACGAAGTCGACGATGCCGCCTTCGTAGTGGTACGTCACCGTCCGCGCTTCGTGGTCGTCGGCGCCCTCGGCGCTGTCGGCACCGGCGGTGGCCTTGGCCGACTCGCGCTCGTCCGTCAGCTTGATCGTCAGGCCCTTGTTGAGGAAGGCCATCTCCTGGAAGCGCCGCGACAGCGTCTCGAAGGAGTACTCGGTGGTCTCGAAGATGTCGCCGTCGGCCCAGAAGGTGACCGAGGTGCCGGTCTCATCGGTGGCCTCGTGCTGGGCGAGCGGTGCGGTCGGCACGCCCGCCTTGTAGTCCTGCGTCCAGCGGTGGCCGTCGGTCTTGATCTCGACCGAGACCTTCGTGGACAGGGCGTTCACGACGGAGACACCGACGCCGTGCAGACCGCCGGAGACGGCGTAGCCGCCGCCGCCGAACTTGCCGCCCGCGTGCAGCACGGTCAGGACGACCTCGACGGCCGGCTTCCCCTCGGAGGGGATGATGCCGACGGGGATGCCACGGCCGTTGTCGATGACGCGGACGCCGCCGTCGGGAAGGATCGTGACGTCGATCGTGTCCGCGTGACCGGCCAGCGCCTCGTCGACGGAGTTGTCCACGACCTCCTGCACCATGTGGTGCAGACCACGCTCACCGGTCGAGCCGATGTACATGCCAGGTCGCTTGCGGACCGCGTCCAGCCCTTCGAGGACGGTGATCGCGCTCGCGTCGTACGAGGCGTCTGTCGCCCCTACGTTCGCGTGCGCGTCAGCGTCGATGGTCGGGATGTTCTCGTTGGGGTTGCCGGAATCGGCCACGAAGCGCCCTTTCTGGCACAGCACAAACCAAGCTCCCGGTTGGTGGCCGGAGCGGCTGCGGCGTGTTTTTTCGGTAGGCCCTAGTCAGCGTTGCTCGGTGCGTCCCACAAGTGGGGCGGGATTGCTCTCCAGTGTACCGGTAGCACTGACAGTGATGGGGGTTTGCCGGTACCTGAGTCCCCATGTGCCGCCCTCAACCGGTCTCGCCCGACTCCCCCTATGGGGAGCGGGGCTCCAAGAGGCTCACAGCGGCACTCAGCGCTTCGGGGTGTCAACCCCCCGCTACCGTGTGCGCGCGCTCACCCGTAGGTGTCGTCGTGACCTGTGCTTCCGGGGGCTCTCAAGGGGCCGTAGCGCCGGGCGCCGCTGCCGGGATTCTTGATGTCGATGCGCCGCACGGTGCCGTGCCCGAGGTCCTCGTTCAGGCGTCTGACCAGCTGCGGAGCCAGCATCCGCACCTGCGTCGCCCAGGCCGTCGAATCGCACTGCACGACCAGGACGCGCTCGTCCTCGTCGTACTTCTGCGGCACGCAGTGCTTGGCGAGGTCGTCACCGACGATCTGCGGCCAGCGGCCCATCACGCCGCCGACGGCCGCCGGGGTCTCCCAGCCGCGCTCGGTGATCAGCCGGTTGATGGCCGCGCCGAGGCCCATCGGGTCCCGCCCGTCGGCGCGCGCTCCCGACCGCAGTCCGCCGCCGCGCCGGGCCTGCTTCTTCTGCTGTGCCGAGGCACCACGCGCGCGTGCCGCCTCTTTGGCCGCGCGGAGGGCGACGCGGGCGAGGTCGACACCTGAAGGCTCGGGATCGCCCTTCGGTTCCCGCGGCTCGCCGGCTTTTCCGCCGGGTTCGTCGGCGCTCACAGACGCTCCACCGTCCCGTCGGACACCGCGTATCGGGTACCGGCCAGCACGCCCGGTACGTCGTCGTCGACCGCGGCCGTCACGAGGACCTGCTCACCGGGCGCCACGAGCTCCGCCAGCCGCTCCCTGCGCCGCGCGTCGAGCTCGGCGAAGACGTCGTCGAGGACGAGCACCGGCTCGTTCCCCTCGGCCCTCAGCAGGTCGTACGAGGCCAGCCGCAGCGCCAGCGCGTACGACCAGGACTCGCCGTGGCTCGCGTACCCCTTGGCGGGCAGCTGGCCGAGCTTGAGGAGCAGCTCGTCCCGGTGCGGGCCGACCAGGGTGACGCCCCGCTCGATCTCCTGCTTGCGGGCGGCTTCGAGTGCGGCCAGGAGCTGCTCGTAGAGCTCCTCGCGCGCGTGCCCGACGATCTCGGGCGAGGACGGCTTGTAGTCCAGGGCGATCGGTCCGCCGCCGGGCGCCAGCTGCTCGTACGCCTTGTCGGCCAGCGGCTGCAGCGTCGCGATCAGGTCGAGCCGCTGGGCGAGCAGCTCCGCGCCCGCGCGCGCGAGGTGCTGGTCCCACACGTCGAGCGTGGACAGGTCCGTGGAGCGGCCACCGTGCCGCCGCGCGAGGGCGGCGGACTTCAGGAGCGTGTTGCGCTGCTTGAGGACCCGGTCGTAGTCGGAGCGCACGCCGGCCATCCGCGGGGAGCGGGCGGTGATCAGCTCGTCCAGGAAGCGACGGCGCTCGCCCGGATCGCCCTTCACCAGGGCCAGGTCCTCGGGCGCGAACAGCACGGTCCTGACGATGCCCAGCACGTCACGCGGCCTGACCTGCGACGACCTGTTGATGCGCGCGCGGTTCGCCTTGCCGGGGTTCAGTTCGAGCTCGATGAGCTGCTGCCGCTCGCCCTGCCGGACCTGGGCCCTGATCACGGCGCGCTCGGCCCCCATGCGGACCAGGGGCGCGTCCGAGGAGACCCGGTGGCTGCCGAGCGTGGCGAGGTAGCCGACGGCCTCCACCAGGTTCGTCTTGCCCTGCCCGTTGGGGCCCACGAACGCGGTGACGCCCGGGTCGAGAGGGACCTCGGCCCGGGCGTACGAGCGGAAGTCGGCCAGCGACAGATGCGTGACGTGCATGGTCGTGGGCCGACCTCCCCCAACGTTCTGAACAGCGGTTGTCTACAGCTGTGGATTACTTTTTGCGGCGGATCACTTCTTCTCGACGGCGTGGCCGCCGAACTGGTTGCGCAGCGCCGCGATCATCTTCATCTGCGGCGAGTCCTCCTGCCGCGAGGCGAAGCGCGCGAAGAGCGACGCGGTGATCGCCGGCAGCGGGACGGCGTTGTCGATGGCGGCTTCCACAGTCCAGCGGCCCTCGCCGGAGTCCTGTGCATAACCACGCAGCTTGTCGAGGTGCTCGTCCTCGTCGAGGGCGTTGACCGCCAGGTCCAGCAGCCAGGAACGGATGACCGTGCCCTCCTGCCAGGAGCGGAAGACCTCGCGGACGTCGGTCACCGAGTCCACGGCCTCCAGGAGCTCCCAGCCCTCGGCGTAGGCCTGCATCATGGCGTACTCGATGCCGTTGTGGACCATCTTCGCGAAGTGGCCGGCGCCGACCTTGCCCGCGTGGACCGACCCGAAGTCGCCCTCGGGCTTCAGCGCGTCGAAGACCGGCTGGACCTTCGCGACGTCCTCGGCGGAGCCGCCGTACATCAGCGCGTAGCCGTTCTCCAGGCCCCAGACGCCGCCGGAGACACCGCAGTCGACGAAGCCGATGCCCTTCTCGGCGAGCTCCTTCGCGTGCTTCTCGTCGTCCGTCCAGCGCGAGTTGCCGCCGTCGACGACGATGTCGCCGGGCTGCAGCAGCTCGGCCAGCTCGTCGACCGTGGACTGGGTCGCGGCACCGGCGGGCACCATCACCCACACCACGCGCGGACCCTTGAGCTTGCCCACAAGCTCTTCGAGGCTGTGGACATCCGCGAGGTCCGGATTGCGGTCGTAGCCGATGACGGTGTGGCCTGCGCGGCGGATGCGCTCGCGCATGTTGCCGCCCATCTTGCCGAGGCCGACGAGACCGAGCTCCATCAGTGGTTCCTTACGTTGCGACGGGGCGTGAGGTGGTGCGGGGCGGTACGAGGCGCGGGGTGACGCGCCTCTCGTACCTGCGTCTGAGCCTAAACCCGGACGCTCACGCACACCTGTGGGCATAGCCGCTCAGGCGAACGCCCGAGCGGCCTGCCCTTCAGGGACCTCAGCCCGACAGCCGCACCGGCATGATCAGGTACTTGTACGCCTCGTCCGCCTCGGCGTCCACGGCCGGCTTGCCGGAGAGCAGCGCGGGCTTGGTGGACGTCGTGAAGGACAGCTGGGCGACCGGGGAGTCGATCGCGCTGAGGCCGTCCAGCAGGAACGTCGGGTTGAAGGCGATGGAGATGTCGTCGCCGTCGAGCTGGGCGTCGACCCTTTCCACAGCCTGTGCGTCGTCGCTGGAGCCGGCCTCCAGGATGAGGACGCCCTGCTCGAAGCTGAGCCGCACCGGGGTGTTCCGCTCGGCGACGAGGGCCACGCGCTTGACGGCCTCCACGAAGGGGGCGGTCTCGATGACGGCCACGGAGTTGAACTCCGTCGGGAACAGCGTGCGGTACTTCGGGAGGTCGCCCTCCAGGAGGCGGGTGGTCGTGCGGCGACCCGCGCCCTCGAAGCCGATGAGGCCTTCACCGGCACCCGAGCCGGACAGGGCCAGCGTGACCGTGTCGCCGCTCGTGAGAGCCTTGGCGGTGTCCAGGAGCGTCTTGGCGGGCACCAGGGCGACCGCGGACGCCTCGGGGTCCTCCGGCTTCCACAGGAACTCGCGCACGGCGAAGCGGTAGCGGTCGGTGGACGCCAGCGTCACCGTGTCGCCCTCGATCTCGATGCGCACACCGGTGAGGACGGGCAGCGTGTCGTCACGGCCGGCGGCGATGGCCACCTGCTGTGCCGCGGAGGCGAAGACCTCGCCCGGGACGGTGCCCGTGGCGGTCGGCATCTGCGGCAGCGCCGGGTACTCCTCCACAGGGAGGGTGTGGAGTGTGAATCGCGAGGAGCCGCAGACCACGGTCGCTCGTACACCGTCTGTGGAGATCTCCACCGGACGGTTGGGGAGGGCGCGGCAGATGTCGGCGAGCAGGCGGCCGGAGACGAGCACCGTGCCTTCCTCGTCGACCTCCGCGTCCACGGAGACGCGTGCCGAGACCTCGTAGTCGAAGCTCGACAGGCTGAGTGCGCCCTCCTCGGCCTTCAGGAGAAGGCCGGCGAGGACCGGCGCAGGCGGTCGTGCCGGGAGGCTGCGTGCCGCCCAGGCCACCGCCTCCGCGAGTACGTCGCGTTCCACCCGGATCTTCACCGTAAGCCGCCTCCTGCGCGTTGCTGGCTGCTCTCGCCCTGCATTGGTCTCGGTCTTCGTCGTCAGACGTGGTGTCGCTCGGCCCACCGATGGGGAGAACACCGGGGACCAGTCTGACGCACCGCACTGACAGTCGTTGCCCGCCTCGGTCAAGTCGTGCCGAGCCGCGGCCGGGGTGCCGAGAGCAAGTTGTGCACAGCCCCCACTTCGAAACGAATTCCCAGCTCTCTCTAGTTGGGAGTAGTAGTAGGGGCTGTGGAAACCGTGGATAACCGTTAGTTCGCAGGTCAGAGCCGGTTTTTTGTCCACGGAGGCTGTGGGCCGAGGCGGTGGACAACTCACGGTTTCTGTGGACGGCGGAAAGTTCTGCACACCCGATGCACAGGCTCGGGCTACTTCTCCCCAGCGCCGTCCCCAGCTTTACCCCTGTTCCCCACAGCCCAACCGACCCCCTTGGTGTGACGCCTTTCACTCGCCACGGTGACGGGGCGCGTCGCGTTGCCGAACAGTGGACAGCCGTGTGGAGAAGCTCCGGATCGCTGTGCACAAAGGCTGTCATCCTGTGGGTCGACGGTGGACAACGAAATGCACACCCTGTGGAAGAAAAATCTGTCCACAGCCTGTGGAGATCTTCTGTCCACCAATCCACAGCCCGCTGACCTGCCCTGATGCTCTGTCACCAGGTGCCCCTGTGGATGCAGTCTGGACAACTTCCCGGTCCCCAGGGTGTGGATCGGAAAAACCCGGCACATCTGTGGAGAACACCCGTAACGCGGCCGGAAATCGAACACCGACATCGCGCGGCGGCCTCCCCGAGCGCACGGCGACATGAAGAAGGGCGCCCCGGGAATCGTTCCGGAGCGCCCTTCGGAGGCGTGCACAGCGCCGCAACCGGGCTGCTGTCAGCCGTTCTTGATGCGGTTGGTGAGCTCGGTGACCTGGTTGTAGATGGAGCGCCGCTCGGCCATCAGCGCGCGGATCTTGCGGTCCGCGTGCATCACGGTCGTGTGGTCGCGGCCGCCGAACTGAGCGCCGATCTTCGGCAGGGACAGGTCCGTCAGCTCCCGGCACAGGTACATCGCGATCTGGCGTGCCGTCACCAGCACGCGGCTGCGCGACGATCCGCAGAGGTCCTCCACCGTCAGACCGAAGTAGTCCGCGGTGGCCGCCATGATGGCCGTCGCCGTGATCTCGGGGGCCGCGTCCTCGCCACCGGGGATCAGGTCCTTGAGGACGATCTCGGTGAGCCCCAGGTCCACTGGCTGCCGATTGAGCGACGCGAACGCCGTGACCCGGATCAACGCCCCTTCCAGCTCGCGGATGTTGCGCGAGATGCGGGACGCGATGAACTCCAGCACCTCCGGCGGAGCGTTGAGCTGCTCCTGCACCGCCTTCTTACGAAGGATCGCGATACGGGTCTCCAGCTCGGGCGGCTGGACGTCCGTGATCAGTCCCCACTCGAACCGGTTGCGCAGCCGGTCCTCCAGGGTCACCAGCTGCTTGGGCGGCCGGTCGCTGGAGAGCACGATCTGCTTGTTCGCGTTGTGGAGCGTGTTGAAGGTGTGGAAGAACTCCTCCTGCGTCGACTCCTTGTCCGCGAGGAACTGGATGTCGTCGACGAGGAGGATGTCCATCTCGCGGTACCGCTTGCGGAAGGAGTCGCCCTTGCCGTCGCGGATCGAGTTGATGAACTCGTTGGTGAACTCCTCGGAGCTCACGTACCGCACGCGGGTGCCCGGATAGAGGCTGCGGGCGTAGTGCCCGATGGCGTGCAGGAGGTGCGTCTTGCCGAGGCCCGACTCCCCATAGATGAAGAGGGGGTTGTAGGCCTTCGCCGGCGCCTCGGCGACGGCGACCGCCGCCGCGTGGGCGAAACGGTTCGACGCACCGATGACGAACGTGTCGAAGAGGTACTTGGGGTTCAGGCGCGCGGTCGGCTCGCCGGGACCGGTCGCCGGCGCGGGCTGCGCGGCCAGCGGACCGGGCGCGCCCGTGGGCACACCGCGTCCGCCGGGACCCGGACCGCCGTCCTGTCCCGGCCGGCCGCCCATCGCGTGCTCGCCCGGATCGCGCCGCTGCTGGCGCTCGTGCGGCTGCTCGTAGGAGCCGCGCTCCTCGTACGCCGCACGCTCCTCGTAGGGCGACCGCTCCTTGGGCTGCTGCTCGTACGGGGAGCGCTCCGGCTGCTGGTCGTAGCGGCCGCGCTCGGACTCGTAGCCCTGCTGGTCGTAGGGCGACCGTTCCTGCTGCCGGTAGTCGTGCTGCGGCTGCTGCGGAGGCGTCGCGTACGGGTCGCGCTCCGGGAAGCCGAGCCGCGGCTGCTGCCAGCTGTACTCGTCCTGCTGCGGCCGCG
>NZ_JAMOLN010000237.1 GCF_024448165.1 Streptomyces longispororuber
CCACTGACAACGCCCCGCTCACCGGAACACGGAGCCGGACGCGAACCCGAACACGAACCCGAACACGAAGAAGCCCCCGGAGATTCTCCGGGGGCTTCTTCTCTGTGTGCACTCGGCAGGATTCGAACCTGCAACCTTCTGATCCGTAGTCAGATGCTCTATCCGTTAAGCTACGAGTGCTTGTTTTGTTTTTGTCTCCGCTCCCCGGTCTTTCGACCCGCTCGCGGCGACAGGAAGAACATTACATGACTGCCGCCGCCATGTGAAATCCGTTTGCCTCACCCGTTGTGACCTGCGGAAACGCACCCACAGTCACCGAGGGCCCGGCGCGCCCCCGAGGCCCCGCGGACCCCGGGAAGCAGCGAAGCCCCGGTCCTGGTGGACCGGGGCTTCGGATCTTGCTGCGGAGGCGGAGGGATTTGAACCCTCGATGGGATTTAAGTCCCAAACCGCATTAGCAGTGCGGCGCCATAGACCGGACTAGGCGACGCCTCCAGCACAGTCCCCCCACGCGAGCGCGAGTGGATGCGTGCAGATGATGACACAGCTGAGCGCCGTGTCACCAATCGCCCCCCACGGTACTAGGCGGGCAGGCCAGAGAGCAAAGCCGTTGGACAAGGCGCATCGTCGTGATGGGTGACCGCGTTAGGCAGGGCATGTTCCTGCGCCGTGTTTCCTCACATCAGTCCCCCCGTCGGTCCCGCGTGCCGGCCCGGCTCCTCCTCACCGCCGCCGCCTCCGTCGCCCTCGCGGCGGCCCTGCCCGGCGGCGCGCACGCCGACACCGGGCCGACGCGAATGCCGCCGTCCCCCTTCGGCCTCCTGGACGGCGTGGCGCCCGACCAGCTGACGGTCAGCGTCACCGACTCGGGGACCGGGAACGACGGAACGGTCGAGCTGGACTGCGCGCCCGCCGGCGGCAGCCACCCCGATCCGGGCGCGGCCTGCGCGAAGCTCGACGAGATCGAGGCGGACGGACGGGATCCGTTCGCGCCCGTGCCGAAGGGGTCCTTCTGCACGATGCAGTACGGGGGCGACGCCACCGCCCACATCACCGGCACCTGGCACGGCCGGCCCGTCGACGCCACGTACCGGCTGAGCGACGGCTGCGAGATCTCACGGTGGCGGCAACTGGTGCCCGTGCTGCCTGCTACCGCCCCGTGACCCTGGGTCCACCGGGCACACCGTCACGACCGGCCCCGCTCGGGATCCCCACATCCTCTACGTGGGCTCCCTCTCATCCGGCGTCGCGAGCACAACCACTGCCCGTAGACTCCCTCCCGTGACACGCCGCGGGACGCGAGGCAAGATGGCCCGGGCGGTCAGCAAGTCGCGGTAATCAGGAGGGAAGCGTCTCGTGAGCAGCAGGCCATCCCGAGGCGCTGCTCGCCTCGCAGCCATACTCGACGCGCTGCCGGATGCGTTGGTGCTGGTCAACACCAACGGGACCGTCGTCAACGCCAATTCCATCGCCCTGGAAGCCTTCGAGGCGCCGGGCACCGCCCTGGTGGGGCGCGGACTGCTCGATCTGCTGCCGGAGTTCGACTCCCGGCTGATCCCCGGATCCATGCGGCGGCCCGACACGGTGACCGACGAGCGCGGCCGGACGAAGCCGACGCGGATGACCGCCCGCCGCACCGACGGCAGCGAGTTCCCCGTCGAGGTGACCAGCGCGAACCTGGCGGACGGCGCCCGCGACGCCGTCGACCCGTACGGCACCGGCGGCCTCGGCGGCGGTGGCTACAGCGGGTCCGAACTGCTCATGCTGGTCGTACGCGACCTTTCGGGCACCGTGGACACCGAGGCCGAACTGGCCCGTTCGCAGCGGCAGACCGAGATGATCCTGCGGGCCGCCGCCGAGGGCGTCGTGGGGACCGACACCGACGGGCGGATCGTGCTCGTCAACCCGGCCGCCGCACAGATCCTGGGGTTCCGTGCCAGCGACCTGGGCGGCCAGGAGCTGCACCAGCTCGTGCTGCACTCGCGCGCCGACGGCGAGCCGTTCCCGTACGAGGAGTCGCCGCTCGCCGACACGCTGCGCTCCGGGCGCAAGCACCGGGTGCGCGGACAGGTCCTGTGGGCCAAGAACGGCGATCGGCTGCCCGTCGACATGACCACGGCGCCGGTGCGCGACGGGGACCAACTGGTCGGCGCCGTCATGACCTTCACCGACCGGCGCCCGTACGACCAGCTGGTCACCGAGCACGCCGAGGAGCTGGCCCGGCGCGACGAGGCCGCCGAGCAGGAGCGCGCGGAGCGGGCCGAGGAGCTCGACCGGGTCCGCGAGGAGCTGACCGCCGAGCTGACGGCGGCCCACGAGCAGCGGGCCGAGGAGCTGTCGGCCGAGCGGGAGCGGGGCGCCGCGTTCGCCGAGCGCGAGAAGGACCGCTACGAGGCGCTGGCCGCGCGGCACTCGCAGCTGCTCGCCGTGCTCGGGCAGTCGCTGCGCGGGCCGCTGGACGAGCTGCGGCGCGAGCTGGGACAGCTCGCCGCCGACGACGCCGGGCAGTTGTGGCCCGAGGCGAACCAGGTCCTGCACCACCTCTCCGCCGGCTACTCGCGGATCACGACGCTCGTCGACAACGTGCTCGCCTACCAACTGCTCGACACGGGCGGCGAAGGCCTGACCCGTACGCCGGTGATGCTGGACGCCGTCGTCGCCGCCGGTGTCGACGGGGCCGTGGAACTGATCGGGCCCGGCCGGGTCCAGTTCGCCGTGCACGCGCCGCCGATCGAGGCCGAGGTGGACGCGGGGCGGCTCGCGACCGCGCTGGCGCACCTGATCGCCGACGTCGCGGGGATCGACGCGACCGGCAACGCGCGGGTGCCCGCCGGCGCCGGGTACGTCGACTCGACCGTCGTGGTGGCCGCCGCGCAGCGCGGCGAGAGCGTGCGCATCGAGGTGCGGGGCCCGTACGCCGGTGGCGATCCGGTGCACGAGCCGATCGTCCAGGGCATCGTGCGGGCGCACGGCGGTGTGCTGCAGACCCACGAGATGCCGGGGATGAGCGGCAGCGCGTACGTGCTGGAGGTGCCGATCGGGAGCGGGGCCGGGGTCGTTCCGGCCGAGGCGTCCCCCGACGTTCCCGCGCCGTCCGGTCCGGCCGGCGACCCGGCCTCGGAGGTCGTCGCGGCGAACCTTCCCGAGCAGGCAGGCGCAACCTCCGGCGGTGGCCGCCGGCGGGCTCGGCGGGCCTCCGGGCCCTCCGTCGACGCGTTCCTGGAGAGCGGGCTGCCCGGTGACGGGGCGGCTCCCTCCGGCGGAACGGGGCGGCGGCGCGGGCGGCGGGCGGCCGAGGAGCCCGCGGCTCCCGCCGCGCCGGAACCGCAGCCGCAGGCCCCGGCGGCCGCTGCCGAGGGCGCGTCCGGTGGCACCGGGCGGCGCCGGGCACGGCCCGCCGACGGCAGTGCGGCCGAGGGTGCCGTGATGACCGCGGCCGAACACGCGGCGGGTTCCCCGGCGCTGGGCGAGACCGTGCCGCCGCAGGGCGTGCCCGCGCCGGCCGGGCGACGGGCCCGGCGGGACGGCGGCCAGGGGCAGCCGGCGCTGCCCGCGCTGCCGTCGGGCGCGTCCGCCGAGGGCGGCGAACCGGGCCACGGCGAGCTGGAACTGGCCGGGGCCGGTGCCGGTCAGCAGCCTTCGGGGCGGCGGGCGCGGCGCGCGCTCGGCACCGCGCAGGCCGCCACGACGCCCGAGGAAGCAGCGCCGCGCGAGGTGTTCGCGCTGCCGCCCGCCCAGGCCGACCGCGCACCCGAGGCCCGGACCGCCCCCGACGACGTACGGAACGACGTGCCGCAGGGCGGCGCGCAGGACCTCGCCCAGGACGTGCCGGCGGAGGCCGTCGCGGACGCGGGTGAGACGTCGCAGCACGAGGCCGCCGAGCGGCACCCGGCGGACGACCACACGCCGCCGCAGCCGCACCCGGCGCAGAGCACGCCTGCACAGGGCACCCCGGCCGGGGGCACCCGCGCCGTGCTGCCGCCGGAGAGCGCGCCGCGACCGGCGGCGGCCGCCCAGCCGCTGCCCGCCGAAGCGCCGCAGAACCCGTCCGGTGACACGCATTCGACCCAGGGCCGCGCCTTCAGCGTGCGGACGCTGGGGCAGGGCGTGCCGTTCGGGCGGCAGATCGCCGAGCAGCAGCGGCCGCAGGGGCAGCCCGCGGCGCAGCAGCCCGCCCGGCCCGGGGCCACGCCGCCGCAGGGTGTGCCGCAGGCGCCGGAGGGCCAGACGAACGGCGGTTCGGGGCGGCGGCGCAAGCTGTCGACCCGGCAGGAGCAGTCGGAGACCGCGGCCACGGACACCCCGGCGCAGGGCAGCACCCCGGCCCGCGGCACGACGCCCGCCCGGGGCACCACCCCGGCCCGTGGCACGACGCCCGCCCGGGGCACCACCCCCTCGCAGGGAACCGCCCGGCCGCACCCGCAGCAGCAGGCCGCGCCGCAGCCGCCGTTGCTGGCGTCGAACGCGTCGGAGGGCAGCGGCCGCTCCTACGCGATCGGGGCACCCGACCAGAACGCCGACGAGGGCCCCGAGCCGCTCGACGGTCCGGGCGGAGCGGTCGAGGTCGCCAACCGGCCCCAGCCGCAGCCGATGGACGACGAACTGCCGCCCGAGCCGCTCGACAACCCGCGCCGGCTGCTCGTCTGGCCCGCGCCGGACGTGACGACACAGCAGGCGCTGAGCGACCGCGGCTACCGTCCGGTGACCGTGCACTCGCGCGAGGAGGTCGACGCGCAGATCGCGGCGTTCCCGGCCGCGCTGTTCGTGGACCCGCTGACCGGGCCGATCACCCGGACCGCACTGCAGTCGCTGCGGACCGCCGCGGTCGCCGCCGAGGTGCCGGTCCTGGTGACCGCGGGCCTGGGGCAGGCGACGCGCGAGGCCGCGTACGGGGCCGACCCGGCCGTGCTGCTGAAGGCGCTCGCCCCGCGGGACAGCGAGCAGCACCCGCCGCGGGTGCTGCTCATCGAGGAGCACGAGGAGATCGCGCTCGCGCTGACCGCGACCCTGGAGCGGCGCGGGATGCAGGTCGCACGGGCCGCGAGCGACGCGGACGCGGTGACCCTCGCGGCGCAGATGCGGCCGAACCTGGTCGTGATGGATCTGCTCCAGGTGCGCCGCCGCCGCGCGGGCATCATCGACTGGCTGCGCGCCAACGGCCAGTTGAACCGCACGCCGCTCGTCGTCTACACCGCCGCCGTCGAGCACGCCGACCTGCCGCGGCTCGCGGCGGGGGAGACCGTGCTGTTCCTGGCGGAGCGCTCGACGAGCGCCGAGGTGCAGGGCCGGATCGTGGATCTGCTCGCGAAGATCGGCACGAACTGATCGGCACGAACTAGACGAAGGGGGCGGCCCGTTGGGGCCGCCCCCTGTTTCACGTGAAACCGCCCCCGTGGGGCGCCGTGCTCAGAGCCGGTGTGCTCGGAGCTGATGCTCAGAGCTGGGTGACGTCCAGGTCACCGTCCGCGTACTGCTTGCGCAGCACCTTCTTGTCGAACTTGCCGACGCTGGTCTTCGGGACCGCGGGGACGATCGTCCAACGCTCGGGCAGCTGCCACTTGGCGACCTTCTCGGCGAGGAAGTCGCGCAGCGTCTCGAAGTCGGCGCTCGACCCCTCCTTCAGCACGACGGTGGCGAGCGGGCGCTCGCCCCACTTGTCGTCGGGGACGGCGACGACGGCGGCCTCGGCGACGTCCGGGTGCGACATCAGCGCGTTCTCCAGGTCGACGCTGGAGATCCACTCGCCGCCGGACTTGATGACGTCCTTGGCGCGGTCGGTGAGGGTGAGGAAGCCGTCGGGGCTGATCGTGCCGACGTCGCCGGTCTTCAGCCAGCCGTCCTCACTGAACTTGTCCTCGGGGCGCAGCGGTTCACCGTCCGCGTCGGCGCCCCCGTAGTACGCGCCCGCGATCCAGTTGCCCCGCACCTCCAGCTCGCCCGCGGACTTGCCGTCCCAGGGCAGCTGCTCGCCGCCGGGGCCGGTCAGCCGCGCCTCGACGCCCGCCGGGAAACGGCCCTGCGTGAGCCGGTACGCGAACTCTTCGTCGCTGCCCGGCTCGACGTGGGCCGGCGGGCGGGCGACGGTGCCGAGCGGGGACGTCTCGGTCATGCCCCAGGCGTGGCAGACCCGCATCCCGAGGTCGTCGAAGGCCTTCATGAGCGACGGCGGGCAGGCCGAGCCGCCGATGGTGACCTGGGTGAGGGTGGAGACGTCGCGCGGCCTCGCGGTGAGCTCGGCGAGCAGGCCCTGCCAGATGGTGGGGACCGCGGCGGCGTGCGTGGGACGCTCGGACTCGATCATCGCGGCGAGCGGAGCGGGCTGCAGGAAGCGGTCCGGCATCAGCATGTTCACGCCGGTCATGAACGTGGCGTGCGGCAGGCCCCACGCGTTGACGTGGAACTGCGGCACGACGACGAGCGAGGTGTCGGCGTCCGTCAGACCCATCGACTGCGTCATGTTGACCTGCATGGAGTGCAGGTAGATGGAACGGTGCGAGTAGACGACGCCCTTGGGGTCACCGGTGGTGCCGGAGGTGTAGCACATGGCGGCGGCCTGGCGTTCGTCCAGCTCGGGCCAGTCGTACGTGGTCGGCTTCCCCGCGATGAGGTCCTCGTACTCGTGGACCTGCGGCCGCGCCCCGTCCAGCAGGGAACGGTCACCGGGCCCCGACACCACGAGGTGCTCGACCGTCTCCAGGCCGGGCAGCAGCGGCGCGAGCAGCGGGAGCAGGGAGCCGTTGACGATGATCACGCGGTCGGCGGCGTGGCGCACGATCCACGTCAGCTGCTCCGCGGGAAGGCGGAGGTTGAGCGTGTGCAGCACGGCGCCCATGGCGGGCGCGGCGAAGTAGGCCTCGACGTGCTCCGCGTTGTTCCACATGAGCGTCGCCACACGGTCGTCGCCCCGGATGCCCAGGTCGTCGTGGAGCGCGTGCGCGAGCTGGGCCACGCGGGCCCCCGTCTCGGCGAACGTACGGCGGTGCGGATCGCCCTCGCCCGTCCACGTGGTGATCTGCGAAGTGCCGTGCACACGCACCCCGTGATCGAGGATGCGGGTCACGGTCAGCGGTACGTCCTGCATCGTGCTCAGCACGGCGTCCTCCCGGTGGGCGCTACGGAGCAGTAAGGTTCCGCCGATTCTCACCGCATACCGCGTGGTATGTCACTACTCCCGGGAATGATCGATCAACCGGTTCACCCACTTCGTCCCTGGCCGGAGGCCGATCGGCCGCTTGACGGGACGGGTGCGCGGGCCGGGCTCAGTCGCGCACGGGCCGCAGTTCCGGGTCCTCGCGCAGCTTGCCGAGCGCCCGCGACACGGCGCTCTTCACGGTGCCGATGGACACCCCGAGCACCTCGGCCGTCTGGGCCTCGCTCAGATCCTCGTAGTACCGCAGCACGACCATCGCCCGCTGCCGCGCGGGCAGCTTCATGATGGCGCGCCACATGGCGTCGTGCAGCGCCTGCTGCTCGGCCGGGTCCCCGGCCGGCAGGGCGGGCGGCTCCGGCAGCTCGTCGCAGACGAACTCGTCGACCTTGCGCTTGCGCCACTGCGAGGTCCGCGTGTTCAGCAGGGCCCTGCGCACATAGCCGTCGAGCGCCCGGTGGTCCTCGATCCGGTCCCACGCGACATACGTCTTCGTGAGCGCGGTCTGCAGCAGGTCCTCCGCATCGCACGGGTTCGCGGTCAGCGACCGGGCGGTACGCAGCAGCACGGGCTGGCGCGCCCGGACGTACGACGCGAAGGACGGGTACGTCCTCGTGGCCGTCCGCGTCGCGGCCTCGGATGCGCCGGTGCAGACAGGCGCCAGGGTTGCGGTCATGACTCCACGCTATGAGCGACCCCCGTCACTACGGATCGGCCGGAGGTCCCGAAGCGGCGTCCGCCTCAGGTTGTAGGCGGGGTGGTAACCCCACCTCCTGAAGGTGGAGGGCGGGATGAGGACCCCTGAGGGTTCATCCCTGAGAGCCGTCCCACGAAGGTGCGCCCGGGGGAGTGCCGACGGGGTCCCCCGGCGTCCTCGCGGCGTCCCCCGTGGTGCCCCCGCCTGTGCCGCCGCCGGTGCCGCCGCGCGCCGCCGGCTGCCGCACGCCCGCCTGCCGTACCCCGCCCCACCTGCCGCTCAGCCGATCCGGGCCACCGGCGCGTGCACCAGGTTCCGGTCGATCACCAGGGTGCGGCCGCCGTGCCGCTCCTTCACGTTCCCCGCGTACTGGTGGATCCGCCGCTCCGGGCGCCAGGCGGCCCGTCTGAGCGCGGGCTCCCGGTACAGATGGGGCCGCGTGTGCCAGCGCGCGAACCAGATCACCGCCGGCAGGTCCCTCACCCCCGCCCGCCGGGCCTCCTCCATGTGCCGCACCCCCGACTCCGCACTGCTGTAGAAACCGGGGACGTAACCCCGCCTGTGCACCTCCCTGTCCCATCCCCGCACGAACGCCAACGTCGTCCGCGCGCACCCTCCCTTCCGATAGCGGTACGCCTCCATGTCGAGGTAGAGCGGACTGTGCGACCGGATGCCGAGGCGCGCGGCCCGGCGCACCGCGTCCTTCCCCTCCCGCACTCCCTGGCGCCAGGGATGACGTCCGATGCGCACCCCCTTCTTCTGCCGCGCGACGACACAGGGCGACTGCGATCCCACGTACACGGGCAGCACCCGCCAGCCCATCCGGTTCACCGCCCGCGTCCAGGAGCGGTTCAGCCCCTTCTGGTGCGGGCAGGCCCGGCCACGGCCGCCGTAGTAGACGCCGACCGCCTGGTAGGCCGACTTCCGCCAGCGCCGCATGGTGTCCCGGGGCGGCACCATGCAGGTGTCGAACGCCCAGCCACGGAACGTGCGCACGCTCGCGCCCCACGGCGCGGAGCCCGCCTCGGAAGCGGAGCCCGCCTCGGAAGCGGAGCCCGCCCCGGGCGCGGACCCGGGGCTGACGACGGGAGCGGCCTCGGGAGTCGCGACGGAACCGGACGCGACGGGATCGGCAGCGACGGCCGGCGGACGCGCCACACCGTCCATCGCCGACGACGGCAGCGCGCCGGCCCCCAGCAGGAGCAGCACAAGTCCCATGATCAGCCTTTGCCGGTGCATGGGCCGAGTGAAGGGTCCGGCGTCGCCCACGGACCGCGGACACGCGCCCCGTTCAGCCGTCCGACCCCAGAATCAGACCCGATGTGGGGACCCCGGTGCCCGCGGTGACCAACGCCGTGGCCGCCCCCGATATCTGGTTCACCGCGGTGCCCCGCAGCTGCCGGACGGCCTCCGCTATCCCGTTCATCCCGTGCAGATACGCCTCCCCCAGCTGCCCCCCGTGGGTGTTGAGCGGCAGCCGCTCCTCGGCGACGAATCCGGCGGCCTCGCCGGGCGGGCAGAACCCGAACTCCTCCAGCTGCATCAGCACGAACGGCGTGAAGTGGTCGTAGAGGATCCCGACGTCTATCTCCTCCGGCCCGATCCCGGCCGTCCGCCACAACTGCCGCGCCACGACGCTCATTTCGGGCAGCCCCGTCAGGTCGTCCCGGTAGAAGCTGGTCATCTGCTCCTGCGCCCGGCCCGCCCCCTGGGCCGCCGCCGCGATCACGGCGGGCGGGTGCCGCAGATCGCGGGCCCGCTCGACGCTGGTGACGACGATCGCCTGCCCGCCGTCCGTCTCCTGACAGCAGTCGAGCAGCCGCAGCGGCTCGACGATCCAGCGCGACGCCGCGTGGTCGGCGAGGGTGATCGGCTTGCCGTGGAAGTACGCGGCCGGGTTCGTCGCCGCGTACTTGCGGTCCAGCACGGCGACGTGACCGAACGCCTCGGGCGTCAGCCCGTACGCGTGCAGGTACCGCTGCGCGGCCATCGCCACCCAGGAGGCGGGGGTGAGCAGTCCGAACGGCAGGTTCCACCCGAGGGCCGCACCCTCCGCCGAGGCTTCCCGGTGCTGCACCCCGGAGCCGAACCGTCTGCCCGACCGCTCGTTGAACGCGCGGTAGCAGACCACCACGTCGGCCACCCCGGAGGCCACCGCGAGGGCCGCCTGCTGCACGGTGCCGCAGGCCGCGCCGCCGCCGTAGTGCACCCGGGAGAAGAAGGAGAGCTCCCCCATCCCGGCCGCCTGCGCGACGGTGATCTCCGGATTGGTGTCCATGGTGAACGTGACCATGCCGTCGACGTCGGCGGGGGACAGGCCGGCGTCGTCGAGCGCCGCGTGCACCGCCTCCACCGCCAGCTTCAGCTCGCTGCGGCCGGAGTCCTTGGAGAACTCGGTGGCGCCGATGCCGGCGATCGCCGCCCTGCCCCCCAGCCGGTCCTTCGTCCGCACACTCATGACGGGCTCCCCTCCTCGGAAACGGCGGAGGCAGCGGGGGCTGCCGGTGCGGGTGCGAGTGCGGGTGTGGCGGGGACGGCCGGGACGGTGACGGTCACCGTGCCGGTGACATGGCTCCCGATCCCGTTCTTCCCGATCACCCTGACCTGCGCCGTGTCACCGTCGTCCCCGAACTCCACCTCGGTCACCTCTCCCGTCAACACCATGGTGTCCCCGGGGTAGTTGGGCGCGCCGAGTCGTATCGCCACCCTGCGCAGCACCGCCGTCGGGCCGAAGTGGTCGGTGATGTAGCGGCCCACCAGTCCGTTCGTCGTCAGGATGTTCATGAAGATGTCGGGGGAGCCCTTCTCCCGCGCCAACTCCGCGTCGTGGTGGACGTCCTGATAGTCGCGGGACGCGATGGCCCCCGCGACGATCAGGGTCCGGGTCACCGGGACCTCCAACGGTGGCAGCACCTCACCCGCCTTCATGCCGACTCGCCTCCCTCATCCGTGCCGACGGCGATCAACGCGCCGAGTTCTTCGAGGACTTCGCTCCCGCTTCCCAGATATCCGTCGAGCTGCCGGCCCCACAGGAAGTGCCGGTGCACCGGATGGTCCAGGTCGGCGCCCATGCCGCCGTGCAGGTGCTGACCGGCATGGACGACGCGCTTGCCGGCCTCCGACGCCCACCACGCCGCGGTCAGCGCATGACTGCGGTGGCCGAGCCCCGCGTCGCGGCGCCAGGCCGCCTCGTACGCGGTGACCCGGATGGCCTCGACGTCCATATGGGCTTCCGCGGCGCGCAGTTGCACCCCTTGCTTGGCCGCGAGGGGGCGGCCGAACTGCTCCCGCTGGTTCGTGTACTCCACGGCCCTGGCGAGCGATCCCGCACAGACCCCGGCCTGGAGTCCGGCGAACGCGGCCCTGGCCGCCGCCAGCACCTCGTCGTACGTCTCCGGCCCGCCGATCCGCTCGGCCGTCGTCCCGTCGAGCACGAGGCGTCCCGCGGACCAGGGTGCCGTCAGCTCGACCGGCTCGCACCGGGCGTCATCCGCCAGAACAATCCACAGGCTGTGGGTAACTTTTCCGGTCCGCCGACCCACCCCCGCGTCACCTACCCGGGCGACGCCGCCCGGCCCCGCGGGCTCCCGCACCGCCACCAGCACGTGGGTCGCGTCCCGCAGCCACGGCACCCACGGCACGGCCCCGGTCAGCCGCGCCCGGCCGGCCCCCGCGTCGGCCGGCGTGATCACGATGCCACCACGTCCCGGGAACGCCCCCGTCGCCACGGCGGAGCCGTCCCGCAACCCGGGGAGCAGTCGCTCCCGCTGCTCGTCCGTGCCGTGCGCCGCCACCGCGAGGAGCCCGAAGACACAGCTCGCCGCGAACGGCACCTGGGCCGTCGTCCTGCCCTGCTCCTCCAGCATCAGGACGAGCCCGAGCAGCCCGGTCTCCTCCACGGCCCCGGCGAGCCCCGCGCCGCCGAGCGCCTTCCACAACTCGCCGTCCGTGCCGTCACCGAGAGCGGCCAGCCGCTCCGGCGTGGAGAGGTCGCCGAAGATCTGCGCGGCCAGCTCCCGCGCCGCCTCCTGCTCCGGGGTGGGGGTGAAGTCCATGTCACACCTCACCTCCCTCGACCGCCCGGAACACGGGCAGCTCCAACTCCTCGTCCACGCGCAGGAATTCGAGCCGCACCGGCATCCCGATCCGCACCTTGTCGCAGGGCACCCCCACGACGTTGCTCACGATGCGCACGCCCTCCGCGAGCTCGACCAGGCCCACCGCGTACGGCGGATCGAAGGCCGGGAACGGCGGATGGTGCATGACCACGTACGAGAACACGGTGCCCTCGCCGCTCGCCTCGACCGTGTCCCACTCCTGTCCCCCGCACCCGTTGCACCCCGGCAGCCAGGGGAAGCGCAGGGTCCCGCAGCCGCGGCAGCGCTGGAGGAGCAGCCGGTGCTCGGCGACTCCGGCCCAGAACCCGGCGTTGTCCCTGTTCACCACGGGGCGTGGGCGGAGCTTCTTCCTCGCGTCGTCGGACCGGGACCGGGCCGGACCACGGGCGGCCGGCGTGTACTTGAGGATCCGGAACCGGTGCGTACCGGCGAGCTCGCCGTCCGCGCGCACGTCCATCCGCGTCGTGACGAAGTGCCCCGTCCCCAGCTTCGTCGTCTTCAGCGGGGACACCGATTCGATGACCGCGTCGAACGTGACGGCGTCCCCCGGCCGCAGCGGGCGCAGGTACTCCTGCTCGCAGTCGGTGGCGACGACCGACGTGTATCCGGCGGCGTCCAGCAGGCCGAGCAGGTCGTCGAAGGCCGCCGAGCGTCCCTCGTTCCCCGACAGGCCGCCCATCGTCCAGGCCTGCAGCATCGTCGGCGGCGCGATGGCGTCCGGGCCCTCGTACGCCGGGTTGGTGTCGCCCATGGCCTCGCACCAGTGCCGGATCATCGGTTCGTTGACCCGGTCCTTGCCCTCGGCCGCGGTGGCCGCCACCCGCCCCTCGAAGGCCCGCAGGTCTTCGTACTCCAGGGCCCCCTTGCCGACGGCCTGCGCCGTCCGCCGCCCGGCCACCGCCTGTCCGCGCTCCCGCCCGGTCGCCTCCACACTCATCGCCTCCCCCGCTTCATCCCGAGCCGCATCGTGGCCACGATCTCCCGCTGCACCTCGCCGACCCCGCCGCCGAACGTGTTGATCTGCGCCGCCCGGTTCATCCGCTCCAACTCCCCGTCCCCCACGGCGATCTCACCGTCCCCGGCTCCGAACGCCCCGGGCGATCCGGCCCGCACCCATCCGGCCTCGCCCGCGATCTGCTGACACATTCGATACACCTCGACCGCCGATTCGGTTCCCACGAACTTCACGCCGCTGGCGTCGCCCGGGGCCAGCCGGCCCGCCCCCACATCCCCCACCAAACGCCAGTTGAGCAGGCGCGTCGCCGCCAGCCGGGCATGCGCCTCGGCCAGTCCGGAACGGACCCACGGAGCGTCAATCCGCCGCTCACCCGTCACCGGATCGGGTGTAAGCGCCGCGGCGAGGACCCGGGCGTAGAAGTCCTCGGCCTGCATGCCGATCGCGGCGAGCGCGACCCGCTCGTGGTTGAGCTGGTTGGTGATCAGGCCCCAGCCGCCGTTCTCCTCGCCGACCAGGTTCGAGGCGGGGACGTGGATCCCGTCGTAGTACGTGGCGGTCGTCGTCAGGCCGCCGACGGTCTCGATGGGCGTCCACGAGAAACCGGGGGCGTCGGTCGGCACGAGCACGATCGAGATGCCCTGGTGCTTGGGCGCCTCGGCGTCGGTGCGGCAGGCAAGCCAGATCCAGTCGGCGTTCTGCGCGTTCGACGTGAAGACCTTCTGGCCGTCGATCAGCCAGTCGCCGCTCGCCCCGTCCCGCACGGCCCGCGTCCGCAGCGAGGCGAGGTCGGTGCCCGCCGACGGTTCGCTGTAGCCGATCGCGAAGACCAGGTCGCCGCTGAGGATCCGCGGCAGGAAGTAGGCCTTCTGCTCCTCGGTGCCGTACTTCATCAGCGTCGGGCCGACCGTGTTGAGCGTGACCATGGAGACCGGGGCGCCCGCGCGGTACGCCTCGTCGAAGAACACGAACTGCTCGTCGGGGCCGCGGCCCTGCCCGCCGTACTCCTCGGGCCAGCCGAGCCCGAGCAGCCCCTCGGCCCCGATGCGGCGCAGCACCCTGCGCTGTCCGGCGAGGTCGTCGGCGGCGGGCGGACCGTCCGGCATCAACGTACGGAAGTGTGCGCGCAGTTGGGCACGGAGCGCGCGCTGACGCTCGGTGGGGGCGAGGTGCACGGCGGCGGCCCTCCCGGGGACCTCGTACGAACAAGGGTTTCTGACTGTCCGTCAGATGCCGTGCGGAGTCAAGGGATCGGCCGTACCGCGCGGAACGCGAAAACGTCTGCGCGGCGGTGCCGAAGCACCGCCGCGCAGACGGTCACTCACCCCAGGTGGAACCCCCGTCGAACAGGAGCCGGAGGGCTACCAGAGCTCGGTGAAGTTCACCGCGATGTTCTCGTTGGACTGGTCGATCGCCGTGAAGGCGGAGCCGTTCACCTGCGCGGTGTTGCTCTGGTTCGAGGCGCCGTTGCCGACGGCCTGCTGCTGCGTGGTGGACGAGTTGCCGTTGTTGTCGTGGCCGACACCACTGCCGCTGACGGTTGCCACCCCCGCGTTCGATCCGTTGTCCGCGAATGCGCCGTTGTCGGCCATCGCCACCCCGGAGAACAGGGCCGCGGCGAGCGGCAGGGCGGCGACAGCGGCGATGACGCGGGCAGTACGGATGGAAGCCATGTCTATTCCTCCAGAACAGGAAGTACGCACCGGGCACGGACAGAGTCCTCGGCCCGGGAAGTACGGGTTGCTCCAAGGCAGTTGGCCGACCGCCTCGGCGATGTTCACGACGTCGCGAGATCAGAATTGCCCACCGAATCCCCGGCGAACCACCCCGGAAGCCGCCTTTCCCTCGCAAGCGTGAGGACATGTCGATAAACATGCTTCACGTCCACAAAGCCGCAGCTCAGCCCCGAATGGGGGTCTTCGGGCGATCACGGCCCAGTCCTCCCAAACGATGAAGCGTTTCGGCACATTTTTGGTAAATAGGCTCCCCGTTCGGCCCACCCCCCTTCCTTCTTTCGAACACTCGTACGAAAATGAAGGCATGGCCACCACCGACCGGCACCCAGCACGCCGCACCCCCGCCGTACCCGCCTCCTCCCTCGGGACCCTGGCCCTCGCGCACGCCTTGTCCGCTGCCGAGCGCGGGCTCGCCGTCATCCCG
>NZ_JAMOLN010000238.1 GCF_024448165.1 Streptomyces longispororuber
GCGACGGCCGGCGACACCTTCGCCGAGCGGGTCAAGGTGCGCGCGAAGAACAAGTCGGGGGCGGGCGTCGGTTCCGTCCAGGTGCGGTTCGCGATCGTCGGCGACACGAAGGCGACGTTCAGCGGTGGCGGCACGAGCGCCACCGTCACCACGAGCACGTCGGGCGTCGCCACGGCGCCCGCGATCAAGGCGGGCGAGCAGACCGGCGAGTTCACCGTCCGGGCCACCGTCGTCGGCCGCTCGCTGGCCGGGCTCGACTACAAGGCGACCGTCGCCGCGCGGCAGGCCGACGCCCTGGCCCGCACCGGCGACAACGAGCTCAGCTGCGTCGCGGGCGGCACGTTCGCGGACGCCGTCGAGGTGAAGGCGACGTACAAGGGCGCCGTGGCGGACGGCGTCGCGGCGACGGCCACGCTCATCAAGTCGGCCGACGACGCGACCGAGGCCGACAAGGGCCCGTACTTCAAGGACGCCGACGGCAAGGCGGTCCGCACCCTCAAGGACCTCACGACGGACGCCGACGGCGTGCTGAAGCTGCCGAAGCTGTACGCGGACGACGCGACCGGCACGTTCCTGCTGCGGATCAACACCACGGGCGGCGCGACGCTCACCGTCGAGCTGAAGGTGACCGCGGCCCCGTCCGGCGGCGCGAGCGAGACCCCGGCGGAGTCCGCGAGCCCCTCCGCGTAACTCCCGCGGCACGCACCGCACTTGAGCCCCCGGCCGATGATCGGCCGGGGGCTCGGTGCGTCACGGGTACGTCGTGTGCAACGTGTTCTCATCTGTCCCCGGCATTGCTACGGTGCACCGACCGCAAGGCCTGACGCCCCATCAGATGCAGATTCGGGAGGCCGGACATGCGTGCCCTCATAGCGGCGGCGATCGGACTGGCCGCGGCGTTCGCCCTCGTTCTCACGATGACGGCGATCGGCGCCCCGCCGGGCGAGACGTCCCCGAAACCGCTGCTCACGACCGTTCCGAAGCACCCGTAGAGGAGGGCCGCCGAGATGCGCCGCAAGGCCAGCCTGATCCTGCTCGCCTTCGCCGTGTTCTTCACGGCGCTGTCCCCGCTGATGCGCTGGTACGCGTTCCCGCGCCTCGCCAAGATCCCGCCCAGCCAGTACCAGACCATGGTCCTGGAGGCGAAGAACGCGACTCTCATCGACTACGGCTCCATGCAGGAGAAGAAGGTCTCCAAGCTCACCGTCGTACAGACCCTCAAGGGCGACGTCGAGGAGTCGGAGAAGATCGAGAAGAGCGCCGGGCGCGACGTCGTCGTCTGGGACGGCCTGACCTACATCGTCGGCCCCGACGGCAAGATGGTGTCCCAGATCCCCGAGCGCTACATCTTCGACGCCCACAGCCAGGAACCCGTGCACGCCACCGGCGAGTCCGTCGACGGCGACGCGGTCAAGCGCGACGGCATCGAGTTCAAGTGGCCGTTCCTGACCGAGAAGCGGGACTACGAGTACTTCGACGCGCGCGCCCGCATCACCCGGCCCATCCACTACAAGGGCACCGAGGACTTCCGCGGCGTCACCGTCTACCGCTTCGAGCAGACCATCCCCTGGACCAAGGTGCCCTTCCCCAAGAAGCTGCCGGTCGCGGGCATCACCCCCGAATCGGTCGCCAAGACCGGCACCCAGATGTGGTACACGACCGTCCGCACCTTCCTCGTGGACCCCACCACCGGCGCCCCCGTCTACGGCGAGGAGCGGCACAAGGAGGAGATGCGCGGCGGCACCCTGCTCGGCGGCCGCGACAAGGTCACCGCGTTCGCCGGTGACGTCAAGATGCGGGAGGACTTCATCAGGTCGACCGTCGACCTGGTCAAGTCCCAGCGCACCCTGGTCCTCCTCCTCACCTCCTACCTGCCCTGGGGCTTCCTGATCCTCGGCACGCTGCTGCTCGCCCTCGCCCTCTGGCTGGAGGCGCGCGGCAGGAGGCCGGGCGACCCGGAGGGGACGCCGGCGCGGGAGCCGGAACCGGTCAGCGTCTGAGGCGCGCGTTCGTGTACCGGGTCGGCTCCGCCGCCGCCGGGTCCTCGGGCCAGGGGTGCTTCGGGTAGCGGCCGCGCAGATCGGCCCGTACGGCCCGGTAGCCGTCGCGCCAGAACGAGGCGAGGTCGGCGGTGACGGCGGCGGGCCGCCCGGCGGGCGACAGCAGGTGCACGAGGACCGGCACTCCGGCCAGCCGCGGCGTCTGCTGCAGCCCGAACATCTCCTGCAGCTTCACGGCGAGCACGGGCTGCCCGGGATCGGCGTAGTCGACCCGCACCCGCGACCCGCTCGGCACCTCCACCCGCTCCGGCGCCAGCTGGTCAAAGCGTGCGGCGTCCCCGCTCGCCCACGGCAGCAGCCGCTTCAGGGCCTGCCCGGCGTCGATCCGGCCCAGGTCGGACCGGCGCCGCGCACGGCCGAGCTCCGGCTCCAGCCAGTCGTCGACCCGCGCGAACAGCGCCTCGTCGCTCACGTCGGGCCACGGCTCCCCGAGCTGCCGGTGCACGAAGGCGAGCCGCTGCCGCAGCACCTCGGCGTCCCGGTCCCAGCGCAGCAGCCCCAGCCCCTCCCGCCGCAGCCCGTCGAGGAGAGCGTCCCGTACGAGGCCGGGGGAGGGGTCCTTCAGCGGCCGTACGGAGAGTTCGACCGCGCCGAGGCGGGTGACGTGCCGGGCCACCAGCTCGCCGTCCGCCCAGGTGACTTCGTCGCCCTCGGCGAGCAGCGGGCCGGCTGCCCGGCGGGCGACGTCCTCGTCGACGACGGCGCCCAGCCGGACCCGCGCGTGCCCGGCGCCGACGGGCCGGTCGGCCACGGCGACGGCGACCCAGGCGGCGTCCCGCAGCGCCGAGCCGTCCCCCACGTCGGCCCGGGTCCCCGACACCATCAGCCACGAGCCGCCCGACCGCCGCGCCACCCGCTCCGGGAACGCCAGGGCGGCGACCAGACCCGCCGCGTGATCGTCACTCACCGAACGCCCGCCGCCCGTGCCGGCCGCGCCGCCCCCGTCGTCGCCGAGCAGCCCCGAGAGCCGCCTGACCTCCGTGCGCCACCGCCCGGCATAGGCGTCGCCGCCGCGCCGCGCGGTCCGCAGCGCCGCGCCCAGGTCGTCCCCGTACTCCCGCGGCGGCTCCTCGCTCAGCAGCGCGACGACCTCCGCGGCCCGCCGCGCCGACACCACCGGGGCCGCGTCCAGCAGCGCCCGCCCGAGCCGCGGATGCAGCCCGAGCCGGGCCAGCCGTACCCCGCGCTCCGTGGCCCGCCCCGAACCCGGCTCCACCGCGCCGACCGCCGTGAGCACCTCGCGCGCCGCGGCCATCGCGCCCGCGGGCGGCGCGTCGAGCAGCGCGAGACCCGCCGCGGCGGGATCACCCCAGCACGCCGCCTGCAGCGCGAACGCCGTCAGGTCCGCCACCTTGATCTCGGGGGAGGGGAACCGGGCGAGCCGCCCGTCCTCCGCCTCGTCCCAGCACCGGTACACCGTGCCCGGCGCCTCCCGCCCGGCCCGGCCCGCCCGCTGCGTCCCGGCCGCACGGGAGGACCGCACGGTCGTCAGCGCGCTCAGCCCCCGCGCGTGGTCCACCCGGGGCTCGCGCGCGAGCCCGGCGTCCACCACCACCCGCACCCCGGGCACCGTCAGGGACGACTCCGCGACCGCGGTGGCGAGCACCACCCGCCGCCGCGCCCCCGCCGACAGCACCGCGTCCTGCACGGCGGCGGGCGCCCGCCCGTGCACCTGGAGCACCTCGACGTCCCCGTCCGGAACCCCCAGCTGCCCGGCCACCCGGGAGATCTCGCCGACCCCGGGAAGGAAGCAGAGCACGTCCCCGGTCCGCTCGCGCAGCGCCCGCCGCACCACGCCCGCCACATGCGTCAGCAGCGCCGGATCGACCCGCATCCCGTGCGGCGGCCGCACCGGACGCGCGGGCGGCGCCCACACCACCTCCACCGGGTGCGAGGCGCCCGCGGCCTCGACGACCCGGGCGCCCCCGAGCAGCCCGGCCCACCCCTCGGCGTCCGTCGTCGCCGACGCCGCGACCAGCCGGAGATCGGGCCGCAGCGCCTGCCGAACGTCCCACAGGAAGGCGGCCACCGTGTCCGCGTCCAGATGCCGCTCGTGCACCTCGTCGAGGATCACGACGTCGACACCGGTCAGCTCCTGGTCCCGCTGCAGGCGCTGCAGCAGCACCCCCGTCGTGACCACCTCGACCCGGGTGCGCGGCCCGACCACGCGCTCACCGCGCACCGTGTACCCGACGCGCCCGCCGCGCTTGTCGTGCTTGTCGAGGTCCTCGCCGAGCAGCCACGCCATCCGCCGGGCGGCCGCCCGCGCCGCGATCCGCCGGGGCTCGGCGACGACGACCCGGCGGGCGGGCGCGTCCTCGTCGAGCAGTCCCGCGAGGACCAGCGGCACCAGCGTCGTCTTCCCGGTGCCGGGCGGGGCGACGAGGACCGCGGCCCCGTCCGCGTCGAGCGCGGACCGCAGGGCGGGCAGCGCGGAGCGGACGGGCAGGGCCTGGAGCGCGTCGTCACGGATCACGCGCCCAGTCTCTCCCGTGGCGCGCGGCCGGAGGGACCTGGGAGACAGGCCCTAGTCGCGCTCGCAGACGAAGATCGCCGAACCGGGGATCAGGTTCCCGCGCAGCGGCGACCAGCCGCCCCACTCCTGCGTGTTCCAGGCCGGCCACTCCGGCTCCACCAGGTCGACGAGCCGGAAGCCGCCCGCCACCACGTCCCGCACCCGGTCGCCGACGGTCCGGTGGTGCTCCACATATACGGCCCGCCCCTCGTCGTCCTGCTCCACATAAGGAGTGCGGTCGAAGTAGGAGGCGGAGACGGTCAGCCCCTCCGGGCCCGGCTCGTCCGGGAACGCCCAGCGGATGGGGTGCGTGACGGAGAAGACGAAGCGCCCGCCGGGCCGCAGCACCCGGCGCACCTCGCGCATCACCTGGACCTGGTCCGCGATGAAGGGGAGAGCGCCGTACGCGGAGCAGGCCAGGTCGAAGGAGCCGTCGCGGAAGGGGAGGACGCCTGCGTCCGCCTGGACCAGGGGCACCTTGCCGCCGTCGATGCGCAGCGCGTGCTGGAGCTGGCGGTGCGAGAGGTCGAGGGCGACGGGCCGTGCGCCCTGCGCGGCCAGCCAGCGCGAGCACTGGGCCGCGCCCGCCCCGATCTCCAGGACGTCCTTGCCGGCCAGCTCCTCCACCGGGCCGAGCAGCTCGGCCTCCACCTCGTCGAGCCCTTCGGGACCCCACACGAAACGGTCGTCGCCGAGAAACGTGCCGTGCTCGATCTGGTACTCGTCCGCGTTCCGGTCCCACCAGCCGCGGTTGGCCCGCGAACTCTCGGTGGTGTCCGCGTCACGGCGGGTGGCCGTCGAGTCGTCGTCGACCGAGGAGGCCGCCGTGCCCGACGGCGGAACGGGCGGCTCGTACGCTTGCATTGGTCCGGACCCTTGGATGATCGGCTCCCTGGTACTAATCTGCGGGCTCTGCGGCCCTCGTAGCCTCGTGCGACAGGTTTTGTGCCGGGTATGCGGCGATCCGCCCCGGGTGTGCGCCTTCGCGCATTGACCCTGCCCGGCAGCCCCCGTATGCTACAAGTTGCGCTGCGGGCCTGCGCACCTCAGACATAGCAGGCTGTGCTCGCATCTGTTGCATGTCCCCTCGGTTGTCGAGGCGCCACCGTTCTCACGGGTTCGGCGCTTCCTAGGCTGTCCGGCTTCTTCGGTGCGAAACAGGCTCCCGGCGTAGCAGTACCCACCGACTTTCAATGTCCGCCGGAGCCCTTTCCCACATGACGAGCAGCACCGAGACCACCGCCACCACCCCGCAGGTTGCGGTCAACGACATCGGTAACGAGGAAGCTTTCCTCGCCGCCATCGACGAGACGATCAAGTACTTCAACGATGGCGACATCGTCGACGGCGTCATCGTCAAGGTTGACCGGGACGAGGTCCTCCTCGACATCGGTTACAAGACCGAAGGTGTCATCCCGAGCCGCGAGCTCTCCATCAAGCACGACGTCGACCCGAACGAGGTCGTCGCGGTTGGTGACGAGATCGAGGCCCTGGTTCTCCAGAAGGAGGACAAGGAAGGCCGCCTGATCCTGTCCAAGAAGCGCGCTCAGTACGAGCGTGCCTGGGGCACGATCGAGAAGATCAAGGAAGAAGACGGCATCGTCACCGGTACCGTCATCGAGGTCGTCAAGGGTGGTCTCATCCTCGACATCGGCCTCCGTGGCTTCCTGCCGGCCTCCCTCGTCGAGATGCGTCGTGTCCGCGACCTCCAGCCTTACGTGGGCAAGGAGCTCGAGGCCAAGATCATCGAGCTGGACAAGAACCGCAACAACGTGGTCCTGTCCCGCCGTGCCTGGCTCGAGCAGACCCAGTCCGAGGTTCGCCAGACGTTCCTCACCACCCTGCAGAAGGGTCAGGTCCGCTCCGGCGTCGTTTCCTCGATCGTCAACTTCGGTGCCTTCGTGGACCTGGGTGGCGTCGACGGTCTCGTCCACGTCTCCGAGCTCTCCTGGAAGCACATCGACCACCCGTCCGAGGTTGTCGAGGTCGGCCAGGAAGTCACCGTCGAGGTCCTCGACGTCGACATGGACCGCGAGCGTGTCTCCCTGTCGCTGAAGGCGACGCAGGAGGACCCGTGGCAGCAGTTCGCCCGTACCCACCAGATCGGCCAGGTCGTCCCGGGTAAGGTCACGAAGCTGGTTCCGTTCGGTGCGTTCGTCCGCGTGGACGAGGGCATCGAGGGTCTGGTCCACATCTCCGAGCTGGCCGAGCGCCACGTGGAGATCCCGGAGCAGGTCGTCCAGGTCAACGACGAGATCTTCGTCAAGGTCATCGACATCGACCTCGAGCGTCGCCGCATCAGCCTCTCGCTGAAGCAGGCCAACGAGGCCTTCGGCGCCGACCCGTCGGCCGTCGAGTTCGACCCGACCCTGTACGGCATGGCCGCGTCGTACGACGACCAGGGCAACTACATCTACCCCGAGGGCTTCGACCCCGAGACCAACGACTGGCTCGAGGGCTTCGAGACCCAGCGCGAGGCCTGGGAGACCCAGTACGCCGAGGCGCAGCAGCGCTTCGAGCAGCACCAGGCTCAGGTCATCAAGTCCCGCGAGGCCGACGCTCAGGCCGAGGCCGAGGGTGCCGTCGCCGGCGCCGGTGCGGCTCCGGCCGCGTCCGGTGGCGGTTCGTACTCCTCGGAGTCGGACGACAACTCCGGCGCCCTGGCGTCGGACGAGGCGCTCGCCGCCCTGCGCGAGAAGCTGGCCGGCGGCCAGAGCTGAACCGCTCTGCGCTAGCAGGTAGTTGACAGTGGGCCCGCACCGTTTCGGTGCGGGCCCACTGGCGTTCGCCCTCCCGCCGTAGAGGCTTCTTCCGTGAAGCGAGTGCGCGCTGTGTGGGGCCTCTCGCGCCGATCCCCGCGCCCCTGGCGGGGCGCGTTGCTGCTGAGGCAAGAGAAACGTGGCGGATACAGCAGTAGCCGTCGTGCCGTAACAGGGCGTTGCCACCATCCCCGGATCAGCGAAGATCGCGCACGATCTGAGGGGAGCCGGGACATGGCAGGTGTGGGGACCAGTCGACGGGCGTTTCTGCGGAACGTGGGGGTCACCGGGGGAGCGGGCGCGATGTTCGCGACCATGGGAGCCCTCGGACTCGCCCCGACGGCGCAGGCCGCCCAGCGTGAACTCCCGTACCGCGCACCGCGGTCGGGGGACTTCACGCTCAGCGGGCGCGGAGCCGCGACGGTGGTGATCGTGGGCGGCGGCATCGCCGGACTCGCCACCGCGTACGAACTGGGCAAGGCGGGCTACGACTGTACGGTCCTGGAGGCCAGGGACCGCACGGGCGGCCGGAACTTCACCGTGCGGGGCGGCGACTCCACCGTGGACACGTACGGGAACAAGCAGACCGCGCGCTTCAGCGACGGGCAGTACATGAACGCCGGGCCGGCGCGGCTGCCCCAGTGGATGGTGACGCTCGACTACTGCCGTGAACTCGGCGTCCCCATCGAGGTGTTCACCAACACCAACGCCGACGCCTACCTCTTCAACGAGTCGGCGGGCATGACCGCGCCGGTGCGGTACCGGACCGCCAAGGCCGATGTCTACGGGTACGTGTCGGAGCTGCTCGCCAAAGCCTCCGACAAGGGGGCGCTGGACCGGGAACTGACCGGCGGGGACCGGGAGCGGCTCGTCGAGTTCCTCAAGGACTTCGGCGCGTTGGGGGACAAGCTGACCTACGAGGGCGGCGAACGGCGCGGATACACGACCGTGCCCGCCGCGACCGGCACACCCGGCGTGCTGCTCGGCGACGTGCCCTCCGCGTCCGAGGTGTTCGCCAGCGGCGTCGGACGCTACTTCTCCTTCGAGTTCGGCTTCGACCAGGCCATGCTGATGTTCCAGCCGGTGGGCGGCATGGACCAGATACCCAAGGCGCTGACCAGAGCCGTCGGGGCGCGGCGGGTGCACACCGGCGCCGTCGTCAGCCGGATCACCGACACCGGTGGCGGGGTCCGCGTCACGTACACGCAGGGCGGTCGGACCAAGGCCGTCGAGGCCGACTTCTGCGTCGGCGCGCTGCCGCCCAACATCCTCGCCAAGATCCCGCACAACCTCGGCTCCGGCGTGCAGAGCGCCCTGGAGGCCATCACCCCGCAGTCCGCGGGGAAGATCGGCCTGGAGTACCGGTCCCGCTGGTGGGAGACCGACCACCGGATCTACGGCGGCATCACCGAGACCGACCTGGACCTCAGTCACGTCTGGCACCCGTCGTACGGCTTCCACGGCGAGCGCGGCGTCCTGATCGGCTACTACAACTACGACCGTGACGCCGACGCGTACGCGAAGCTCACGCCGCCGCAGCGGGAGGCGCGGGCCGTCGCCCAGGGCGTGAAGATCTACGGCGAGAAGTACCGGACCGAACTCGCCTCGTCGTTCTCGCACCACTGGCGCCAGACCCCGCACCTCGAAGGCGCCTGGCACGACACCCCCGGCGGCCCGGACGACCCGCGCTACAAGCCGCTGAACGATCCCGCCGGGCGCGTCTACTTCGCCGGCGACTGGCTCAGTTACACCGACGCGTGGCAGCACGGCGCGTTCACGTCCGCGCGCCGGGCCGTGACCAGGCTGCACGCGCGCGTGATGGCGAGCTGAGTGCCGCAGCGTCCGTAAGAGACGGCTGAGAAAGGGCGCGGGCGGGAATGCCCGCGCCCTCCCCACGCGTTCTTCTGATGAACACGAGGAGGAGCGGTCACAGTGCTTGATGCGCAGGGTTTGTACACATGGGAGCCGAAGGGCCTCGCCGTGGTGGACATGGCGCTCGCCCAGGAATCGGCCGGCCTTGTCATGCTCTACCACTTCGACGGATACATCGACGCGGGTGAGACCGGCGACCAGATCGTCGACCGGCTCCTGGACTCGCTGCCCCACCAGGTCGTGGCGCGCTTCGACCACGACCGGCTGGTCGACTACCGGGCCCGGCGCCCGCTGCTCACGTTCAAGCGCGACCGCTGGACCGAGTACGAGGTGCCCTCCATCGAGGTGCGGCTCGTGCAGGACGCCACCGGCGCCCCCTTCCTGCTGCTGACGGGTCCCGAGCCGGACGTCGAGTGGGAGCGATTCGCGGAGGCCGTGAAGCAGATCGTGGAGCGGCTCGGTGTCCGGCTCGCGGTGAACTTCCACGGCATCCCGATGGGCGTCCCGCACACCCGTCCCGTCGGTCTCACCCCGCACGGCAACCGCACGGACCTCGTGCCCGGGCACCGCAGCCCGTTCGACGAGGCACAGGTGCCGGGCAGCGCCGAGGCCCTCGTCGAGTACCGCCTGATGGAGGCCGGGCACGACGTCCTCGGGGTCGCGGCGCACGTCCCGCACTACATCGCGCGCTCCGCGTACCCGGACGCCGCGCTCACCGTCCTGGAAGCCATCACCGGAGCGACCGGGCTCGTGCTGCCCGGCGTCGCCCACGGTCTGCGCACCGAGGCGCACCGCACGCAGACGGAGATCGACCGGCAGATCCAGGAGGGCGACGAGGAGCTCGTCTCGCTCGTCCAGGGCCTTGAGCACCAGTACGACGCCGCCGCGGGCGCCGAGTCCCGGGGGAACATGCTGGCCGAGCCGGTGGAGATCCCGTCGGCGGACGAGATCGGCCTCGAGTTCGAGAAGTTCCTGGCCGAACGGGAGGGCGACGCCTGACAGGGCCTAAGCTTCCGCTCATGTTGAAGGTGGGGCTGACCGGCGGCATCGGTGCCGGCAAGAGCGAGGTGTCCCGGCTCCTGGTGGAGCGCGGGGCCGTCCTGATCGACGCGGACCGGATCGCCCGGGAGGTCGTCGAGCCCGGTTCGCCGGGGCTCGCGGCCGTCGTGGCGGCCTTCGGGGAGCAGGTGCTCGCGCCCGACGGCAGCCTCGACCGGCCGAAACTGGGCTCCATCGTCTTCGCCGACGCCGACAAGCTGGCCGTGCTCAACAAGATCGTGCATCCGCTGGTCGGCGCCCGCTCGCAGGAGCTGGAGGCCGCCGCAGGCCCCGACTCCGTCGTGATCCACGACGTACCGCTGCTCGCCGAGAACGGACTGGCCCCGCTCTACGACCTCGTGATCGTCGTCGACGCCGCCCCGGAGACCCAGCTCGACCGGCTGACCCGGCTGCGCGGCATGAGCGAGGAGGACGCCAGGGCCCGGATGGCCGCGCAGGCCACCCGCGAGAAGCGCCGCGAGATCGCCGACGTCGTGATCGACAACGACGTGCCGCTGGAGCGGCTCACGGAGCAGGTCGACGCGGTCTGGGCGGACCTGGTGCGCCGGGCGCACACCGCGTCGGCGTGATCGTCCTCGCCGCGTTCACCGCCATGGGCGGTCTCGTCGCGCTGCTCGCCGGGGCCTACGGGCTCCAGCGCACCCGCCGCGTCCAGGCTGCGGGCAATGTCGTCGAGGCCCTGGTCAAGCCGCCGCAGCCGGGTACCGAGCGGCCACTGCTGCAGTTCGAGACGGACGACGGGCGGGTCATAGAGGTCGTCTCGCCGGTGCCGTCCACCAAGCGGCGGCCGCTGCCCGCCGGCGGTCTGGTCAGCGTCGCGTACGACGTGCGGGACCCGCGCGAGACCGTGGTGCTCGGCGGGGAACGGCCCGGAGTGGATCAGGGATTCATGATCGCGGGCGGTGTCCTCGTGCTGACGGGCATGGTGCTCGCGGTCTCCATGAGCTGAGCCCTGCCACGCCGGGCCGAGGTGCGCCGGGCCGCGTGTCCGCGTGCACCGGGAGGGGCAGGAATAGCCCTTACGGTCCACGGTGTTGACGTGATCGACAGGTCGGCACCAGAAGGGAGTTCACCGTGCCCGACGCCACCCCGGAGACGCACGTCATCGACTACCGCGCCGCCGAGCAGCTGCTCGCCGCACGTGATCCGCGCGGTGCGGTGAAGCTTCTGGACGACGTCATCGCAGCCCACCCGGAGAACACGGCGGCCCGGCTGCTGAGAGCCCGCGCCTTCTTCGCCGCCGCTCAACTGCGGGCTGCCGAGCTGGAGTTCTCCATCGTGCTGGAGCGCGAGCCGGACAATGCGTTCGCGCACTTCGCGCTGGCGCGGACGTACGAGCGGTGGTCCAGGCCGCAGCAGGCCCGGCGGCACTTCCGGCTGGCGGCCGCGCTCGATCCGCAGCCGGAGTACGTCGCGGCCGCCCGGTTCGACGGCTGAGCGCCCGTCCGCCCGCCTGGTCGGTCCTTGAGAGCGGCGGGCGCGGGTCCGCCGTCGTCGCTCCCGCCGTTCCCCGCGCCCTTACGGGGCTTTCCTGTACGGGGGGACGTCCCGGCCCGGTTGGTAGTGGGGGCCCTGGCGGATATGGCGAGTGATCATGAAGAGGTCGATCGTCGTGATCAGCCAGAGAGCCCCGCAGACCAGCGCCCACCAGGGACGGTGGGCCAGGAGGAACGCGATGGTGCCCGCCGTCGTCCAGACCAGGCCGAACAGCGCCAGGCCGAGCCGCAGGCGCAGGGGGCTGCGGGCGGTGACCGGTTCGTCACCGGTACGGACCAGATGCATGGTCACCATCCCCTCACGGCGAAGAGGCTCCCTTCCAGGGTGCCACGACCGAAGGACAGGGTGTGCTGGACGTTCTGAAGAGCGACGAGGCGTGCGCGGCATGGCTGGCGGCCCTCGACGACACGGCGATACCGCAGCTGGCGGCGGTGCTGCCGGACGGGCTCGACCTGCCCGACGTACTGCTCGACCTGGCCGTGCCGCACGAGGACATCGGTCAACTCCTTGCGCTGCGCCGTGAGGTGGCGGGGTCGCCGGAGCTCGTCGAGCTGCTCGGCCGGTCCGTCAGCGGGCTGCTGTGGCGGATCGGGGAGCCGGGGGAGGGCACGGGCCTCCCGGTGTTCCCCGCGGCGGCCGGGGCGATGGGCCGCTGCTTCGCCGTCCTCGTGTTCGTCGCCGCTCTGCCGTACGTGCGCGCGTACCACCGGGAGCGCGGCATCCCGGACGACGTGTCGCGGCGCACGCTCGCCGACCTCGGCCGCAATCTCGCCGTGCACCGCAGGCGGTTCGGTACGACCGGGCTGCTCGTACCGTGGTGGCCGACCCGCCATTTCCGGGGCGAGCTCTACCAGTTGGGGCGGCTGCAGTTCGAGCGGGCGCGGCTCGGCGAGCGCACGGGGCGGGCCGTCGCGGCGGCGGGCGTGGCCGCGGGGCCCGGGGATCCCTGTCTCAGCGTGCACATTCCGGACTTCCGCGGCCCCCTGTCGCCCGAGGCGTGCGACGACTCGCTCGCACGGGCCCGGGAGTTCTTCGCGCGGCACTTCCCGGCGACTCCGTATCGCGTCGCGGTCTGTCATTCCTGGCTCCTCGACGGCCAGTTGAAGCGGTACCTGCCGGCCGGCTCCAACATCGTCCGCTTCCAGGACCGGTTCCGGATCGCGTACACCGGGGCGGAGGCGGAGGACGACACCCCCGTCGCGTTCGTCTTCGGCGGCACCGAGACGCCGCGCGAGCGGCTGCCGCGCCGGACGAGTGTGCAGCGGGCCGTGCTCGACCACCTGGACGCGGGCGGGCACTGGTACTCGGGACATGGCTGGTTCTCGCTGGTGCCCGAATGAGGTGACGGGGGCGGGGAACGGCGGCCGGAGCCTGTCCGTTCCTTGTGCATGAGCCTTGAGATGCGAGCGGGACACGAGGGGACGGGTCCGGGCGCCATCACGCCCGACGGCTGTGCGGTGGAGCTGTACTCGAGACTTCCGGTGGAGGGCGAGCCGGAGATCGTGGCCGGAGCCGCGCCCGTCGGCGCGACCCTGCTCGAACTGGGCTGCGGGGTGGGCCGGGTGACGCACGCGCTGGTCGAGCAGGGCTTCAAGGTCACGGCGGTGGACGAGTCGGCGGAGATGCTGGAGCGGGTGCGTGGCGCACGCACCGTGCGCTCCACCATCGAGGACCTCGACCTGGGCGAGAAGTTCGACGTGGTGATGCTCGCGTCGATCCTGGTGAACACCGGGGACCCGGCCGAGCGGCGGGCCATGCTCGCCACGATCCGGAGCCACGTCGCCGACGACGGCTGCGTGCTGATCCAGCGCGAGCGCGACGGCGCGCACGTGGACCTGCCGCGCAAGCACGTCCTGCCGAGCGGTGCCGTCATCACCAAGCTGTCCTCGGTGCCGGTCGGGGACGACGGGAGGCGCTCGGTGAAGGTGGAGTACGAGTTCCCCGATGCGGTCTGGACGCAGACGTACCTGATCCGTCCGATGGGGGTCGAGGAGTTCGAGGCGGTCCTGGAGGCGAGCGGGCTGAAGGTCGACCGTTATCTGACGGAGGATCAGAGCTGGGTGCGGGTGGTGCCCGTGTAGGGCGGCGCGGGGCGGCGAATTCCCCGTGTGACGTGCGATGAGTTCGGGGACGGCGTCCGGTCTACCTCTGTGACCGCACACCGCGGAGCCACATCACCGAGGAGTCCCCATGTCGCACGTCACCGCAGCCGAAGCCGCCGCCCCCGTCCGCTCCCGCGCCGCCCGGGTCTCGCTGCGCGTGCTCACCGTCGTGCTGGCCCTGTTCTTCGCCCTCGCCAGCGCACTGCCGAAGCTGATCGCCCACTCCACGGCCGTCGAGACGTTCGACACGATCGGCTGGGGCTCGGCCGGGATGTACGCGGTGGGAGTGCTCGAACTGGCGGGCGCGATCGGCCTGTTGGTGCCGGTGCTCGCCGGGGTCACACCGATCGCGCTCTGCGGGCTCCTGGTCGGCGCGTTCATCACGCAGCTCACCGTCTTCGACGGGGAGAACGCGGCGACCCCGCTGATCCTCATGGTCCCGCTCGCCGTCCTGGCCTGGACGAACCGGTCCCGCAACCGCGAGCTCCTGGCACTGCTGCGACGCACCGCCGGCTGAGCCCCCGGCCGAGCGCCGCGGCGCGCCCGCCGATCCGGAGCCGGACCGGTCCGACGGCTCAGCGGCCCTCGGTCTCAGCCGTCCTCGGCCCCCGGCCCCTGCCCGAAGATGCCGCGCAGCCGCTCCAGATCCCGGCGGTCCCGCTTCGTCGGGCGGCCCGTGCCCCGGTCGCGGATGCCGACCGGGGCCACGACCTCGCGAGGCGGGGGCGGCGGCGAGTTGTCGACGTAGCACTCGACGGCCACCGGCGCCCCGACCCGCTTGCGGATCAGCCGCTTCACGACGACCCGGCGCTCCAGGCCGCCGGGCAGCCGCATCCGCACCTCGTCGCCGACGCGCAGCGCGTACGCGGGCTTCACGCTCGTCCCGTTGACCTTGACGTGCCCGCCCTTGCAGGCCGTCGCCCCGGCCGAGCGCGTCTTGACCAGGCGTACGGACCAGATCCAGCTGTCGACCCGCACGGACTCGCCGCCGCCCGGTGCCGCCGCCCGCGCGGCGCCCGCCGGGTCCTGGGCCGGCGTCGTCCCTGATGTCTCCGATGCCATGCGT
>NZ_JAMOLN010000239.1 GCF_024448165.1 Streptomyces longispororuber
CCGGCCCGACCCTCGCCGAGACGGGGGCGGGTTCGCACGAGCAGTGGCTGGGCATCGGAGCCGTGTCGCTGGTCGCTCTCGGTTCGGCGGTCCTCTTCTTCTCACGGCGCCGCGCGAACTGATCACACCGTGTGGTCGACTTCCAGGCGTGTTTCGCTGAGGACCTCGCCTGGATCCACATCGGCGTCGCCCTCGACCGGCAGGCTCGATCGTCGGTCACGTCGGGCAGGAAACAGCAACGGCGCGTTCCTCGCATGGCGTGGGCCCAGCCGGTGGACGACGATGGGCACAGTCCGAAGCGAAGGAGCTGGGCATGGCTGAGGAGAATCCCGACTACCGGGCCGTGGTCTTCCGGGACAAGACCGCCGGATACGCCTTCCTGACCCGGTCCACGGCGCGGAGCGACGAGACGATCGAATGGGACGACGGCGCCACCTACCCCGTCGTCGACGTGGAGATCTCCTCCGAGAGCCATCCCTTCTACACCGGGAAGGCGCGCACCGTGGACACCGAGGGGCGGGTCGCCGCGTTCGAGCGCCGCTACGGCAAGGACGAGGCCAAGGGCTGATCCCCGCTTTCGTACGCCGGGCTCAGCATTCGCACGGGTCCGGGGCGTGCAGCGCGGCGAGTTCGTCGCTGCGCTTGCCGTCCCGGAACTTCCGGTGGGGAGTTCCCTTGGGCCGAGGCAGGTTCAGGAGCGGTGGGGCTCGCGATCGGCGCCGAGATTTGCGGGCCGCTTTCGCTGCACCCACAGGCCCACGAGAGCGGTGACCACGGTGAAGCCGAGGGCCAGCACGGCGTCCTCGCGTGCGTCCGGCAGCGAGATCATCACCGCGTACAGCGAGAGGAGCGCGATCAGCGTCGCCCACGTGAGCCAGGGGAACAGCCAGACCCCGGTGCCGGACGCGGGGCGGCGTCCTTCGGCGCGGTCGCGACGGCCGAGGACCAGGTGGGACGCGGCGATGCCGATCCAGGTGATGTAAACGGTGTCGCCGGTGATGTTCACGAGCCGGCTGAAGGCCGTGGTCGGGTGGACGACCTGGAGCAGCAGGCAGAGCACCGCGACCGAGACGGTCAGCAGGATCGCCGTGTACGGCACGCCACGACGGGAGACGCGGGCCAGGAAGGCCGGCGCGTCGTGGTCCCGGGCGAGTGCGAAGAGCATCCGGGAGCTGGCGTAGAGCTGGGAGTTCATCGTGGAGAGGAGCGCCGCGAAGAGCACGATGCTCAGGATGGTGGACGCGCCGTTCAGGCCGAGATGGCTGAGCGTCGCGGCGAACGGGCTCTCCCCGACTTCGGTGCTGTTCCAGGGCAGGAGCAGGACGATCACGGCCAGCGAACCGAGGTAGAAGACGGAGACCCGGACCAGGATCGTGCGGGTGCTCGTGCGGATGGCGGCAGCCGCGTCCTGTGCCTCCCCCGCGGCGATGGTCACGATCTCCGTGCCGGAGAAGGAGAACATGGCGCCCGAGATGGCGATGACGACACCGCTGAGCCCCATGGGGAGGAAACCCCCGTGGTCGACGAGGTTCCCGACGCCGGGTGCGGGCGTGCCGGGCAGCAGGCCGGCGACCGCGACGATGCCGACCGCGATGAACGAGGCGATCACCGCGACCTTGATCCAGACGACCCAGAACTCCATCTCGCCGTAGGCGCGTACGGAGGTGAGGTTGACCACGCTCACGAGGGCCACCACGGCGAGCGCGGTGAGCCAGACGGGCAGGGCAGGCAGCCAGCCGTGCACGATCTGCGCGAGCGCGATGGACTCCACGCACAGCCCGAGGGGCCAGCCGACCCAGTAGAGCCAGCCGCTCGCGAACCCGGCCCAGCGCCCGAAGGCCAGCCGGCCGTACACGGCGAAGGCGCCGGTGTCCGGGCGCGGCATGGACATCTCGGCCAGCATGCGCATGATCAGGATGACGATGGCGGCCGTGACGGCGTAGGCGATCAGGATGCCGGGGCCCGCCTGCTGGATGCTGACGCCCGAGCCGACGAAGAGTCCCGCACCGACCGCACCCCCGATGCTGATCATGGTGATGTGGCGGCTGCGCAGGCTCTGCGCCAGGGCCGCCGTGCCGCCACCCGCGGGGGCGTCGGCCGCCGAGACCTCGTGGCTCCCTGAGCCGCTCGCGTCCGGGGGGCGTGTTGCTGTCTCGTTCGCCTTCATCAGGACGTGACCCCCGCCTGCGCCTCGGTGCGCACACGCTCAAGGAGCGCGCGGAACAGCGGCAGTCGCAGCTCCTCGCTGGGGACGAACGCCTCCGGATGCCACTGGACTCCGAGGGTCCACGCCCCGGCCTGCGCGGACTCGGCTCCCTCGGGAGACCCGGAGGACTCGGAGGACGGGGAGGGCTCGGAAAGTTCGATGGCTTCCACGCATCCGTCGTCCGCGCGTGCCGTGACCCGCAGTCCGTCGCCCACGCGGTCCACGGCCTGGTGGTGACCGGACGACACGGGAATCCGGTCGCGGCCGAACACCTGAGCCGCCGCGCTACCGGCGGAGAGTGCGACGTCGTGGACGGCCCACCCCTCACCGTGCTCCGGGTCGTGCGCCACGAAGGTCTTGGGCAGGTCGAGGTGGAGCGTGCCGCCGCGGATGATGTTCAGCAGTTGCATGCCGCGGCAGATGCCGAGGAACGGCCTCCGGTTCTCCTGGGCGTACCGGATGACGGCCGTGTCGAGACGGTCCTGGGCGGGATTGACGTCGTACAGCGCAGGGTGCTGCGGGTCGGCCCCGTACAGGGCCGGGTCGACGTCCCCGCCACCGGGCACCACGAAGCCGCGGCAGTCGGCGAGCTGCTCGTCGAGCGGGCTGCCGCCGAAGGAAGGGCGGAGCAGGACGGGCTCGGCGCCCGCGGCCCGGATCAGGTCGACGACGTCGTCGAAGATGCGATTGGCCTCGACGACCCGCTGGTCGGCGCCCGGTGCGTCCCCGTCACTGAGGCGCACGGGTATCCCGATGAGGGGTGCCGGTGCCGTGGGCTCAGTCGTGCTCATAGGCTCTCCTGCTGATCGCAACTTGCGGCGGAAGTGCGAAATCTAGAGGATAGGTTTCATGGACGACAAGGGCTGGGCCCAACACATTGCGCCGGTGCGCTCGGCGGGAGCCGCGGAGGCCATCGCGCGGCGCCTCAACGAGCTCATCGGCGCGCGGATCCTGGTGGGCGGTGATCGCTTCCCTCCGGAGAAGGCCCTTGCCGAGATGTTCGGGGTCGCCGTGATGACCATGCGGCACGCGATGGCGGTGCTACGGGAGGACGGGCTGATCGAGACCCGCCGCGGACACCGCGCCGGCACCTATGTGGTCCCCGAAGTCCTCAGCCGGATCCGGGAGTTGACCGCCCTCCACCCGTACACACAGGTCGACATCGAGGAACTGACGGCCTGGCGGATCGCCGTGTCCGGAGAGGCTTCAGCCCGCGCCGCACGCCATGCCTCGGAGGCGGGCCTCGCCAGGCTGCGCGAACTGGAGACCGCCACGGACCAGGCGGTCGCCGACGCGGAGGCCTATCGCACCCTGGACGCCGGCCTGCACCTCCACATCGCCGAACTCTCCGGTTCCCGGCGGCTGTTGGAAGCCGAGCAGGGCATCCAGGACGAGCTGACCCGGCTCCTCGCGGACCATCCCGGCGGAGTGGAGTCGCGCCGCATGCCGGACCAGCAGCATCGCGCGCTCGTCACCGCGATCGAGCACAGCGACCCGGCGAAGGCGCGGGAACAGTTCACGATCCACGCGGAGGCCACGGCGGACCTGTTCCTGCCGTTCGTCCAGTAGGTCGCGGACAGGGTGGCGCCGACAGTGCGCCGACTCGGGGCATGGCATGGCGGGGGCGGTGTGGCTGGCCGAGACCGCAGGACAGGCAAGGGGGCGTCCGGGGTCGAGTACCCCAGACGTCCCCTCTCTCGCGTCTGGGCAACGGCGGGACGCCTCCTGCGGCGCCGGTCGGCGGGGCTACCAGCGCGAGGGCGGCAAGTAGGGGCGCGCGGACGCCCAGGAACAACCGTCGGCCGAAGCCACCTATGGCAATCCCTGCGAAGCTTTCGACCCTCAACTCCCGCGCCGCATCAGCCCTAGAGGGATCATGAAAGATCCAACCCCGATCCGGCAATCGCCGGTCCCGCGCACCGGGCGTTCGTCGTCAACGCACAGAACGGCAGGCACCTTGGCGCGCAAGAGCGGGAGAAGGCACAGTCAGACTTGGAGCACGAGACGACGCAACAAGCGGACCGAAGCGTGCAGTTTCCCTCGCATGCCACCCCGCGGTCGGGGTACTCGCGCTACAGAGCCCCGCCGTGCATCCCCCGTCGCGGCGGGACTCTCCCTACGTCAGACATCGGAGACCTGGGCCGGTCACAAGGGCCTGCCCCCGGCGATGAGCATGGACCGCCCTGCTTTCATCCCCGCGGGGCACGCATGCCGCAACCGACTCTGAAGCGGTGGGGGAACCCAGGGGCGGCTTGATGGCCGCGCCCGGCCTCGGGATACTGGGCAGGTGGGCACTGAACGGCCGGACCGGTCAACCTTCAGCGATGTCATCGGCACATGGGCAGACGCCGCTGGTGAGCGCGACACCGCTGCCAATGAGCGCGAGGCCATCGCCGACGAGCGCGAGGCCATCGCCGACGAGCGCGAGGCCATCGCCGACGAGCGCGAGGCCATCGCCGACGAGCGGGAACGGGACCTTAATGCCCGCGAAGCGGAAGCGGATCGACACAGCCGCCAACGCGGTGAAAAAACACCCAGCTTCCTGCAGCGCTCCCAGGAGGCGAGCGCCAGGGCTCGCTTGCTGCTCGCATCCAGCGAGGCCCGGCTGGCACGCGCTGATGCCAATTTGGCCCGCGCGGAGATCCTCGACGCCCGCGAGAAGTGGGCCACACAGCAAGAGCTCGCCATCTCCGCCCAGTTGCTCGGCGCCGCAGATCCGTCGCGGCTCGAAAATCTCGAGATCTTCGTGCAGCAACTCCATACGCGATACCTCATCGCCTCGGCCAAGCTCGCGGACGCGCACGACATGGTGGCCCAACAGCACGAGCGCCTCGCCGAGAGCGAGACGGCCACCGCGGAAGATCACCGCAACCGCGCCCGCCAGGCCCGGAAAGCCGCACTCCACATCCGCACAGCCGCCCACCAGGCCACCTATGCAGAGGATGCCGACCGGCCCGCTGAGCCCCCGCCGAATGCCGGCCGCACGCCGTGAGGAGCAAGCTCAGGCGGCGATCCGGTTCGCGGGCCGCGTCCACGCTGCTCGCGGCCTGACCCTCGGCGTGCCAGGAGCCCGTCCACACCGACGGGGCCCGGGCCTCCCTTGCGCACCACGCGCAACCCAACTCCCGCTTTCCCATTCGCCGCTTTGCGGGACCGAGTGGCAGTTCGCCGCTCTTCGTGGTCACCGAGACGGTTCCGAGGATCCGGAACTCCACGACGTACTCCCCCTCACCCGGCAGCAGGTCAGCGACCGCCCAGGACGCGGGAGAGCAGTACGTCCTCCAGCCCGCGCAGCGGGAACGAGGGGTCCTCCGCCGCGAGAACGAGACCGCCCCTGATGCCGGCCATCAACAGCAGGCGGTCGCCTTCCGGGTCCGTCGACCCGGATGCGACGAGGCTGTCGGACAACTCCTTGAGCAGGTCCGCCGAATCATCGTCCGTCCCGGCTTCCCGCAGGACCTCGCGCGCCTCGGGGTCGGCGAGGAGCGCGGCAACGGCTCGACCCTCGTCGATCTCCTCCGGGGAGACGTCCAGGCCGAGGAGGGCCGACCGGACCAGGGCCCGCAGGCGATCCGCAGGTTCGGCATCGGCCAGCTCCGCCAACGCGTCGCGGGTGCGCTCCCGCCATCGGTCGGCCACGTCCAGCAGCAGGCCCGCCTTGTTGCCGAAGTAGCGTGACGGCAAGCCGTCAGCGACTCCCGCCCGGGCGTCGACCTGGCGCAGAGTGGTGGCGCGGTAGCCCTGCTCGGCCATCTGAAGCACCGCGGCACGGCGAATGCGCTGCTTCGTGGCGTCCCGCACTGCGGCGGCGGCCTCGGGGGTGCGCGGCATCGAGAGTCCTTCCTGGGCGACGGCAGCGGAATGCGTGCGACCGACGTGCCATCGCCGGTCACGACGCGCCCTCGCCATTTACATTGAACGGCAGTTCACTCTCACCATGTCGGCGATGCCGCGCCACCCCGTACCGGAGACGACCGTCCGCAGCCAGGACGCCGAGCATGACGGCTCACCGAACGTGACGGCTCGCCGATCCGCGTCGCTCAGCCGACCTGCCCCGTCAACGCATGCGACCGCACTGCCGGTTCGAGCAGCGACAGCGCCCGCCCCTGGGCGTCGAGGGCGACGCGGATGCCGACCGGCATCGGGAGATTCGGGCCGGCATGACCGAACTCGACGTTGCCCAGGACCGGGATGTCACGGTCGCCGAGGACGTCGAGGACGATCTCGCGCAGGGTCGGGGACCCGCCGGGCGAGCCGAGTCCATCGATCGCTTCCGGGATGCCCACGACCATCCCGGAGATCCGATCGAGGATGCCGCAATGGCGCAGCACGTGCAGATAGCTCCACACGTACGACGCGTGCCCGCCCGTCTCCTCCCAGAACAGCACCGCTCCGTCGAACCACTCGAGCGGCAGCGCGTACGGCGTCGCCTGCGCCAGCACGATGCGGTTGATCACCCCGCCGATCAGACGCCCTTCAGCACGACCTGGGCGCCAGCACTCCCACATAGGGGTCGTCGGCAGCGCGCCGATCGGCTCCGCACTGGTCAGCAGCGTCGAGTAGAGCTTCTCGAGTTCCGCTCGGCGTGTTGCGGGCACGCGCTGCCAGTGCCCGCCGAGTCCAGGGGTGGCCAGATCGGCATGGAATCCGACCAGACCCGTGCGCGCATGGAGCACCAGATGCAGGAGCGAGATGTCGCTGTAGCCGAGGATCGGCTTGGGATCGGCGGCGATCGCCTCGATGTCGATCAAGTCCAGGTAGCCGAGAGCCGTTTGGCCGCCGTCGTGCGCGATGACGGCGCGCACTTCGGGGTCCCGCAGAAGGGCGTTGAACTCCTCGGCGATCTCCGTCGGCCGCGCCGCGCTCCACCAGCGGTGCCGACCCGTTTCGAGGAGTGGTGCCCGACGCACGCGGAATCCCATCCGCTCAAGCACGACCACCGCCTGTTCGAGGTCGGCCTCGTAGGCGGCGTGGAGCGGCCCGGACAGCGACGCGATGACGACGAGATCTCCGGGCCTCAGAGCACGAGGCCGCAAGGGTTGGGGCAGTGCGGTGCGGGTCATCGGGGCAGTATCCCGGCGGTCTCCGTTGCACGCGAGGCAATTACCGGCGCCTGCGCCGGAAGGCCGTCACCGTCGCGAGCGATCCGTGACTTCCGCTGCCTGCCCGGGGCGGCCCAGGCAGGCGCGGAACCGGTCTGACCGGCCTGACCGGTCAGGCAGCCGGGGCGGCGTTCACCACGACCTTGGCGGTGTTGTTCGTCGTCTCCGGGTCGAAGTCGAACGCCCCGAAGACCGGACGCACCACGACCGGCCCGGTGGCGTCCTCGACCACGCTGTCCACGCGCAGCTGGAACGCGAAGGCGCGCTCGGCGTTCTCCGACACCCAGTACGGCAGGTTGCAGTCGTAGCGCGGGGCACCTGCCCGGTCCGGGTAGTAGCCGCCGGTCAGCGTGCGCGGGCGGCAGTCCGTGGGGGCGCCGGTGACAGTGGTCCCCTGCGGCACCCGGAACTCGACGACCGCGGCCGGGTCGCCGGAGCCCAGGTTGCCGAACCAGGCCGGGCCCTTGTTCTCGAAGCGCAGCTCAGCGGTGACGGTCTCGCCGGCCGCGGCCGTGACGTCCGCGCCGCGCACCGCGAAGTCCGCGGTGTTGGCGGCACGCACGGACTGGACCACGTAGTTGTCCTGGTCGTCGATGTCGCTGACACCGCCGGCCGGGGCCACGTTGAGGTCGAGGCGCTCGTTCAGTGCCTTGTCATTGACGTCGACCCGCAGCGGCTCGGGCAGTTGCACGCTCGCGCCCGGGGCGATCTCGTCGTCGAAGGCACAGGTGACGTGGGTCATCGGCGCGTCCTCGTCGCCACCGGCATGCCGGTAGGCGCACTGCGGGTACGTGGTGGCGAAGTCGAGGCCGTAGGAGGCGCTCATCGTGAGGGTGTAGCCGTGGGCCGTCTCGTTGCCCTCGTTGGTCACGGTGAACGGCACCGTCGTCGTGGAGCCGGGCTCCGCACCCGTGACCGGGTCCGGTTCGGTGAGCGCGAGGTCCGGCCCCGATGCCACCGTGACCGTCGTGGTGAATCCCTCCGGCGACTTCATCGTGCCGGACGGGGTGGTGGCGGTCGCCTTGTACGTGACCGTGCCCTGCGCGCCCTGCTGCGCGCCGGCCGCGGCGCGGATCCCCAGGTGCACGGCATCGACGTTGGTCACCGGGATCTCGCCGTCGACCGTGCACACCGCGACGGTACCCTCGGGCGCGCAGTTCGCCGGCCAGACGATGTCCGCCACTCCGGCAAGCCCGGACACGTCGACCGTCAACCGCCCGTCGGTGACCTTGACGTTGCTGTTGTCGTGGTAGAGCCCGAGGTCGAGCGAGCGGGCCGGGGGCTCACCGCCGTCCACGCCGAGCGGCACGTTCAACTCGTACGGCGACTGCACCCACAGCGTGTCCGAAGCCATCGCGGTCCCGGCGCCGAGACCGACCACGAACAGGCCGGCGACCGCGGTTCCGCACGCGCCAAGCCGCACGGCGCGGCCGACGGAGGCTCTGTGCATTGCATCCCCCAGGGGTGTCGGGGAGTCGGACGCTCCAACTCCTCGACCCTCAGACGATCTTGGAGGGGACAAGGTTGTACCGCCATTGATCATGTCTGGGACGCATGGCGCACGGCGCGCCCATCTGCCGCGCCGGGCCGCCGGGTTCAGCTCCGGTCGGCACCGCCGTGCGGCGTCGACGTCCGCCGACGCAGCCGGAACGGCGCGTAGACCGCGAGCCCGACGAGGAACGCGACGTAGTAGCCGAGGTCCGCACCGTGCAACGCCTCGGCGACCGGGCCGACGTACAGGCTCGTGTTCATGAACGGGACGGTGGCGGCGAAAGCACAGAGGAACGCAAGGAGCGGAGGCAGGGCCGAGCGGGTCCTCGTGCGTTCGTCGGACAGGTCCATGCCGGCGCCGCCCCGCTCGCGGGCCCGCGCCCACCAGTCGACGACCACGACGGCCACGAACCCGGGGATCCAGTAGCCGACGAACAGCAGCACGTTCTGGAAGCGGGCAGCCGTGTCGGCCGCATGCATCCACAGCACGAGGGGAAAGCCGAGGAGCGCGGCGAGGGCCGCCGCCAGGGGGCGCGGGATGCGGACGCCGATGGTCTGCAGGGCGAGCGAACCGCTGTAGTCGTTCATCGCGTTGCTGCACAGCGCGGCCAGCGCGACGGCCAGCAGACCCACCGATCCGAGCACTCCCCCGCCGAGCACGGTATCGACGCCGCGCGCGGTCTGGTCGGTGAAGACCGAGGCGCCCCACAGGCCGAGCGCCTGCACGGCCGTGAAGGACACGACGACGCCGAGCAGCGTGCACCAGAACATGCGGACCGGGGAGGTGGCGCGGGGCAGGTAGCGGCTGAAGTCGCTCGCGTACGGTGCCCAGGAGAGGGCCAGGCTCAGGGCGATCGTGCTGGTCAGAGCGAAGGCCCCGGCGCGGTCGGCGCCGTGGACGGATCCGTGCGCCTCGGGCGTGACCCCGATGTGCGCGAGGCGGAGTGCCAGCGCGACGAAGGCGACCGCAAGCACGGCCGTCATCCACTGCTGAAGCCGGTGGATCACCTCGTAGCCGAACGCCCCGAGCAGTCCCTGGGCCGCCATCATGACCAGCGCCCCGAGCCAGAACGGCCATCCGCACAGCCGGGCGAGGGCGTCCCCGCCGAACAGGCCGATCAGCGCGTCCCAGGCGATGGACGACAGCCACTGCACGGTGCCGGGCAGGACCACACCCCCACCGAACGCGAGCCGTGCGAGCGGGAGTTGACCGGACCCGGTGCGACTGCCCCAGGTGCCGAGGTACGCGGTCGGCACGGCGCCGATCAGTGTGCCGAGGACGACCGCTGCGAGCGCCGTGGCGAAGTCCAGGCCGAGCGCGATGCCGACGGTGCCGGTGAAGACGCCGCTCATGGTCAGGTTCGGCGCGAACCAGACGGTGAAGAGCCGTCCGGCGCCGCCGTAGCGGTGGGTCTCGGGCACGGGGGCGATGCCGTGTGCCTCGATGCGCAGGTCTCCTGGTGCCGCGGGCATCCGCCCGTCGAGTGCGGTCCGGGGCGCGGGTGTGGCCGGGTGCGTGGAAGCGTGCGGTATCGGCATCGCTGACATCCCTCCGCCAGTGCTAACTGGTTCAGGTTCTACGGGTGTGATCTCAGCCCCGGCGCTGTCGCGGGGCACCCCGTGTCGGGCAGTACGAACCAAGAGGGTAACCGGTGCCACGGGCGCCGCCGCACGCGGGCCCTCGACCGCCGCGGACCGCGCCTGCGTCGCCGGGCCGCCCGCCGGCTTTCACGGGCCGGCGGGCGGGACCCGCACAGTCGGACGGCGTCAGACGGCCATGCCGTAGACGATGGTGAAGAGGGTGCCGAGGGAGCCGATGAGGAACACCCCGGTGATCCCGGCGATGATCAGGCCCTTGCCCTGCTCGGCGCTGAACGTGTCACGCAGGGCCGTGGCGCCGATCCGCTGCTTGGCGGCGCCCCAGATGGCGATGCCGAGGCAGAGCAGGATCGCGACGGCCATGATGACCTGGATCATCGTCTTCGCCTCCGTCCCCAGGGTCCCGAAGGGACCCCAGTCGGGGGCGATGCCGCCGATGATCGTGGTGATGTCGCCCTTGTCCGCTGCGAGCAGCATGTCGAGTCCTCCGTGGGGGTGCGGTCTACGACGCCTGTCTGGATCCCGTACGGCCTGCCCGGCCAGCATCCCATCAGCCTCACCGTACCCCCGGCCGACGGTGACATGGCAGACCGCGCGACTCTGCTCCAACTCAGAGCAAGCACGGCCCAGTTCGGGCGGTGAGCTCAGCGCTCCCTGCGGGGCGGGCTCCTTACGGGACGGCCGTACGCGCGGCCTCATCGGGCCTCGACGCACGATCCCGACGCCGCCCTGCGCCGCCACGGCATGCTGCGGGCAACCCTCGACACCTCGGGCACCCTGACTCCGGCAGGGCGCGCAGGTCTCGGTCCATGGGTGCGGGCCGACCACGCACCCGAATCGTGGCCCGGCGCGATCATCGCCCACCGCCTCACGGATGCGGCCGACCCGATCGTCGATGCGACCGATCTCGGGGCCATGCTGCTTGGCCCACAACCATGACGGCAGCCCCGGATCACGAGCGTTCCACCGGATCCGTGCGTGCGCCTTGGGCAGCACAGGTGGTTGCCGTGGGCGCTGCAGTCAGTGGAGTAGCACTCGGCGCGCGTACTCACCAGGGCGATGGCGATGTCCCAGTCGCCGGCCGTCTCCGCTGCACTCGCCTGTTCGAACCACGCCAATCGCCGAGTATCACCTGCCGGGTGGGGTGCTGTCAGACCGGTTTACGTGGAGCGGGGACGCGATGCCGGGCTCAAGTCCTCACGGCGGAGCGGGTGGGGCCTGACCTCCGCCGCGCTCCGCCGACACTGACGCTGACGCTGACACCAAGTGCGTCGCCACACGACCAAGTTCGGTGCGCGTCATCTCGACCAAGAGATCAGGGTGACCTACGACTCGCCGTCGAGGACCTGACGCAGGCGCTGCGCGAACTCGTCCGGCTTCCCCGGATATCCGAACTCACCGTCCAGGAAGCCACCGTGATGGCTCGGGAACACGGTCACCTGCTGCCCCAGCAGTTCAGCGGTTGCGACGGAGGTGCGCCCGGTCTCGACGCCCACGGACTCCTCCCCCACACCGATCACGATGCGGGTCGGCGCAGCGGCGAGCGCGGCGGCATCCGGACGATAGCTGCTCACGGCCCACGACCGGTCCGACAGCAACGGATCGTCACGCGAGCCGTCGTCCTCCGTGGGCATCCCGAACGCGGCGGGATCGGCCTCCGGCTGGGCGAAGTACGCGTCGGTGAACTCGCCCTCCCACGAGGTCATGACCACGAACGCCGCCATCCCGGCTCCCCATCCACGCTTCTCGTAGGCGTCCCGCACTCCCGCCCGCGCCCGCACGGCCGCCGGACCGTCCGGCGTGAGGGTGATGAGCGGCGGCTCGTGCGCGACCAGGGTGGTCACGTCCGCCGGATACTGCGCCACGACCTCGAGTGCGGTGACCGCTCCGCCACTGCTGGCGAACATCTCGACCGGCCCGGCCCCGAGCGCCTCGATGACGGCGTGCACGTCGTCGGCCTGGGTCTGCGGCGTGTGGTCGTCCCGGCCGTCCTTGCGGGTGCTGCGGCCGAGCCCGCGCGGGTCGTACGTGACAACGGTCCGCTCGGGGAAGCGCGCCGCGAGCGCCACGAAGCCCGTGGCGTCCATGGGCTGCCCGATCATGAACAGGGGCGGGCGCCCATCGGTGGTCGGCAGCGGTCCGCGAACGTCGTAGACGAGGTCCGCGCCGGCTGTCTCGAGAGTGTGAGTCTGCATACCTGTACAGACCGGCCCCGCCCCGGGAACTCATCGGCGCGGCGAGCGCCGTTGCTGACCAAGCAGTTCCGCCCCCTGTGCGTACGAGAAGTCCACCGGCGTGAGCGTCGGCCTGGGCAACATCGAGTGATTCTCCTTCCCCTCCATTGCCTCCCGCCCAGGAGCGCCACAGACGCCAGGCATGGCGCTCCGGTGCTGGTCAGGGGACGGGCTGCCTTCCCACGGTGATTCTGAGGAGCCGGAATGAGGGCACCCGGGTGTGGCCCGCAAACAAGACAGGCAGGCAGTCGCCGGCCTTCCGCATGTCCTCACCGTCAGTGACCGTTGGGAAGCTCTAGGCTGCGCTGCGGCCGTTGAGACTGGCTTGACCGAGCCGGTCGCGAGGCTTACCCGGGCCTCCGAGCAGGCCCCCCGTCAGATCGGTACGGAGATGAACACGTCTATGGCATCCGAAAACGCCCAGCTCATCAGCAGATCGGTACTCGGGGCACCCTGCTGGGTCAGCCTTTCCACGCAGGATCTGCGGAGGGCGGAGACGTTCTACCACGCCGTGCTGGGGTGGGACTGGCGGCAGGGCAGGCTGGGTGACGACTACCGGTTCGCGAGCGTGGGCGAGGTTCCCGTGGCCGGTGTCTCCGCCGTGACCATGGGGGCGGCGGCCGGTGTGTGGACGCCGTTCTTCGCGGCGGCGAGTGCGGACGATGCCGTGGCGCGCAGCCACGAGCGCGGTGGGACGACGGCGGTGGGCCCTCTCTCGTTCCCTCCCGGAAGGGCGGCCGTACTGGCTGACCGACACGGGGCCGTCTTCGGCGTCTGGGAGGGAGAGTTGGTGGCCGACTGGGAGAAGTGGCGTCGCGCCGCCCCGACGTTCGTGGAACTCCACACCCGCGACGCCTTCGATGCGGCGATCTTCTACGGCGAGGTCCTCCACTGGGCGTCCGGGCACCCTGGCTGCTGTGAAGTCCACTACGAAAGCGAGGAAGTCGTGCTGCGCAGCCAGGGTGCTGTAGTGGCCCGGATCCACTCGGGTGCGATCGGCTCCGCCCCCGATCCGACCGTCAGGCCACGCTGGCAGGTCCACTTCACGGTGGAGGACGTGGATGCCTGCGCGCGGGCCGCGCACGCCCAGGGCGGTCGAGTACTGCGGGAAACGGCGGACGAGGCTGTCCTGTGCGACCCCGACGGAGCCACCTTCGTGGTGAACTCGCTGACAGAACGCTAGGCCACGCCACTCTGGGCGCACCTACCTGGCTGCCCAACGGCGTTGTCTGCCGGTACCGCCCACGGCCAACTCACAGGCTGGAAGGGGCCGTCCGCTCCCCTCGCGATACGGTTCCGTCATGTCACCATCAGCGGGAACCGCATCAGACCTGCCTCCCATCACCGCGGACGACGTCGCCCTTGTCGTGCGGCTCGCCGTGGGCGTTCTTCGGGAGGCGCCCGCGGAGGGGTGGGGCAGTAAGGCCGGTTCGCTGGAGTGGGACTGCTGGGAGACCGTCGAGCACCTGGCCAACGACCTGTTCTACTACGCCGTTCAACTGGGGCCGCAGACACCGCCGTTGGACACGCACGTGCCTTTCGCGTTGAACCAGAAGCGGCCGGAGGCACCCACGGTCTTCTTCTACGCGGAGCGTGAGGCGGGTCCGGCAGGTCTGCTGCAGGTGCTGGAGGCCAGTGGCGCGCTGCTGGTCGCCATGGTGCGTACGACGCCGCCCGAGGTCCGCGCCCACCACGCTGCCGGGGCGTCGGGCCCCGAAGGGTTCGCGGCGCTGGGGCTGCAAGAGATGCTGGTGCACATGCACGATGTGGCGGAGGGCTTCGGGCTCGACTGGACACCGCCGGCCGCTCTCTGCTCGCGGGTGCTCGCCCGGCTCTTCCGCGAGGCGCCGGACGACACGGATCCCTGGCCCACCCTGTTGTGGGCCACCGGCCGCGGCGAACTGCCGGGGCGGCCTCGTCTCACCACCTGGCGTTCCGACAGCACACCGCGGTCGTAGGAGCGGATCAGGATGGCCGGCCACCAGGCCGGGCCACGCTTGGTGTGGTCCGGCCTGGTCCGGAGGGTCAACCGATTCCGTCAGGGTCCATGCTCAGCCGCGCGACCGGCTCCGACGAGCACGCATGACGAGTGCGAACTTCACCAGAACACCCAGGGCGACTGCGGCTGCTCCGCTCGTCAGGAGCGTCGTCCCTGAGCCCGTGTCCGCCAGGTGGCCGCCGTTCGGGGGCTCGGAGTGGCTCGGCTCGGGGCTGG
>NZ_JAMOLN010000024.1 GCF_024448165.1 Streptomyces longispororuber
CCGAAAGGCCTTCCCGGCCCCGGCGCGCCGCCGAGGTGCGCGCCGGGGCCGTGCCGTGCCGTGCCGTACCCGGACGCGGTGGGCGACTCCCCACGTCCTCCGCCGGTCCACGGTTCAGCCCTCCCCTGCTCCATTCCGCTCTTTCCAGGATTGGACTCACCATGGCCGACACCGAACCACCCGTCACCACCCGCGAGGCCCAGCGCACCGTTCACCCGTACCTGGTGAGCAAGCGCCTGCGCCTGCAGATCTTCGCCATCACCTGGGTCGCGTACGCGGGCTTCTACTTCGTCCGGCAGGCGTTCTCCGTCGCCAAGCTCGGCATCCTCGACGACCCGCTCCTCGCCCACACGCTCTCCGAACGCGTCCTCGGTGTCATCGACGCCGTCTATCTCGCGGCGTACGCCGTCGGGCAGTTCGTGTGGGGCGCCTGGTCCGACCGGTTCGGGCCGCGGGTCGTCGTCATCACCGGCATGGTGGGGGCGATCGGCGCGGGGCTGCTGATGGGCGCCTTCACCGGGGTGCTCGTCTTCGGCGGCGCCATGGTCCTCATGGGCCTGGCGCAGTCGGCCGGGTGGGCGCCCCTGTGCAAGAACATGGGCGCCTTCTTCCCGGTCGCCGAGCGGGGCCGGGTGCTCGGGTTCTGGTCCACCAACTACGCGTTCGGTGGTCTCGCGGCACCCCCGTTCCTGGGCTGGCTCGCCTACTCCGTCTTCGACAGCTGGCAGGCGGCGTTCTTCTGCGGGTCCGCGACCCTGGCCGTCGTCCTCGTCCTCTTCGTCCTCTTCCAGCGCAACGCACCCGAAGGGGCGGGCGACACGGAGCAGACCGCTCCCGCCGTGCCGGCCCGGCACGGCGGTCTCGCCCTGTACCGCAAGACGCTGCGCGACCCGATGGTGCTCACTCTGGGCGCCGCCTACTTCCTGCTCAAGCCGGCCCGATACGCGATCCTGTTGTGGGGCCCGGTGCTGGTCAGCGACCGGCTGCCGCAGGTGGACAAGGTGGGGGCCACCCTCATCCCGATCGCGTTCGGGGCGGCGGGGGTGCTCGCGCCGATCGTCGTCGGCTGGGTGTCGGACCGGCTCTTCCAGTCCCGCCGGGTCCCCGCCTGCGTGCTGGCACTCGCCGTACTCACCGTCGTCCTGGCCCTGTTCATGCCGCTCACCGCGACCGACAGCGTCGGCATCATGATCGCGCTGCTCGGCGTGATCGGACTCGCCGTGTACGCGGCCGACTCGATGATCTCGTGCGTCGCCGCGGTCGACTTCGGCACGGAGGAGGCCGCGGGCACCGCGGCGGGCCTGGTCAACGGCTGCGGCTCGGTCGGCGCGATCCTGGGCGGGCTGCTGCCCGGCTTCCTCTCCGGCTCGGCCCTGTTCATCCTGTTCTCGATCACCGCCGCGCTGGCCGGCCTCGTCATGCTCCCCCACTGGAACCGCCGCCCGCGCACCGCGACGCCCCGGTGACCGCCTGACGGCGACGTCGAAAAGGGCCGGTGCCCCTGGTGGGGCTCCGGCCCTTTCGGCGTGCAGGGTTCAGTACTGGATGCCAGGTCCAGACGCGCGTACGAGTGTCAGTACGAGATGCAGGCCGAGTGCCAGGCCGTGTAGAAGTCGAAGACCTCCGGCGAGCACTCCGGTGGCCCGTACTGGCTGGCCTTGTCCCCCACGTGCGGCAGGTGCGCGTACGCGCCCACGCCCGGCCGGTTGACGTGCAGCATGCCCGCCTCGAAGCGTTCCAGAGCCTCGAAGGCGCGGGTCTGCGAGGTGGTGAACACGGTCCCCGACATGCCGTACTTCACCGAGTTGGTGATGCGCAGCGCGTCGTCGAAGCCGTCCGCGTCGACCACCGCGAGGACCGGGCCGAACACCTCCTCCTGGGCGAGTTCCGCGTCCCACGGCACGTCCCGGATCACGGTCGGCTGGACGTAACAGCCCTCGGGCAGCTCCGGGCGTTCCTCGCGGCCGCCGCCGCACACCACCTTGCCGCCGCCGCGCTGGGCGCCCGCGATCGCCGCGAGGGCCGCGTCGCGGCGGGCGGTGTCCACCACCGGGCACAGCTCGGACGCCTCGTCGAAGCCGGGCCCGACCCGCAGATGCGCGACGCGGGCGACGAGCCGCTCCAGGAACTCCTCGCGCACCCGTACGTCGACGACGGCCCGGCTGGTCGCCGAACAGCGCTGGCCCGCCTGCCCGAACGCGCCGTGCACGACCGCGTTCACGGCCTTGTCCAGGTCGGCGTCGTCACACACGACGACGGCGTTCTTGCCGCCGAGTTCGAGCTGGGTGCGCAGCAGCCGGTGCGCACCGCCCGCATGGATCGCGGTGCCGATCGGCAGCGATCCGGTGAAGCTGATGCCGGCGACGGCCGGGTTGGCGACCAGTGCCTCACCGGCCGCGGCATCACCCTGCACGAGGTTGAGCACCCCGTCGGGCAGGCCCGCCTCCCGGAACACGTCGACGAGCAGCGCCGAGGTGAGCGGCGTCAGCGGTGACGGCTTGAGGACGGCGGTGCAGCCGGCCAGCAGCGCCGGCGCCACCTTCCACATCGGGATCGCCAGCGGGAAGTTCCACGGCGCTATCAGCCCGACCACGCCGATCGGCTTGCGGAAGGTGTACGCGAAGGTGCGTGCCTCCTCGGCGGGGGCGGTGACACCGCCGAGGAGGCGGGCCTGTCCGGCCGTGAACTCCAGCACGGCCAGGGCCCGTTGGACCTCCCCGGTCGCCTCCTTCAGGAGCTTTCCCTGTTCCCGCGTGATCGCGTACGCCAGTTCCTGGGAGCGTGCCTCCAGGATGCGGCCCGCCTTCGTCAGGTAGCCGGCCCGTTCGATGGGGCCGATGCCGCGCCAGTGGTCGAGGGCCTGCGCGGCCGCGTCGACGGCGACGTCCACGTCGACGCCACCGGACTCCGCGAACTCCCCCAGGACGTCGGAGAAGTCGGCCGGGTTCACGTCGGCGCGGCGCTGTCCCGACTGCGCCGCGACCCACTGCCCACCGATGTAATTGCCCGTCAAACGCTCTGCCACATCGAACCGCATGTCACCCGGTGCCACAGCCATGGTCTGCTCCTTCGCAGCCGGTGGGATCGTCACCGCCACCCTCGCCCCGCGAACAGTGGGTGAACAACGGGCGATCTCCCAATAGCAGCCATAGGACACCGCTATCCGCCGCCCACCGGCCAAGGCCGGGAGAACCGGCCCCACCGCCCGTACAACCAACCTGACCTGTCGGGTGTCTTCTCCACGCCCGGACCGAGATCCGGCTCATCCTGCCTGGAGAACCATGCGAATCCGTACGGCCGCCACCGCCGCGGGCGGCACCCTCGCCCTGCTCGGCGTCCTCGCGCCCGCCGCGCACGCGGACGCCCACAAGGGCGACACCACCTTCACGTCGGTGACGTTCAGCAAGTCCACCGTGAACGTCGGCGTCAGCGCCGCCCAGTCCCTGACCGTCGTGGCGACCGCCAAGGACGGTTCCGGCATCAAGGGCATCTACGGCGGCAAGCTGGTCAGCCCCGACCAGCACATCACGTTCCCCGTCGACGCGTCCTGCACCCGGCCGACGACCACGACCATGAAGTGCACCTGGACGTACTCGCTGGACGCGAACGACTCCGACGACTACGCCGACCTGAAGAACGTCCAGGCCGGCACCTGGCACCTCGACGCCGAGGCCGCCGCCAACGACCAGGACTTCTACACGCTCGACACCAGCAGGACGGTCAAGGTGAAGCGCTACGCCAAGCTGACCGCCACGCAGGCGAGCCCCGAGCCCGTCGTCAAGGGCCGCACCCTGACCGTGACCGGCGCCCTCACCCGGGCCAACTGGAACACGAACGTCTACGCCGGGTACACCTCCCAGAAGGTCGCCCTGCAGTTCAAGAAGTCCGGCTCCTCGACCTACTCCACGGTCAAGACCGTGACCACCGACAGCGCGGGCAAGCTGAAGACGACGGTCACGGCGAACTCGGCCGGCACCTGGCGCTGGAAGTTCGCCGGCACGAGCACGACGAGCGCGGTGACCGCCGGCGGTGACAGCGTCGCCCTGAAGTAGTCGCGCCGCAGGACTGGAGCGGGCCGGCATCGGCGTCTTCCGATGCCGGCCCGTCTACTCTCCCCCTGAGCCCGTCCGGCGCAGCGCCTGCGTTCCTATGACCGACAGCAGTTGCAGCTTCTCGTAGCTCTCACTGCCAGGGACGGCGGTGTAGACGAGCAGGAAGTGCGACTGGTCCGGGTCCAGCAACCTCTGGCAGGTCAGCTCCAGTGGGCCGACCTCGGGGTGGACGAAGTGCTTCACCTCGTCGGGCCGGATGCCGACTTCGTGGTCGTGCCACACGCGCCGGAACTCCTCGCTCTCGGCGAGCAGCAGATCGACGTAGTGGGCCGCACGGGATCCGGGGCCGCGCAGCGTGGCCACCCCGCGCAGCCCCGAGACGAACATCCGGGTGAGGAACGGATGGTCGTCGGGAGCGTAGAGCCCGCGCGTGGTCGGGTCGGTGAACCAGCGGTAGCCCAGGCTGCGGGCCGGGCCGCTGTATGCGGTCAGGTCACCGGTGAGCGCGATGCCGAGCGGGGTCTGCCGCAGTGTCTCGCCGAGTTCCGTGACGATTTCCGCAGGGGTGTCCTGCAGCCGGTCGAGGATGCGCAGCAGTCCGGGGCCGATGTGCTCGCTGTCCACACCCCGCGGGGGAGGTGTCTGCCCGGCGAGGCGGAACAGGTGGTCGCGTTCGTCGAGGGAGAGGCGGAGGCCCTGCGCGATGGCGGCGATCATCTGCTCGGACGGCTGAGGCCCGCGCTCCCGTTCCAGACGCGCGTAGTAGTCGGTCGACATGTGGCACAGCACGGCCACTTCCTCCCGCCGCAGCCCGCTCGTCCTACGGCGCCGGCCACGCGGGAGCCCCACGTCCTCGGGCTGCAGTGACTCCCGTCGGCGTCGGAGGAAGTCCGCAAGTCCGGTCCGATCGATCACCGTGCGCCGTCCTCACCGTGCTGGGCCACTTGGCTCTTCGCTCCTCCTTTCTACCTCCCCCACCTCGCGACATCCACGGATCATCGATCCCCCCTTCACGGGTTGCCGCCGCCAGGGCGGCGAACGAGGCTCGATGACGTCCACGGCGGTGGACGCAACGACACGACCCCGGAGTGATCCCATGCCGCGCAAGCCCATCGACATCACCGTCCCCGACCTGTCGGGCAAGCGCGCCGTCGTCACCGGAGGCAGCGACGGCATCGGGCTCCGCCTCGCCACCGGGCTCGCCGCGGCCGGCGCCGAAGTCGTCCTGCCCGTCCGCAGCCCGCACAAGGGCGAGGCCGCGCTCACCACGATCCGCCGGACGGTCCCCCAGGCCGACGTGTCACTCCGCGAGCTCGACCTGTCCTCGCTCGCCTCCGTCGCCGCCCTCGGCGACGCCCTGCGCGCGGAGGACCGGCCGATCCACATCCTCATCAACAACGCCGGCGTCATGACCCCGCCCGAGCGGCGGACGACCTCCGACGGTTTCGAGCTCCAATTCGGCACCAACCACCTCGGCCACTTCGCGCTCGTGGCCCATCTGTTCCCCCTGCTGCGCGCGGGCCGGGCGCGCGTCACCTCGCAGGTCAGCGTCGCGGCGAAGCAGGGCTCCATCAACTGGGCCGACCTGAACTGGGAACGCACCTACGACGGCATGAAGGCCTACCGCCAGTCGAAGATCGCGTTCGGGCTCTTCGGCCTCGAACTCGACCGGCGCAGCCGGGCCCACGACTGGGGCATCACGAGCAACCTCGCCCACCCCGGGGTCGCTCCGACGAACCTGCTCGCCGCACGCCCCGAGATGGGCCGCGCCGAGGACACCCTGGGCGTGCGCCTCATCCGAGCGCTGTCGGCCCGCGGCATCCTTGTGGGGACGGTCCACACCGCACAACTTCCCGCCCTGTACGCCGCTACTTCCCCCGAGGCCCGACCAGGCGGGTTCTACGGGCCGGGCGGGCTCGGACACATGGGTGGCGCTCCCGGCGAACAGAACCTCTACTCCCGCCTTCGCAGCACCGAACAGGCCCGACGCATCTGGCAGGTCTCCGAAGAGCTCACGAAACGTGCCTTCCCTCCCAGCTGAGGTCCGCCGAAGGGCACATGGCGCCCCGCCAGGGAGCCGGGATCGGCGTGGTCTACGGCCGCCACTCGCGCCTGAGCAGCCCGTACACCCAGGAGTCGGACACCTCGCCGTTCACGACGCAGTCCTCCCGCAGCGTCCCCTCCCGCACGAACCCGTTCTTCTCCAGGACCCGGCCGGATGCCGCGTTGCGCGTATCGGCCTCGGCCTGCACCCGGTTGAGATCCAGCGTGTCGAACGCCCATCCCAGCAAGGCGTGCGCGGCCTCCGTCGCGTAGCCGTGGCCCCACATCGACTCGTCGAGGCAGTAGCCCAATGACGCGCTGCGGTTGCCCTGGTCCCATCCGATCAGACCGCACCAGCCGACGAAGGCGCCGTCAGCAGCACGGTCGACAGCCACCCGCGCCCCCGTGCCCTCGTCGGCGACCTTCCCGCACATCGCGATGAACCGGTCGGCGCGAGCCCGGTCGGTCCACGGCTCGGAATCCCAGTAACGCATCACGTGGGTGTTGCTGTGCAGCGTGTAGAGGTGGTCCGCGTCGGCGGCGGTGAAGGGCCGCAGTCGCAGGCGGTCCGTGTGCAGGGTGGGCGTGGGCAGAGTCATGCGCACCATCTTGCGTGTCGTGCGTGTGCGCGGAACACCGAATTTACGAGTGGGGCCCGGGCCTCCAACTTCCCTTACTGCACCGCCCCGTCCGGAATGCACACGTACCCCGGGCCCCACCCGTTGCGTTCGACGTGGCTGGGCTCCGTGGAGCGCAGGCAGAAGAGCCACGCCTCGCGGTAGGACGCATCCGTCAGGATCAGCAGTTGCTCGTCCTCGTCCGCCCGGTCGAAACTGCCGAACGCCTCGTCCGACAGCACGACGGTGCCCGTACCCGGCTCGGGCCCGGCGGCAACGGCCGGGGCGGACCAGACAACGGGCGCGGCCAAGGCCATGACGACGGCTCCCGCGGCGGTGGCGGTACGGATGCGCATGGAGGTTCTCCCTGCTTCGACGACAAGAGGACAAAGGGACATCGCCTGCCCAACTCCCGCGGCACCGCCTTGGTCACGCACCGCCACGATCCCCGCGCACCGCACGGGTGACGTCGCATACCTGCCAGCGTTCACCGCGCAGGCCCTGTGGACTGATCACGCAACGCCGGTCCCTCCCCAGGACGGAAGTCATGACCTCGACAAACGCCACCACCACTACCGCCACCACCACCTCCGCCGACTCCGCCGCGACACCCCGCCCCGGCGAAGTCGACTTACCGACGCGGTCCCCTCTGGTCGGCTGGCTGGCCGTCGTCGCGGTCATGCTGGGAATCTTCTCGATCGTCACGACCGAGATCCTGCCGATCGGCCTGCTCACCACGATCGGCTCCAGCTTCGCCGTCTCCGACGGGGCGGCCGGGCTGATGATGACCATGCCCGGCATCCTCGCGGCCGTCTCCGCGCCCGTGATCACCGTGGCGACCGCGCGCATCGACCGCCGTCTCATGCTGTGCGTGTTCGTGCTCATGCTGGCCGGGGCGAACTTCCTGGCCGCGGCGGCCCCGGACTACTGGCTGGTCCTGCTCTCCCGTGTCGTCGTCGGCATCGTCATCGGCGGTTTCTGGTCGATCGGCGCCGGACTGGCCCCGCGTCTGGTACCCGCGACGTCGGTCGGACGGGCCAACTCGGTGATCTTCTCCGCGGTACCGCTGGGTTCCGTACTCGGCGTACCGGCCGGCACGTTCATCGGGGACCTCGCGGGCTGGCGGACGACGTTCATGGTGCTGGGCGCCTTCGCCGTCGGTGTCCTGGCCCTGCTGCTCCTCGTGCTGCCGCCGCTCACACCTGAGCAGCCAACCCGCCTGGGTGTGCTGCGCGGCATGTGCCAGGGCGTCAACACTCGTTTCGCGTTGCTGCTGACGTTCCTGGCCGTGCTGGCGCACTTCGGCGCCTACACCTATCTCACTCCGTTCCTGGAGCAGGTCACGCAGGCCGGCTCAGGGCTGATCACCGTCTTCCTGCTGGTCTACGGAGCCGCGGGAATCGTCGGCAACTTCGTGGGCGGCGCAGTGGTGGGCCGCCGTCCCCGGGTGGTCTTCGGTGTCGCCGCGGGCATGATCGCCGCCGTCACCTTGTTGCTGCCCGTACTCGGCCGCCGGCAGGCCGGTGCCGTCGCACTGCTGGTCGTGTGGGGCGTTGCCTATGGCGCCGTCCCCGTCTCCTCGCAGACGTGGTTCGCCAAGGCAACCCCGCACGCTCCGGAGGCGGCGTCGGTGCTCTTCACCGCCTCCTTCCAAGCGACGATCTCCCTCGGCGCGCTGGCCGGTGGCGTCATCGTGGACCGGACGTCGCCGTCGACGGTCATGACGCTCGGCGGTCTGGCGGCCACGCTCGTGGTCGTGGCCGCCTGGACACACTTCGCCCGGCGTCTGACCTGGCCGAACGGCGCCTGAAACCGGTGAGGAGGGCCGTCCGGGAAATCACCCGCCGACGGCCCGCGCTCACCCGCCGCCCGCTAGGGGATCAGTGCTCCGGGGCCGTTGTCGCCGCCCAGGTTCCAGCCGAACAACGCCTTCGTGGCCGGCGCCCCGATGTCCCTCGGGTTCAGCGCGACCGACTTCGACGCCGTCACGCCGGAGGCGGCGCCGGGCAGCATCCACACCGCGCCACCGTTCACGACGAGGTCCAGGTTCTCGCCCGGCGCACTCGCGACCAGGTCCGCCTTCCCGTCACCCGTCACGTCCAGCAGGCGCACCGACCCGCCGAACACGTCGCCGCTCTCCGCGACGCCCGACACACCTGCCGTGTCCTGGTGGAACGCCTGCGCTCCCTGGCCGGTGAGCCCGCCCTTGCCGCCCTTGAGCAGCACCACCGCACCGGCTCGCGTCTTCGTGCCGATCGCCTCGCCGGTCACGCCGACGGCCAGGTCGGGGTATCCGTCGCCGTTCGCGTCGCCCGCGTTCAGCCGATCGCCGAACTGGTCGCCCTTCTCGCTCGCCCCGGGCACGCCCGCCGTGTCCTGCGTGATCGTCTGGGTCCTGGTCTGACTGGGGCCCGACGCCGACCCGTAGAAGATCTTCACGGTGCCGGGGTCGTCGTCGGTGGCCTCGGTGTCCTCACCCGGGAAGATCCGGGTGGCGAGGTCCGCGTACCCGTCCTGGTCGAAGTCGGCGACGGCGGTGGCGGCCGCGGAGTTCAGCCGCTGCGGGACGGTGGACAGGCCGGTCTTGGTGCCGAGCCAGAGCTTGCCGCCCTCGGCGTGGTTCTCGTAGACGTAGAAGGTGGCGAGATCCTCGATGCCGTCGCCGTTGAAGTCACCCGCCGCCGTGGAGTTGATGAAGTTGTCGGTGCTGAACACCTTCACCTGCTGCTCGCGGGCCGGGGCGCCGTCGCGTCCGAAGGGCCCGTAGAGCACGTCGTGGTAGTCGTAGTCCTCGCCGTTGCTCATGAACAGGTCGATGTGACCGTCGCCGTCGAAGTCGCCCGCGGTGATGTCGTCGCCGACCTGGGCGTTCGCGGGTGCGGGGACCCGCACGGCGCCCTCTCCGGTGATGCCGCCCTTGCGACCCCACAGGACGATCACCGATCCGCTGGCGTTGTCGTCGGGCCGGTAGCCGCGGGCGACCGCAGCCAGGTCGGTCAGGCCGTCGCCGTCCAGGTCGCGGGCGATCATCGCGTACCCGAAGACGTGGTTGTCCCCGGAGGTGCCCGGCACACCGGGGGTGTCCTCGGTGATGGTGGTCGTGCGCGCGGGGTCGATGCCGTGTGCCGAGCCGTAGGTGATCGTGATGTATCCGGCCCAGAGCTGGCCGCCGACCTTGGCGCCGGCGGCGGAGACGGCGACGTCCTGGTAGCCGTCGCCGTCGAAGTCCTCGCGCACGGTGGTGGCGCCGGCCTTCGCGGATGCGGTGCCCGCCACGATGGGGACGCCGAGCGATCCGATCAGGGCGGCAGCCACAGCGGTCGATACGGCGGGTCGACGAATGCCCACGGTTCCTCCTTGAGGCGCAGGCGAGATCGAGACGCGTGCGCAGGGACGAGATTCACCTGAGAGACCCGTGGAGACGGCTGATGGTTGTGCGCCGAGTGGGTGGTGAGTTCCGGTACGGGTCCTTGCTACAGGGATACCGGCATGCGGTGGTCGGACACGCGGCCGTGCGCGGGGCACGGCTCACTCGACGCTTGCGGGCAGAGCATGGAGTGTTCGGTCACCGTTGCTCGGTAAGCCCGGTACTGCCCGGGCGGCCGGAAGGCCTCCGGTCCCCTGCCGAACGGTGCCGCGCTCAGGTAGATCTCCAGGCCCCGGTCCAGTTCGGCTCCGGTCAGTTCGCACGCCGTGGCGGCCATGTACACCGCCTCGTCGGAGCCCGGTTCCTGCTGTGAGTCGAACACCACGATGCCGACCTCGGGCCGCACCGCGATGTTGCGGACCTGTGTCGCCTCGGGCGAGGAGATCCAGTAGAACGTCGAGTACCCGTCGGCCACGTAGAAGACTGGCGACGCCCAGGGCCGGCCGTCGGAGTCGGCGGTCCCCAGCGTCATGAATCGGTTCGCGTCGATGATTGCCCGACCATTGACCTCAAGCTCTCCAGTGTCCATGGCGCAGACCGTACCTTTGACGCGCCCTGCCGCAACCGGCCGAACCCTGGCGCGACCTTGCGCTCGTCGGCGCTGAGACCACGAAGTGACCAGAGCCCGTAGAGCGCGAGCAGCGGTTTGACGGCCGGCCACTCCCCCGGTCGATAGTCGTTCGCGCGCACCAACTTCCCCGCGAGGTCGGGGCGTTGCCGCCGCAAGTAGGCGCGGGCCTTGAGCGCATGAGCCGGCTGGGAGACGACCTTGATGCGGTCGACGTCCTCCAGCTCGGGAATCACGTTGGTGATGTTCTCCCACGTGGTCGCGCTCCGATCCTCAAGAACGACCCGCCCGTCGAACCCCAGCACCGCTTTCGCGTAGTCAGCCATCAACTGCGCCTCCGTGGCACCCTGGCCTGCGGCCGCACCACCGCTGAACACCACGCGGGTCTCCCGCGCCTCGCGATCGACGACGGACCGAATCCCGGCACGGACCCGCCAACGGTTGATCGGGTTCGCCGTCTCCTGCGGATTCCGGTACCCCAACACCACGACGGCAACGGAACCGCCCTCGCGGTCCCCCACGAGCACCCGCGACCACCGCCAGTTCAGCCACTCACCCCAAGCCAGGCCGGCCACGCCGACCACCATCACCAGTCCAGTGCTCCGCCGCATGCGGCGACTCTAGGGGCTGCCTGATGGCGCCCGACGAACTCTGATCCTGCGGCCGTCGGCGATCACTCACACCCAGCCGTCACCCCAGGAGCCGCCACACCCGACACGGGCGCCGAGCCGGGTCGCTCATGGCCGGGCAGCGGCTACCGACCTCACCGCCCCGACTCAGCCTGCGCACGCGCACGTTCGATGTCGGGGACGTGGTGCTCCGCCCACTCCCTGACCGCGCGGAGGGGTACGAGCAGCGACCGCCCGAGGTCCGTGAGGGCGTACTCGACGTGTGGCGGGTTCGCCGAGATCTCGGTGCGGGAGATCAGGCCGTCGTACTCCATCGCACGCAGCGTCTCCGTGAGCGCCTTGGGTGTGATCCCGCGGATGTGCGCCTTGAGCTCGGTGAAGCGCATCGGCGCCCTGTCGAGCGCGTTGACGACGAACACCGTCCAGCGCGCCCCGATCCGGTGCAGGACGGTGCGGCTGGGGCACGTCGCCGCCATGACGTTGTAAGCCTTGCCCATGGAGGACTCCCGGTAGCGTTGTAGATACCGATATACAAACTATACCTTCGAAGTCGTGGCAGACCTCGATTCCGCAATCCGCCCTCCGAAGACTCGACACGGTCGTTTCGTCACCGCGATCGTCATCGACTCGATCGGCACCGGCGTCTTCATCCCCGTATCGATGCTGTACTTCCTGGCCACGACCTCGCTGACGCTGGTCCAGGTGGGCGCGGCGCTGACGGCGGCCGGGCTGCTGGCGCTCCCGGCAGGGCCGTTGGCCGGAGGACTGGTCGACCGGTACGGCGCCAAGCCGGTGCTGCAAGCGGCGAACCTGGCCCAGGCGCTCGGTTTCGCCGGGTATCTCGTCGTCGGCCAGACCTGGCAGATCGTCGTCTGCGCCTGGTTGAACAGCGCCGGCAGGGCCGTGTTCTTCGGCTGCTACGGCGTGACCGTCACGGCGTTGGCCGCGCCCGGCCAGCGCGAGCGCTGGTTCGGCCTCCTCGGGTCCGTGCGCAACCTCGGCTACGCGCTCGGCGGTCTCCTGTCCGCCGTCGCCGTCGGCATCGGAACCGACGGCGCCTACGCCACGATCGTGGCCCTCAACGCCCTGTCCTACGTCGCCGCCTTCACCTTGTTGCGGTCCGTGCCGAACGCCCGTCCCGCGGCGGGCCACGACCCTGTCGGTGGCTGGCGGCGCGTACTCCGGGACCGGCGTTACCTTCCGGTCGTCGCTCATCAACTGTGCTTCGCCATCTCACTGTTCGCCCTGAACATCGCGATACCGGTCTACGCCGTGGACGTCCTCGGACTGCCGGGCTGGACGGCCGGAGCGGTCTTCACGCTCAACACCCTGATGGTCGGCTTCGGCCAGGGCATCGTCATCGGCCGGCTCCGCGGACGGGTCCGCAGCCGCGTCCTCGTCGCGGGACACGTCTGCTTCGCCACCGGCTACGTCCTGTTCCTCGCCGCCGACGGCGTGAGCGCACTCACCCTCGCGGTCACCGTCGTGCTGCTCGGCGCGGCCTCCTACACCCTGGGCGAGATCCTCGGCAGCCCGGTCACGTCGACGATCGCCGCGGAGAGCGCCCCGGAGGCCCTCCGAGGCCGGTACCTGGCCCTCAACCAGCTCGCCGTGACCGTCGCAGGGGCGGTCGCGCCGATCGCCCTCTCCGGGCTGCTGTCCGCCGGAGCACCCGCGATCTGGCTGACCCTGGTCGGCGTCGGCGCCCTCGGGGCGGCACTCGCCACCGTGATCGGCCGGACGGTGCCGGCGGCTCGGAGCCGCATCGGGGAGGTGTAGCGCTGCGCTCCTCGGCACACTCAGTACTCAGCACTCAGCACTCAGCAGGGGCGGACGACGCAACGGGGAACCAGTACCCCGTGCCCTGGCCGAGAGACGGACCCCTCAGTCCGCCGACCGGCCGCTCTCCTCCGACTCCGTGCTTGCGCGGGCGCTCTCCCACAGCCGCACCAGCATCTCCTCGTTCATGCCCGACGGCTCGTTCTCGGCGCGCTCCCACCCGGCCCCGCGCACCTTGGTGTGCAGCGCCTCCATCCGCTGGTCGAGCTGTTCGGCGAGGTGCGCGGCCTCGGTCAGGCTGGTGACGAGTTCGGCCGGCACGGAGCCCTCGTACTTGTAGTAGATCTTGTGCTCCAGGCTGGCCCAGAAGTCCATGGCGATCGTCCGTACCTGCAGTTCTACGGGTACGGGTACCGGGCCGGTGCTGAGGAACACGGGGATCTCGAGCAGCGCGTGCAGGCTCTTGTAGCCGTTGGCCTTCGGCTGGGCGATGTAGTCCTTGACCCGGAGCACGCCGACGTCGGTCTGGGAGGTGAGCGCCTCGAGAACCCGGTAGGTGTCGGCGATGAAACTGCACGTGATCCGTACGCCGGCGATGTCGTAGATCCCGGCCCGGATCGCCTCCGGCGTGGGGTCGATGCCGAGGCGGGCGGCCTTCTTCAGGATGCTCTCGGGGGATTTGACGCGGGAGCCGACGTGCTCGATGGGGTTGTACCGGTGCATGTGCAGGAACTCCCTGCGCAGGATCGACACCTTGGTCAGCACTTCGTCGACGGCGAACTCGTGCTCCATCTGGATGCGCTGGAAGTCCCTGCGTATGCGGTGCGCGAACGCCACGTCCATCAGCTGGGGAGGCTCCCCTCCTGTGCTGTTGCTGTCCGCGGGTTCCTGCGTCGGGTCGGCCACAGTCGCTGGTCCTCTCTCAGGACTCCCTCCATCAGCACCATCCGACCCTCTGCCCGCGGTTTCCGCATCCCGGGGAGCCGCATGGGGAGCTGTATGGCGAGCTGCACTTGGACGCGCGATCGCGGTGCCCCTGTTCAGTTGGGCGAGTGGTCGGCGTCATTCATCTGGAGCACCAGAGAGCTCCACCAGACGTTGTCACGGCCGTGAAGATCGGGACGCTCGCTTCGGTGGACCGTCCGCAGACCGTACGTACTGCCCAGCTCGACTGTCTCAGCAGCGGACACGGCGAACATGCGGCGGCTTTCGGGCACAGGGCCGTGGCGCAGATTGACGAAGAACCGGCCGCCAGGCACCAGCAATGCGGCGATCCTGGCCATCGCGTGCCGCCGTTCCTCGGCGTCCAGATGCATCCACACCGCAGTGGCGAAGACCGCGTCGAAGCGGCCTGCGTGCTGGCTCAGCGCCAGGTCCGGAAGAACGTCGTCGACCCAATCAATACCGCTGTCTGCATGGATTCGCTGTCCATGCGCTCGCAGTTCCGTGGTCGGCTCGACAGCCACGACACTGTGCCCACGGGCCGCCAAGGGGGCGGCATCGCGTCCGGTCCCTGCGCCCACATCCAGGATGCGGCAGGGCTCGGCAGGAACGAGCCGCAGCACATCGAAGTGGACTTCTTCGAAGGTGACTTCCTCGTACTGGACGGCGAGCGCGTCCGCCCTCTCGGCATATCCGGCGGTTCCTCCGGCCGGGCTGTTGCCCTGCCCGGTGGGGGCCAATTGATCACTCATCGCCGAAGACTACTCGCCCACTTGTTCTCATACGTCCGCGTGGCTGCAGAAAATCCGTTGGCCGCCAGGCAGACGGCGATGCCAGACTTGCGCCCAGCGAAGGGGTGTAGCTCAGAGGCCAGAGCGCCGGTCTCCAAAACCGGATGCCGCAGGTTCGACTCCTGCCACCCCTGCTACCGATCGCTCGACGTAGGTGTCGTGTGTCCGCCCACCGGCGAGTGCGCGACATCGCTCCCACGCCGTGCCCGATCTCGCCCTCTCACTCCCAACTGGTCTCCGGGATCTCGCGATGGGAGTGCGTGCCCCACCCGTCTCGGTCGTGCCGGGCGGAATGGTCGGCGACCATGCCCTCCCAGGACCGGTCAGGCCACCACAGGGCGCCGTGCACCTCGTGCAGGTGGTTGTGGAGCGCCTCCAGCGCCACCGGGTCCGTCACCCGCGTGAACACGTAGAAGGGCCACTTGCTCCGCCCGGTCAGGATCCGGGTCTGCCGCATCTTCCACCTGGCCATGCTCACCCCCACCGACGATGCCATGATGCAGCATCTGCCGACCATCGCGCCCCGCACCTCCGCTGATCTGCCTCAAGGTCGTCCAGCGCTCAATGGCCGGTCACGGCGGAGATAGCTGCTCCGCAGTCATGACCGCGTGGGGCGCGGGCACTTCGAAGCGCTCTTCAGAGGCAGCTCGTATGATCGCGCCACGTCAACCAAGGGGTGGGGAATGGGAATCGACCGGTCCAGACACTGGGTGCATTTCACCGCAGGGGCAATCGCGGCGGGAATGCTTCTCGTCGGGTGCGGCACCGTCGACAGCAACGACGTGGCCGGGGCCCCCTCCACATCCGCCGCGCCGTCGTCCCCGTCCCCGTCGTTCACCGGACGTCCGAAATGCGCGAGGGCCCCCTCGGACCCGGTGCCCTCCGCATCGCCCACCCGGTCCGGGACGGCAACCGCCGACAGCGGTCCCTCTCCGGAGAACCCTCACTACGACGAGAACCACGCCTACCGGATGTCCGGGCAACTCACCGCCGAGAACCGGGCAGCCGGCGAGGCCACCGCGCGCCTGATCCGTCCCGCGCTGGAGAAGCTGCGCAAGAACAAGCAGTTCAGCGAGGAGAGCGTGCGCACCGTGCTGTCCAAGTGGGGGTGCGGAGACGACAACGGACTCGCCATCGCCTCTGAGGCGCCGCAGTACGAGCGCGTCTGGTTCTCCTTCCACAACGGCAGTTCCTGCGTGTCCGCCGAGATCACGTCGCAAGCCGTGACGACCGAGGTCTACGGCGCCTACGCGGAACCGGACCCGTCCGGGCCCTGTGTGGAGAACCGCGGCGGACACTGAGCGGAGTGCACGACCGGGAGGAACTGGTCAGTCCGTGAGCGGGGCTCGCTCGGGTCGGTGGCCGAGCGGTCCGTTCCTCCTCCGGGATCGACGACGCCGCGCACCCCTCCCGAAGCACCTGCCCGGGGCCTGCGCCTCACTAGGACCCGGCCATCGGTGAGTCACATGCAGGTTCCCGCATGGGGGACGTGAAGCCGGACTGGCGGGCCGAGAGTCTGGGGTGGTTCAACGAGGAAGGGCGCCTGGTCGGGGCGGGGCTGGTGCTGCTGCGGCCGTTGCCGAAGGTGAAGCTGAAGCGGTACCTCGCCTACCTGCCCGAGGGCCCGGTCATCGACTGGACGGCTCCCGACGTGGAGCGGTGGCTTCAGCCGATGCTCGCCCACTTGAAGGAGCGCGGCGCCTTCTCGGTGAAGATGGGGCCGCCCGTGGTCACCCGCCGCTGGAGCGCCGACGCGGTCAAGGCCGCGATCACCGATCCGCAAGCCAGGAAGCTGCGCGACGTGGACGCCACCGCGCACGAACCGCAGGCCTTCGACCTCGCCGACCGGCTGCGCCGCATGGGCTGGCAGCAGACCGAACCCGACGACGAAGACGGCTTCGCCGCGGGCCAGCCACGCCATGTGTTCCAAGTCCCCTTCGCCGGACGGACGTTGGACGAGGTACATCGGAGTCTCAACCAGCAGTGGCGGCGCAACATCAAGAAGGCGGAGAAGGCCGGCGTCACGGTCGTGCAGGGCGGCTACGACGACCTGCCCGCCTTCCATGAGATCTACGTCGAGACCGCCCAGCGGGACCGCTTCATCCCCCGCCCGCTGGCCTACTTCCAGCGCATGTGGACGACGCTGCGCGCCGAGGGCGACGACCGGATGCGTCTCTATCTCGCGCACCACGAGGGCGAGGTGCTCGCCGCCGCCACGATGCTGACCGTCGGCGAACACGCCTGGTACTCCTACGGCGCGTCGACCAGCCGCAAGCGCGAGGTCCAGCCGACCAACGCCATCCAGTGGCGGATGATGTCCGACGCCCATGAACTCGGCGCCGGCACCTACGACTTCCGCGGCATCACCGACACCTTGGAGGAGGACAACCACCTGTTGGGCCTGCTCCGTTTCAAGGTCGGCACCGGCGGGCAGGCCGTGGAGTATCTCGGCGAGTGGGACTATCCGCTCAACAAGGTCCTCCACAAAGCCCTCGACCTCTATATGTCGCGACGCTGACAAACTTGCGGCTGGCGGCTTACGGCTGGCCTCCGGCATTCGACTACCGTGCGCCGACCTCGGTGCTCGACGATCCCGCCGGGGCCACGTCAGACCGCAGGAACTCCACTGCTCCACGCAGCACACTGCGCAGACGACGCTGGCTCGCGCGGCTGTCGAGGCGTACGTCGAGGGCCCCGCGCACCGTGCTCTCCGCCCGCAGCCCCGTGCGCAGGCGGGACGCGTCGAGACCGTCGCGGCGGGCGATGAGGACGCCCAGTTCGTGGCGGCTCAGGGCGTCGGGCCCGGCGAGGTGATGGATGCCTGGCGCGCCGTTCGCGGCCAGTTCCAGCAGGGCGGCCGCCAGGTCGGTGACATGGACCGGGCAGCGGACGTCGTCGGTGAAGAGGGCGCCGTCGGCGGTGCCGGCGACGAGTCGGTGCACCAGGCGCTCGTGCACGGAACGCCCGTGGCCGATGATCAGGGACGTACGGGCGACGGTCGCCCTCGGATGCACCGCGAGGATCCCGGTCTCCGCCGCGGCTTTGGCAGCTCCGTAAGGGGTGATGGGGTCCGGGAGGCAGGACTCGTCGTAGTGGACGCGGTCGGCCCCGGAGAACACCGCGTCACTCGAGACGTGGACCATGCGGATCCCGTGCCGCGCGGCGACCAGCGCGAGGTGGAGCGGGCCTTGAGCCGTCACTGCCCAGTCGGCGCCGCCACTGGACGCGTTGACGACGACGTCGGGCCGGACACTGTCGAGTACCGCCGCGATCTCCGTCGTACGGCTCAGGTCCAGGGGCAGCCAGCGGACTCCGGCGATGTCGACGGCCTGCGTGGCGAAGGTCGCCGTGACCGTGTGTCCGGCGGCCGCCGCCTGCCGAGCCGCCTCGCGCCCGAGAAAGCCGCTGCCACCCACCATCAGTATGTTCACGACACATCATCTTCCTCGGTCCCGGCCGGCACGCCCACCCGCCCCCTCACGCCCGGGTGGTACCGCTGTGCTCCTCCGCTTCGTGCGGGACGGGAATCGGCTGCGGCGGGTAGACCACTCCGTAGATGCGGCCGAACCGATTGGCCGGTGCCGCCGAGCCGCCGAGCCGTTCCAGGAAGAAGGCGCGGGCTATGCACCGCATCTGCGCCCCGTCGACGTGCATGATCCACCGGTTGGCGACGGCGTTGAAGCGCGCGGAGTCGACGACCGGCTGGAGCCCGTCCGCGGGGCGGTGGCGCAGTCGGTCGCCGAGTGCGACGAACCGCTTCAGCACGTCGAGTTCCGAACGGCGCAGCGCCACCATCTGCAGGCCGGGCGCGGGTGGTTCGAGGGCTACGGGGGCGGCCCGCCGCTCCGCGTAGAGCAGCACGTCCCAGCCGTCCGGGGTGAGCCGTACCGCCCACAGCGGCGGAGCGCCCGTCCTTGCGGAGAGTTCGGCCTGCTCGTTCGCGGACGCCACTCTGGCCAGGCCGAGTTTGACCAGCGGAGACATGGTGCGTGCGTCGACCCCGGGGCCTGCCGTGGCCCAGCCGTCCGGCTCACCCTGTGTGTCCGCCACACGCTGCAGCAACGCGATGTGTCCCTCTGAACGTCCCATCCCCGGCCTTCCTGCCGACCCGTGCGATGGCGTGACGCTAGCGTGCGGGGCCGTCCCGCTGGGCGCGTTGTGGGCAGCATCCCCCGAACTGGTAGGCGCGCAGAGGTCCTGTCGCGCGCTCTTGCGAACCACAGCGCGCCGAGCACCGAGCACCGAGCACCGAGCACCGAGCACCGAGCACCGAGCACCGAGGGCATGCTGCCCGCCCTCGACGTCTACCAGCGCACCGGCAGCTCGCGCAGGCTCCGCATGAGACTCGTGCGCCACTGCGGCGTCCCGTCGCCGTCGAAGGCGAGCCGGGGGAAGCGGTCCAGCAGGATGCGCAGGGCCACGGTCGCTTCCATGCGGGCCAGCGGCGCGCCGAGGCAGTGGTGCAGGCCGTGGCCGAAGGCGAGGTGGGCGCGTGTCCTGGCCGGGTCGCGGGTGATGTCGAACCGTTCGGGGGCCGGGAAGCGCGCGGGGTCGCGGTTCGCGGCGGCGACGGACAGGACGACGCGCGCGCCGACCGGTATCCGGGCGCCGCCGAGTTCGACCGGTTCGGCGGTGTAGCGGTAGGTGCCGGCCGGTGCGGGCGACTCGTAGCGGAGCGTCTCCTCGACGGCGCCTGTCAGCAGTGCGGGGTCGGCGCGGAGGGCGGCCAGCTGCTCGGGGTGGCCGAGCAGCAGCTGAACGGCGTTGGAGATGAGATTGACCGTGGTCTCGTGTCCCGCGACGAGCAGCAGGAAGGCCATGCCGAGCAGTTCCTCGGGCGTGAGGCGGTCGGCGCCGTCCCCGTCGTGGCTGCGCACGAGGGCGTGCAGCAGATCGCTGTCCGCCGCGTCCGGCAGCCGCCGCTTCTCCTCCGCGAGCCCCGCGAGGTACGCGCCCATCTCCTGCGAGGCGCGGGCGGAACCTTCCGGATCGTCCAGGGCGACGACCTGCGTGGACCAGGCCCGGAAGGCGGGCCGGTCCGCGTCGGGGACGCCGAGCAGCTCGCAGATGATGGTGAGCGGCAGCGGATAGGCGTACGAGGCCACGAGGTCGGCGCGGCCGTCGGCGGCCACGGCGTCCAGGAGCGCGGTGGCCGCTTCCTCGATGCGCGGGTACAGCGCCTGGACGCGGCGGGCGGTGAACTCGCGGGCCACCAGTGTCCGCAGGCGGGTGTGGTCCGGCGGGTCGACCTGGAGCATGTTGCGGCCCACGGCGTACAGGCCGTCGTCCTGGAAGTCGGCGGAGTGCCGTACGTCGTTGCGCAGCCTGGGGTCGGTGAACGCGGCGCGCACTTCCTCGTGGCCGATGACCAGCCACGACTCGTCTCCCGTGGGGAACCGCGCGTAGTGGACGGTGCCGCTGGTGCGCAGGGCGGCGAAGGCGCTGTAGGGGTCGGTGGTGAAGTCGTCGGTGAGGTCGGCGAGTCGGACGGTGGGGTACTGCGTGCGCGTGGACGACGACGTGGAGGGCATGGACGGCATGGACGGCATGTGCGACTCCCGGACAGAACTGGGGATCGCTCCCCGTTTACGTGTCGACGGACCCTAACACGAAGCGGGGAGCGCTCCCCGCTTTGGTTGTGCAGGTGGCGCCGCGGACCGGGGTGAAGGTCGATCGGGCGGGGTTCAGGTACGCGCGCGGCAGCCACCTGGCAGACTCGTGGCGATCGACATACCTGGAGGCAGCAACCGATGAGCGAACCTGAAGGCGTGCTCCTGGCCGACTACATCCGCGTGCTCCGCGACCAGTTGGAGACGGCGCAGGAGGAAGGCGCGAGCCGCGGGGTCAGATTCGGCGTCGGTGACGTGGAGTTGGAGTTCGAGGTCACGATGACGCGGGAGGCGAGCGGACGCGGCGGCGTGAAGCTGTGGGTCGTCGAGGCGGGCGCCGACGGCAAGTACAGTGGCGGCCGGACCCAGCGGGTGCGGATGACCCTGACGCCGACCGACGACGCCGGCCGGCCGCTGTCCGTCACCGACCGCCTGCCCGAACTCCCGCGCTGAAGCCCGCCGTGACGGACTCGCTGGCCGGACGCTGCGCCGAGATCCTGGTCCGGCGGGACGGCGCCAACGGGTACGGCTCGGGGCTGCGGCTGGCGACGGCCCTGGTGGTGACGGCCGCGCACGTCGTCGAGGGCCACGGTCCGATCGGCGTGCGCCTGTCCGGAGGTGCCGCCGACGAGACCGTCGTCACCGGCAGGACGGTGTGGCGAAGCGCCCGGCTGGACGTCGCGCTGGTCGAACTCGCCCCGGATGCACCGCTCGACGAGATCGCCCCGATGGCCGTCGGAGTCGTCCCGGGCGAGGCCGATGGGCGGCTCCCCTTCACCGCGATCGGCTTTCCGCGCCACCAGAGCTGGACGGACGACGAGGCGGCGACCTGGCGCGACAGTGACCAGATCGACGGAGTGATCCCGCTCGGGTCGAGCCTGAAGCGGGGCAGGCTGCTGCTGCACCGGGCGGACGGCCGACGTCTCGAGGCGTACGAGTGGAGCGGTTTCTCGGGCGCGGGCGTCGTCTGCGAAGGCGCGGCCGTGGGCGTCGTCGTCGAATCGACCCACTCCGGCGGGCTGGAGGCCGTCCGGCTGGCCGCCGCGATCGGCGCGTACGAGCCGCGCGCGGACAGCGAGCGCGAACCCGGGCCGAGCGCCGCCCTCGCGCGCGAACTGATGGCCGCGCACGGCGTCGTGCCCCGGCCGCTGCACGGTCTGGAGCGGCGACGCCCGGCCTACGCGGCGATGGTGCGCCAGTACGCGGACAGGTGCGCACAACTGACTGGCCGCGAAAGGGAGTTCGCCGACCTCCTGGCGTTCGCGACCGGACCCGACCCCTACCTGATGCTGGTCGCCGGCCCCTGGGCGGGGAAGACCTCACTGGTCACGCACTTCGCCACGCGACACCAACCCGGCCTCGACGTGGTGTCGTTCGTGATCTCCCGGCGCGACGCGCAGATGCGCGTCCAGCAGTTCCACCAGGCCGTGTGTGATCAACTTGCCGCGCTGCTGGGCGAGTTCCCGCCCGCCCGGCCGGACGCGGCCGCCTTCTTCAGCCTCTGGGAACGGGCAGTGCGCCGCCCCGGACGATCCCTGCTGCTGCTCGTCGACGGCCTGGACGAGAACGACCACCGCGCACTGGCCGAACCCAGCATCGCCTCCCAGCTCCCGGCCGCTCCCGGACCGGCGGCGCACGTCCTGGTGACGAGCCGCCACACCGAACTCCCCCTCGACGTGGACGGCGGCCACCCGCTGCGCACCTGCCGCCGCGAGGTGCTGACGCCGTTCCCCGCCGCGACGAGCCTGCTCCTGCGGGCCCGCCAGGACCTGGACCACGTCCTCGCCGAGCCCGTCCCACGCACCGTCCTCACCACCCTGACCGTCGCCGGAGGCGCCCTGAGCAGCAGGGACGTCGCCGCGATCGGCAGCGGTTCCGCACCGGTGATCCGCCGGGTCCTGGAGCGCGGCCTCTCGCGGGTCGTGGAGCAGCGCCCCGGCACTCCGCCGCGGTACACCCTGGCCCATGACATCCTGGCCGCCGCCGTGCGGGAGGACCTGGAACCCGAGGAGACCACCCGTACCCGCATCGCCGTCGACGAGTGGGCCGGTGGATTCGCCGTGGCCGACTGGCCCGACGAGACGCCGGACTATCTGACCGACGCCTATCCGACCCTCCTGCTCACCGAGCGCGCCGGCCCGACGCTGGCAGGGCTGGCCTCCCCCGCGCGTCGCGCCCTGCTCCGCCGGCGCACCAAGGGCGATCTGGCCGCGCTCTCCGAACTGTCCAACGCCGCACGGCTCCTCGCCGAGGCCCCCGACTGTGACCTGACCCTGCTGACGCGCGTCTCGCTGTTCCACAGCCGCATCGAGGACGACCACCGCACCGTTCCCGGCACGTATCCACTGCTGCTCGTGCGCCTCGGCCGAACCGAGGAGGGCGTACAGCTCGCCCGCACCCTGCAGAACTCCTACGAGCGGGCCGACGCGCTCCTGGCGATCGGCGAGCACCTGCTGGGTGAGCAGCCGGTCGAGGCGCGGAACCTCATCCATGAATCCATGGCCGTCACGGGCCGGTTGACGCTGGAACAGATGGCGCACTCGGTACGGGCGGCCCGCGCGCTCGCGCGACACGGCGAACCGGGCGCGGCCGACATCGCGCGCCGGGCCGTGACCGGGACCGGCGACGAGTACGGCTGGTCCCTCACCACCGCCGCCGACGCGCTGGCCGAGATCGATCCCGAGCTGACCCGGACGCTCGCCGAGACGGCCATCGAGCAAGCCGACCCGGAGGACCGCCCCGAATTCTGCGGCCTCCTCGCGACCGCCTTCGTCCTCCTCGGTGACATCGACCGTTTCCTGGAACACATCGCGGACCTGGACCGCGACGACAGGAAGCACGCCCTCCTCACCGCCTGCGAGGAGCACTTCAGGCAGGGAGGCCGCCGGAACGTACCCGCGGCGCTCCTCGCGGCACTCAACGAGGAGTTCTCCGCCGTCGAACTCGTGGAATCGGCTGCCTACCAGGACGAGGAACGAGCCCTCCACCTGCTCGGCCTCGCCGCCTCGGACCCGCCCGACGACGATCCTGCCGAGCTCGCCCACGTCACGCTCGCCGCCCACGGCATCGACCCCCGACAACCGGGCGCTACAGAGGAACTCCTCAGCGACGCGGCGAGGTCAGCCCTGTCCAACGGACACCTCTCCCTGGCGGTGTCCCTCGCCCAGGACATCACCGTCCCTTCCTCCCGCGCCGAACGCCTCTCCGAGGTCGCCCTCGCACTGCTCGACTCCGACACGCCCCAGGAGGCCGCTCACGTGGTCGGTGCGGTGGAGACGGCCCTGGACGAGATCAGGAGCACGCCACCACCCACGGTCCTCGCGGCCTTCGCGCAGTCGGCCGGCGACGCCGGGCGAGCGGACCTGGCGGCGCCGGCCCTGGACCTGGCGCTGCACACGGTACTGCGGAACGAGGAAGACACGGACCGTGCATGGGACGGACAGGCCGTGGCACGCGCGGCCGCCCGGCTCGGCCGTCTCGACCACGTGATGAGGCTCGCGGCGGGCTTCGAGGACGATCCGATGGACCACGTGGAGGTGTTCCTCGACGCCGCGAAGGCCCTCGTCGCGGACAGCGAGCACGCCCCGGACGACCTCGACCGGCTCATCGCTCACGTGACCGAAGGCATCGAGAGGTCGACGGACCCGACCAGTTCCGGCTGGCGCAGCCGCGTCACCCGCGACCTCGTCTCGCTCCACCTCCGCGCCGGTCACGCCGCCACAGCTCTGGACCTGGCCCGACGACTCCGGTGGACCGAACTCCCCGGCCGCGCCCTGGAACTGCGCGCGCACCTGCTGTCCGACGACGTCCCCGCCGCACTGGCGCTGATCCGCGAAACGGCCCTCCCCGACACCGAGAGTTCCCCGCGGGACCTCGCCCTCGCGCAGGAGCAGGCCGCCTCGATGGTCCTCGCCATGCACGACGCCGGGCACGCTCTCCAGTGCCGGGACATCACGGCCCGACTGGCGGCAGCCGCGGACCCCGACCTGACGCTGGACAGTGGTCTCTGGGCGCACCCCTGGCTCGCCGCGGCCTGCCGGGCCACCGGCCTCGACGAGGAGTACACGCGCCTCTCGGCCACGAGGGAACGCGCCGCCCTGGTCACCGGCGCCCACTACGTGACGAACACGGTGCCGCTGGACGTCGTCGTCCGTCTGCGCCTGTGGGATCGCTACCACGCCGACGCGCGCCGCATGAGCGAGGTGCTCTCCGAGGGAGTGCTGGCCGGCCTGGTGGAAGCGATGCTCTCCGCAGGGCTCCTGGCCGAGGCCCTCCCCCTCATCGACGATCTCCAGGCCGACCGCGCCCGGGCCTTGGCCCTCGCCGCGGCGACGGCCTCCCCGCCCCACCTCGACCTGGTCAAGCGCTCCCTGGCCCACGGCTTCACCGAGGACGTCATCGCGCCCCTGGCCGCCCTCGATCCGGGATGCCTCGACGAGATCGCCGTACAGCTCGGGGTGGTCCCGCCTCCCGCAGGACCGGCGGCGCGTCGGCCCCCGTCACTCCCCCTCCCTCACGACGGAGTCCGCGTGGACCTTCCCAAGTACCAGACGGGCCCCGGGTCGGACACGGCCAGCTCCTCGAACCCCAGCCGGTCGTAGAAGGCCCTGGCCGGCCGGTTCGCCTGCACCATGCACAGATGGACTGCGTCAACTCCCTTGCCGCGCAAGGCGTCCAGGAGCGCCCACATCAGCGTGCGGCCGTGGCCGTTGCCCTGCCATCGAGGCAGCAGGTCGATGTGCAGATGGGCCGGGTACGCGTCGAGTTCCGGCCGAACCATGCGCTCCGGGGTGTGCAGGAGCCCGATCATCTCCTCGCTCGGCGTCCGAGCCTCGCGCGTCGGCGCGGGATACCGGTCGGCCACCCGGGGCAGCCAGTCGGCCCGGTACCGGTCGGCGAAGCCCGCCGTGTCCGCGGCACCCAGGACGTACCCGACCGCCTGCCCGTCCCCGCCGTCCAGCACGAAGGCCAGCTCGGGCTCCAACTCCACGTACGGCAGGGCGAAGATCGAGGGCATCAGGTCGTGGTCCGGATAGATCTGCGACGAGTCCTGGCCCTCGTGGGCCGTCCTCACGCAGATCTCGGCGACGCGGTCGCGGTCGGTCTTCTCATAGGAACGGACGAAAGGGCGAGTCTCCATACGCCGCAGCCTTCCATGGTGGGAGCGCTCCCGCACGGGGTTCGGCGAACCCGCGACCGGAAGATCGTCGGGCTCCCGTGGTGCCGGGTCGAGTGGCTCAGTCCGAGGGCCGGCCGGGGCTGACCATGCGGTACTCGTAGGCCATGACCACGACTTGGGAGCGGTCGCGGGCGCCGAGTTTGGCCATGATCCGGCTGACGTGGGTCTTCGCCGTCAGCGGGGAGACCACGAGTTGCGCGGCGATCTCGTCGTTGGTGCGCCCGGCGGCGATCAGCCGCATCACTTCGCGTTCGCGCCCGGTCAGCACGTCGAGCCGCTCGTCCGGCGCGCGGCTGCTCTCCGGGCGGCCGGCGAACTCGGCGATGAGCCGGCGGGTGACGGAAGGGCTGATCAGCGCGTCACCCCGGACGGCGACCCGCACGGCGTGCAGGAGTTCCGCCGGTTCGGTGTCCTTGACCAGGAAGCCCGTGGCGCCGGCCCGCAGCGCCCCGTACACGTACTCGTCGAGGTCGAAGGTCGTCAGCATGACCACCTTCACGGAGCGGAGCCGCTCGTCGGCGGCGATGCGTCGCGCGGCTTCGATGCCGTCCATGCCGGGCATGCGGATGTCCATCAGCACCACGTCGGGCAGCAGTTCGCGACAGGCGGCCAGGGCGGCGTGCCCGTCGGCCGCCTCGGCGACCACGTGCAGGTCGTCCTCGTCGTCGAGGATGCCGCGGATCCCCGCGCGCACGAGGCGCTGGTCGTCCGCCAGCACAATCCTGATCATCTGCTGCTCCGCCGATCGGCTCGTGGTGGTCTCAGAACGGTAGCCGGGCCCGCACGACGAACCCGCCCGCGTCACCCGGCCCGGCGCTCAGGGTTCCGCCCAGCGCCCGCGCCCGTTCCGTCATGCCGGCGATCCCGCTCCCGATCCCGTCCTCGTTCCCCCTCCTGGTCCCGTTCCCGTCGTCCTCGACGTCGAGGGTCAACTCCCGGTCGCCGTGATGGACCCGGACCACGGCGCGGCGGGCGCCGCTGTGCCTCACGGCGTTGGTGAGCGACTCCTGCACGATGCGGTACGCGGCGAGATCCACTGCGGCCGGCAGCGGGGACGGCGCCCCGCTCCGCTCGACGCGTGTGTCCAGGCCGGCGCGGACGGCCGAGGAGACCAGGTCGCCGATCCGGGACAGGCCGGGTGCGGGAGTGGTGGGAGCTTCCTCGTCGACCTGGCGCAACACCCCGAGCGTGGCGCGCAGTTCGCGCAGGCCCTCCTTGCTGCCCTGCTTGATGGCCGTCAGCGCTTCCTGCGCCTGGTGGGGGTCCTTCTGCATCCGGTGCAGGGCGGAGGACGCCTGCACGTGGATCATCGACATGGTGTGACCGATCACGTCGTGCAGTTCACGGGCGATGCGCAGCCGCTCCTGGGTGGCGCGCAGTCTGGCCTCCTCCTCGGCGTAGGCGACCCGGCCGTGCCGCATCGCGCCCAGCGCCACCACGGCGACCAGCCAGCCCGCCAGCATGAACACCGCCGTGCCGTTGACGTCTCCGGTGCCGGCCAGTGCGCCCGCGCCCACTCCGGTCACCATCACCGCCGCCATGGCGGCCGCCGCCCTGATCCTCCCCCGGGCCGCCAGTCCGTACAGCGCCACGACCGGGATCACGACGAGCGGGCCGTCGACCGTGCTCGTCAAGTAGTAGGCGCCCGTGCCGATCACCACGAACCAGCCGACCGCCACCGGGTGGCGCCGCCGCGACGGCAGCGCCGCGCACACGGCCGCCGCCAGCAGCCAGGAGACGACGACGGACGCGGTCGCGTGCCAGTCCGGGCCGAGCCGCTGCCCTTCGGCCACTCCTGCCAGCACCAGCACGATCCCGGCGAGCGCCAGGTCCGTACGCGGCCCTTCGGGCAGGCGGAGGCGGGACACGGGGAGCTGGAGCATTGCTTCATTCTGCCCGCAGCACGACGACTCCTTGCCCGTTATCTCCGCATTTGCGCCAGGAGTGCGTGCTGGAGGAGTACGCCGCGGCCGGACCGTACATCCGCTGGTGTACGCCGCGCTCGCCGCCTCCTGCGCCTGGTGCAGGGCACGTGTCAGCCGTGGGCCGACGCCCGCGACCGCGGCGCAGGGGAACGATCGAGGGCATGTCGCCGCCCGCCCGGTCGTGGGCGTGGCGATGACCCCGGACTCCACTCGCTCGACATCGAGGCAGGCACCATGTCTTCCCCCCGCGGCTCCGCCGCGCCCCCCGCTGCGCCCGCGCCCCAGGCCGAACCGTCCACGTCCCTCGGACGATTCGGCGCCCTGGCTGGCTGGGCGCAGCGCCACCGCTGGGCCGCCGTCGTGCTCTGGGTGGCCGTGGTGGCTGCCATCACACTGGGCTCGACCGCGGTCGGCTCCGCGTACAAGAACGACTTCTCGCTGCCGGGCACCGACTCCCAGACGGCCACCGACCTGTTCAAGGAGCACGGCAGCGACCAGGCGGGCGACAGCGTCGACATCGTCTTCAAGGCCCCCTCCGGCATCCGAAGCGCCGAGGCCGGCATCGAGCCGATGCTGGACGAGGTGCGGCGGATGGCGGGCGTCGCCGACGTGCGCAGCCCCTTCTCCGATGCCTCGGCGGTCTCCCGGGACGGCACGATCGCCTACGCGTCCGTCACCCTCGACGGCAAGACGGAGGAGGTCCCCAAGGAGGACGTCGCCCGGATCATCGACACCGCGCAGAACATCGCGACCGAGCGCCTCCAGGTCGAGGTGGGCGGTGAGGCGGCCCGCAATGCGGAGGACAAGGCGGGACCGACCGCCGAGCTCGCCGGGATCGCGGCCGCCCTGGTCATCCTCGTGCTGCTGTTCGGTTCCCTGCTGGCCGCGTCGCTGCCGCTGATCACCGCGCTGTTCGCCGTCGGCGGCGCCATCGGCCTGATCGCCCTGGCCTCGCACGTCTTCACGGTCGCCGACTTCACCCCGCCCATCCTGATGCTCGTCGGCCTCGGGGTCGGCGTCGACTACGCCCTGCTCATCTTCTACCGCTACCGCCAGGAACTCCTGGCCGGCGTGCGGCCCGCGGAGGCCTGCCGCAAGGCGCTCGACTCCGCCGGCCGCACCGTCTTCTTCGCCGGCTGCACGGTCATCGTCGCCCTCCTTGGCCTGGTCGCCCTCGGGCTCGGTTCCCTGCAGGGCATCGCCCTCGCGGTGGCCATCACCGTCCTCATCACGATGGCCGCGTCCCTGGTGCTGCTGCCCGCGCTACTCGCCTTGTTCGGCAAGCGCATCCAGCGCCACGTGCTCAAGCAACAGGCGAAGGCCACCGAGAAGGGCCGGACCGAGGGCGACGGCTGGCGCGCCATGGCCCGCGCCGTACAACGACGCCCCCTGCCGACCCTGCTGGCCGGAGTGATCGCCCTGCTGGCCCTGTCCGCACCCGCACTGGGGATGCGTCTCGGGTTCGCCGACTCCGGCAACGACCCGCAGGAGACCACGTCCCGCCACGCCTACGACCTGCTCGCCGAAGGCTTCGGCCCCGGCTTCAACGGTCCCCTCATCATCCTGGTGAAGGGCGACGAGCAAGCCGGCCGGACCGTCCGGGCGCGGCTCACCGCCACCGAGGGAGTCGCCGCGGCCAGCCCTGCGCTGCCTTCCGAGGACGGCGCCCTGTCCACCGTCTTCGTCTACCCGACCACCTCGCCGCAGGACGAGGGGACCGTGGACCTCGTCCACCGACTGCGCGACGACGTGGCCTCGCCCTTGGAGCACTCCACCGGTGCCGAGGTCCTGGTCGGCGGCGCCACCGCGGCCTCCCAGGACGTCTCCGAGACGCTCGCCGACCGGCTCCCCCTGTTCGTCGCCGTCGTCGTCGGCCTCTCCTCGCTCCTTCTCCTGCTGGTCTTCCGGTCCGTCTGGATCCCCGTCAAGGCCGCCGTCCTCAACCTGCTGTCGATCTCCGCGGCGCTCGGCGTGATCACCCTGGTGTTCCAGCACGGCTGGTTCGGAGCACAGCCGGGTCCCGTCGAGGCCTTCATCCCCGCGCTGATCTTCGCGATCGTCTTCGGCCTGTCCATGGACTACGAGGTCTTCCTCGTCTCACGCATCCACGAGGAGTGGACCCGCACCGAGGACCCGTCGCAGTCCGTGCGGGAAGGTCTCGCCTCCACCGGGAAGGTCATCACGGCCGCGGCGGCCATCATGATGTTCGTCTTCGGGGCCTTCGTCCTCAGCTCCGACCGCATGCTCCAGCAGTTCGGCCTCGGCCTGGCCGTCGCCATCCTGCTGGACGCCGTGGTGATCCGCTGCCTCATCGTCCCCGCCGTCATGCAGATGCTCGGCAAGAGGGCCTGGTGGCTCCCTGGGTGGCTGGCCCGAAAACTGCCCGAGGTGTCCATCGAAGGCCCTCACGGACGGGATGCTGCCGGCCGGCACAGCTCCTGACCCACGAGGGTCAGCATGGCCTGCTCGGTCGACTCACCGCCGCCGCCGGTGACATACACGGCGGCGGCCCGTGACCCGCCCCGGGTGGCGCCGGCCCAGGCCACGTAACCGAGGAGTTCGCCGCGGTGGCCGAAGTAGCTGTCGCCGCAGGGCGAAGGGATCTCGGCGAGTCCGAGTCCGTAGCGCACGCCCAGCTCAGGGGCGGGCACAGTGGTCGTCATCTCGTCGAGCTGGGCCGGGGCGAGCAGACGACCGCCGAGGAGCGCGGCGTAGAACCGGTTCAGGTCGTGCACGGTGCTGATGAGTGCGCCGGATCCGATGGCCATGGTCGAGTTGAGCTCGGTGACGTCGACCTCCGTGCCTGTGCCTGTGGGGAACTTGGCGTACGCGTGCGCATGCGGGCCCGCGATGGACGGGGAGACGCCGGGCGCGCTGGTGTCTCTCAGGTCCAGGCGGCGGATGATCCGGTCCCGCACCTCCTCGGCCCAACGCCGGCCCGCGACCGCATGGATGACCATGGCCGCGAGGACGTAGTTGGTGTTGGAGTACGACCAGCCCTTGCCCGCACAGAACGTGGGCGGCTGCCGCATCGCCAGCCGCACCAACTCCTCGGGGGTGTACGTACGGAAGCGTTCGGCCCGGTAGCCCTCCGCGGTGGTCAATGCGGGGATCCGCGGGCCGACGTCAGGGACGCCGCTGGTGTGCTGGAGGAGTTGGCGCACCGTGATCCGTCTGCCGTCGTTGCCATGGCCCCGGACGACTCCCGGCAACCACCGCTCCACGGTGTCCTCCAGGGACATGCGCCCCTCGCCGACCAGGTGCAGGACCACTGTCGCGGTGAACGTCTTGGTGGCGCTGCCGATCCTGAATGTGCCGTTGCGCGGCATCGGATGTCGCGCGTTCCGCGCGGCCGTGCCGGCGTACGCAATCTGGCGCGTGCCCGATGCCGTCACCTCGGCGTGCACTCCCACGGCGCCGCTGTCGTGGATCAGGTCCACCTGCTGTTGCAGGGGTCCGGTCGACCGCTTCGCCGCCGCCGTGGGCGTGGCCGATACGGCCAGGGCGGCCACGGCCGCGCCGGACAGGGCCAGGACGTCGCGTCTCCGCCTTCGTGGTCCAGGCATGACGACTCCTCCTCCGCTTCCTCTGCTGTGGGCACTCGGCGACCATCCCAGCAGTGGAGGCGGGATCGGCCCATGCAGCCGTCCCCCCGAAGCACCGCGTGCTGCCACCAGGGCGGTGCCGGGGGTTGTCCCCCGACGTGGCTCTCGTGGACGGCGAGAACCGGACCGGCCCGCAACTGCCGCACAGCGCCTGAGGGATCATGAGGCATGCTCCCTGACGACTGGCAACTCACCGACGACGTGGACGACTTCCTCGCCCGGGCAGGCGACTTCCTGCGCTCACGGCCCGCCCTGCACAACACACCCCTCACGGACATCGAGAAGCTGCGGATCCGCGGGACGGACGCGCACGGCGCCGAAGCCGTCGCCTTCGGCCGGCTGGAGTCAGGCGGTGAGGTACGCGCCATCTTCTACCTCACGACGAGCGGCCGCCTCGGCCTCACCCCCCTCCCGGCAGACCAGGCCGGCCGCCTCGCCGCCCGCCTGACCGATCTCGGCCACGCCCCCGCCACCGTCATCGCGGACCAGGACACCGCCACGTCGTTCGCCGACGCGTGGCAGCAGCGCACAGGCGCCGCGTCGGAGCTCTTCTGGCGAACCCACCTCTACCGGCTCGGCACGCTCACCCCACCGCAGCCGGGGCCGGCGGGCCGCCGACGTGGCATCGGGGACGCGGACCGGGAGCAGGTCGTGCGCTGGTGCCGGGAGTTCTGCGTCGACGTCGGCGAGCAGCGCTCCATCGACTTGATCGACGCCGGTTCGTGGGCCGCATCGCGCTTCGGTGACAGGCACTTCACCTTCTGGGAGACACCGGACGGTACGCCCGTCTCCATGGCGGCGCGGACCTCGGTGGTCGGCGGCATGGTCAGGGTGGACCCCGTCTACACACCGGCCCGCCTCCGGGGGAACGGCTACGCGGGTGCGGTGACCGTCGCGGCGAGCCGGGCCGCGCTGGACGCGGGCGCGAGTGACGTCGTCCTGTTCACGGACCCGGACAATCCCACCAGCAATGCTCTCTATCAGCGCCTCGGATACGTCCGCATCGGCGACTTCGCCGGTTACCGGTTCTCCTGAGGCTCACTCTGGGCGGGGTCGGGGTCCGGCCACGTCGCCACCAGGGACCGCTGATCGGGAAAGCGAGGACCGGAGATCATGTCGTCGGTCGTCTCGCCGTTGAGCCAGCACACCTTCTCCGGACCTCCGTCGCCGGTGTCGAACAGGCAGCACACTCCGCCGCCGGCGGCGGTGAGCCCGGTGAACACGTCCCTGACCCCGGTCGACCGCGCGAACAGGCGGCTCATCGCCGACGTCGCAGCCCAGAACTCCGCCGACGCGTAGCCCGGGTGCAGCAGTGACTCGAAACGGAGCGTCAGGTAGACGTACCCGATCTGGAGCCGCCCGTCCGCGTCGGGTTCAGGACCGTGTTCCTCCGCGTACGCGCGCAGGGCGTCATCGAGGTCGAACATGAGGGACGTGTCGAGTTCGAGCGTGCGCCTGTCGGCGCAGTCGACCGGCTCGCTCTTGAACTGGGACGTGAACGGCAGGACGAGCCGCTCGCCGCCCGGGAGCTTGACCTCCAGCGGGGGCTTGCCACGGGCCGGCGGCGCCAGTTCGGCCAGTTCGGTCAGCACCCGGGAGATGTTCCGGGGCGGCAGGTAGATGTCGTAGCCGTAGATCAGTCCCACTGTTCTTCCCCTCCGCCGGTCCGAACCGCGCCGTCGCACGCCTCGCGCCGCGCCCCCCGGCAGTCATGGTTCCTCTGAGACAATCATGATCGACGGGAACACGGCCAGGCCTGCGGCAGACGTCGTGGTCCCCGTGCACCGGGCCCGCCGCCCGTGAACGGTTGCGCCGTTTAAGATGCGTCGATGCAGCCCTCCCCACCCCCACGGATACCGGCGAACGCCCTGCGACCCGGCCGATACTGGTACGCCGTGTCGGCCGTGATCGCCGTCCTGCTGACCGTGCTGGGCGTGGTCATCGGCGTGCTCCGGTTCCACGACGCGATGAACGCGGTGGACACCGACAACCAGTTCGCCGACGGCGGCTCCCTCACCCTGCACCTGGAGGCAGGGAGCGACAAGGCGATCTGGATCAAGGAGCGAGGCCCGTCGCCCGACCAGAAGTGCGGCATCACCGGTCCGGGCGACCCCGGTCTCAGCGATCCGGGGATCGACGTGTTCCTCTCCCGCGACGCGGCGTGGAACCCGCTCTACACCATCGACGCGCCACGGGCGGGCGTCTACAAGATCACCTGCTCGTCCCGCGGACCGTCCCGGTACGCCATCGGGGACACCGGCAGCCTCGTCGCGTTGACCGGCCGGCTGCTCATCGGCGCCCTCCTCTGCGTCTTCGGCATCACCACCTGCATCGCCCTCATCGCGGTCACCGCCATCCGCCGCGACCGCCACCACACGCGACTGCTCGCCGAGCTCTACAACTCCCGCAGCAGCGACCCCACATACCGCGTCGCCGCACCCGGCCCTCGGTGATCGCGCGGGCTGTCGTCCTGAACCGCACGTCCTGGCGGCGTGTACCGGCCGGTCCGGGGGTACTTGACGGGGCCGGCCCCGCCCAGGGACCACCGGCCGTCCCCTTCCACCACTGACCGAAGCAGCGTGAGTCAGGGGGACTCCAGCAGGCCGAGCTGGCGCACGGCGCGCGGTGACAGCGTCATGGGCCCGGCCCAGCCCTGGTGGATCAGCGCGATCTGCGACGGTACGGGCCGGACCGGGCTCACGGGCACGCCACGGGACCAGTTCGCGAGCAGCCCTTCCGTCGTGTCGACGGCCGACACCACCATGGTGATGCGGGCGCGCTCCTTGCCCCACGTGCACCACAGGGCCCACCCCTCCTCGCGGGGCTCCACGCCGATGCGGAGGCAGGCCTGCTCGTAGGTCTCGTCCGACGCGGACGGCATCACTCCCGGCCGGATGACCACCACACCTGCCAGCTCGACCAGGGGCCGGTCCTCCTCGACGCAGCCGTCACCGGGGAAGTGATGGTGGCGCAGCGTTCGGGCGAGGGCGTTCACCGCGCGCTGGAGGGCGGTCGCGTCCTCGGGGTCGGGGCCGTAGCAGAGCCATCCTTCGTCCAGTGCTGCGGACCGGACCGCGCGGGCGAGTCTGTCGACTTCACCCGCGTATTCCGCCTCTGTCAGGTCGGGTCGCGTCATGCCGCGAAGTCTCGCAGGCGGGGCCGCCCGCGGTCTCCTGAGATTCCCGCACCCGGCCGCACTCGCCCCGCAGAAGCGGGCCCCCGAGCGCTTACGCCACTCGGGTGAGGCATCGAACGTCCGTGCAACCCAAGAATCCTGAACTCCCCTTGCACGTATGACCACTTGAGTCGCTTAGCTGGAATCAGAACAGCTCGTCCGACGCCTCGCCTCCGAAGACTCGGCAGGTGGCCGGCGCCCTCCCTAAGGAGCCGCTTCACCGTGAGCCCCGACGCCATCCACGACGCCCTGATGCTGTCCCTCGCCCTGCGCATCGCCGTCCCCGACGCCCGCAGCATCGGGCGGCGCCTCCTCGCCGCCGCCGTGCGTACCGGAGCCGCCACGCTCGCCGAAGGGCGCCGCCCGCCCGGCCCTCCCCCCGACTCCTCGACTGACCCGAGCCAGGAGGACTCGCCATGACGAGTCAGCCCACGCCGTACTCGCCACCACCGGCCCGCGCGCTGGCCGGGGTCCAACTGCCCGCCGCGTTCTGGGCCTTCCACAGCCAGTACTACGCCCCGTACCAGCGCTACGCCCACCTCCAGCTCGGCAGCAGGGCCGAAGCCGACCGGCTGGTCCACCAGGTGTTCCTGTACATCGCGGTGAACTGGTCGTCGCTGATGCGCCAGGAACGACCGCACGTCTGCGCCTGGAACCTGCTCAAGCACCGAGTCGCCGTCGAACTCGAGAGCCTGTGCAAGGAACCCGCGATGGCCCAGACCGCCGTCTTCGACAAGGTCACCCGCGCCGCCCTCGAAGGCGTGCGCAGCCAGCTCGCGGTCATGGAATCCGCGCTCGGTGTCTACGGAGCCATCGCCAACCTGCCGGACCGGCAGTTCGACGTGATGGTCCTGCGGTTCGTCCTCGGACACACCACCAAACAGACCGCCGCGATCATGGGAGTCGACGAAGCCACCGTCCGCTCCCACTGCTTCCGTGCGCGCAAGGCACTCGCCGACGACCTCAACCTGTCCCTGAAGACCACCCGTGACCACGAGGAGTGAGAAACATCCATGTCTCCGTACTGCGCGCTCCGTACCGACGGGAACCTTCTGAACGGGGTGACCCTCCAGTGACACCCCACCGCGATCCCGACGGCCCTCGCCGGCCCCACACCGAACTCAACGTGTTCAGCGACGGTCTCCAGCAGGACGGCTTCGAACGCGGCCTCGCCCGGAAGCTCGGCCACTGGTGGCACCGCTCCCCCAGGACCAGCCGGCTGCCCGACCCGGCGCTGACTCTCGACGACCTGCTGGACGACGCGTTCTGCCTCCCGCACGCGGCCGACGAAGCCGAACTGGCCGCCTCCCGCGCCCGGTTGGAACGCGACGTGGGCGAATCGCTGTGGATGAGCGCCGTCTACTGGGATGACGCACAGACCGACGTGCAGCAGCCGCCGGCCGGGGTGCTGCCCGCGCCCCGCGTCCCGGGAACCCCGCCCACCTACTACGACATGGCCGGTGGCGACCTCCAGGACCTCGCCACCCTGATGATCCACGACGAGCGTGCCGCCGCCAACATCGCGCTCCTCGTGAGCGAGGAACGCATCGACCCCACCGGGGCCAGGATCTTCGCGGCGCTGCTCTACCTCGCCGACCGGGAGGAAGGCGCGGTGTTCTGGTGGCAGTTCGCCGCGGGGGCCGGCAGCACCGTCTCCGCGTACTGCCTGTACCTGCTGCACCTGCGCCGGGGCGCGCTCCGCGAGGCCGATCACTGGCTGACCCAGGCCGCCCGGCTCGCCGAGCTGCACGGCACCGGCTACTACGACGAGGACGCGGCACCCGACAGCGAGGTCAGCCAGGCGCGCTGGCCCGAGCTGCACCTCGCGGACTCCGACCGCTGGCTCGACCTGGGTGAGCTGGGACCGGAACTCGACGTGGGACTCAGCGGCGACCGGCCCGCCCACAACCGGGGCCTGTCCTGCTCGCTCAACAACGCCGTCCAACGACTGGAAGCCCTCGATGCCTCGGACGCCGACTACCGGTCCATCCCGAAACCCGACAAGTCCCTCGCCGCCCAGCTGCAGGACTCCCCCACGTCCTGAACCGCACGTTCCCGCACGGTCGCCGACGGCCGGCGGCAGCCGTCGGCGCGGCCGGGTCAGCCGCCCTGGCCGGCGCTGCCGATCGGGCCGACCTTCACCGGGGAACCGCCGCCCTCCGTGACGGGCAGCGTGGCCGCGCCCGGCCAGTTCAGGGTGACCGTCCTCGTCTCGTCCGGCGGGGTCACCAGCAGGCCCGTGATGCGGACGCCGGAGCCGCCCGAGTCGTTGGCCGGGTAGGTGATGCCGAAGGCAACCGACTCGCCGTTCTTGAGGACGCCCGACGTGGGTTCCTGCCCCGTGCGCTGTGCGGACAGCGACCCCGCGTTGGTCTTCAGGTCGACGCCCGCGTACCCGGAGATCGTGCAGTTCCGGCCGCTGGTGTTCTTCAGCGTCACGGCGACGGACAGGTCGTCGTCGCCGTCGATGGTGCTGTCGCTCGCCGTGATCTGCAGATCGGCGGTGCGGCACTTGCCGGTCTTGCTGTTCGTGTCGGAGCCGGTTCCCGCGGTCGAGCCCTGGCCGCCGGAGGTCTTGCCCGCGGAGTCCTTCCCGCCGCCCTGATCCGAACTGCCCGCCCCCGAACCGCCGTCGGACGAGCCCCCGGCGGATCCGGTGGAGCCGCCGGCAGGGCTGGAAGCGGACGACGGGGCGCTCTCTCCCTTGCCGTCGTCGCCGTTCTGGCAGGCCGTGAGCGAGAGGCCCGCGGCGACGGCCAGGGCGGCGATGGTGACCTTGTGAACGCGCATCGTTTTCTTCCTCAGTGTCGGCGGTCGCTCTACGAGCACCAAGAGCCACCGATCCGGCGCCGCGTTCCGACCCCCCGCACCCAATTACCTTCCTGTTACACACAGTACGGACTCGTGACGGGCCGGGAGAAATGCGTGCCGAACCTCGGGCGCGCCGACTTGTCAGAGGCATCGGCTACCTTGCCGACCATGGGAAATTCAGGCGGATCTTTGGCGGCCCGGTCGACGGGCGAACTGCACCTGCTCATGCGGGAAGCAGGGTTCACCGACATCGAGGACACAGCGGTTCTGGCGGGCGGCTGGCAGGTCACGGAGTTCGCCGACTCCGGCCGGCACAGCCTCGCGCGCATCGTCCGGAGCACCGGTGCACCGGCCGTCATGGTGTCCTTCCACGACAGCGACGTGGGGTTCGTGGAGTCGCTCACGCCGGACGGAGCCGCCTGGGAGGGCCTGCTCAATCGTGAGATGGCGGAGAGCTACGAAATACCTCTGGAGAACTTCCCCGTCGAGTCCGCGGTCACCAGCGCCCTCGCATGGTCCGCGGCCGCCGGACTGACGCCCGACGAGGCGGCCGTCCGGCACGCGCTCACCGGGTCGGCCGTCTTCGCCGAGGATCTCGCCTCGGCCCTCATGACCGCACTGGGGCTGCCCGACGCGACGTAGCCCCACCCACCGACCGGGGGTCCGAGGGCGGGGCGACCTGGCGTTCGAGCGTCAGATCAGGTCGTTCTTGTAGAAGATGCTGGACCTGCGGTCGCCCTCGAACCCCGTGGCGAAGCCGATGAAGAGGCGGGCCTCGCCGGCGTCGGTGCGGTAGATCGCCAGGCCCTCGGGCTCGCGGTGGTGGAGGGTGGAGCCGGCCTTGGTGAGGACGGGGCCCTGCTTCACGGTGCCGGTGTTGATGTCGACGCTGGTGACGTAGGTGTTGCCGTCGCCACTGGGGGTGCCGTCGCCGGGGTACGCGTCGCCGGTCAGGTAGTACATGTACGAGCCGTAGAGGGCGTACCCCTGCGCGGTGCCACTGATCGTCGGCTGCTTGAAGTCGACGAGCGGTGTGCCGAAGCTGCGCGACGTGAAGGCGGAGAGCGGATAGACGGCGATCCGCTTGCCCGCGCTGGTGTGGTAGCGCACGATCATGCGCTGGTAGACGGGGTCGACGGAACAGGTGTACTCGCTGGCCGCGGCGATCGGCCGGTACGCGGCCGACCCGGCCGGGGAGCCCAGCGTGGTGTTGGCGGTGTAGCGGATCGGGGCGAGCGCGGTGCCGTAGCCGCCGGTGTTGGTGGCGCACTCGATCCACAGCTCGGTTCCGGAGCCGTCCGGCAGCGCGGCGAAGGCGACGCCGTGCCCGAAGCCGTTGAGGTGCATGTACGAGATGTAGTTCCCGTCGAAGTCCAGCTTGTTGATGCACAGGTCGCCGGCGGATTCGGGGCTGCCGTCCCGCTTGGTCGCCACGAACAGGAACTTGTTCACCCAGTCGAAGGCGAAGCTCTGCTGCACCCGCGGGCCGTGCAGGTCCTTGTCCCGGAACAGGTCGTACGACGGCTGCGTGAGGTCGAACCGCTTGGTGGCGGCCACGTCCGCGGAGGCGCTCTGCGCGCCGACGCCCAGTCCGAGCGCGGCGAGCGAGGCGCCGGCACCGGTGCGCAGGAGACCGCGGCGGGTGAGGGGGAGGTGAGGTGTGCGGGTCATGGGAGTCTCCAGTGATAGGGGGGAAGACACGCGCACGTGATGCTAACCGTCACGCCGAGTGGAAGCATGGCCCTCACAAACGGACCGGATCCACTCATCTCGCCGCTGCCTCCCGGGAGTTCGGCGGCCTGGCGGGGCCGGCGCTCCCGCCCTCAGGGATGTCCGCCGCAGCCGCACCCCGTCACTGTCACCGCCTCCTGAGGCGGCGGCGTCTGCGCGGCGGCCGTTTCCACGTCCGCGAGGAGTCGGCTGCGCTCCTGCGGCGGGATCCACCTGCCGTCGACGACCACGCCGTGGATGCGGCGGGTGTTGCGGATGTCCCGCAACGGGTCGGCGTCGAGGACGAGCAGGTCCGCGGTCTGCCCACGGGCCACGGTGCCGACGCCGGACAGACCGAGCAGGCGGGCCGCGTCCTGCGTGGCCGCTCGCAGGGCTTCGGCGGGGGTGAGACCGGCCGCCACGAGCAGCGCCAGTTCGTCGTGGAGGGCGAAGCCCGGGACGAGGTAGCCCGTGCCGGTGTCGGTGCCCGCCGCCAGCCGTACGCCCGCGTCGCGCAGTTCGCTCACCAGCCGTTGCCGGTGCTGGAAGATCCGGCGGATCTCCCGGGCCTGCTCGGGGGTGCGTCCGCCGGTCAGGGCGGCCAGTTGGTCCGGCCAGCTCTCCACCTGCCATGCGGGCAGGTACTTCCACTCCTCGGCCCGGGTCGGGACGTCGTCGGGCAGCTCCAGGGTGCGGTGCACGCTGAGCGTGGGCACGATGGTGGTCCCGTGCGTCGCCAGGGTGTGGAAGAGGGCGTCGGCCCGGTCCCGGTCGTAGCCCTGCACCGCCTGCCATTCAAGCGGGTGCACCTGCTGGAACCAACTGTGGTAGCGGGACAGACTGCTGGGGTCGCCCGGGTCGATCCGTACGGCGGCCAGCCGGCGCCGGATCTCCTTCTCGTGCCGGGAGGTCGCGAGGAGCAGCGCGTGCAGGTGCTCGATGCTGCGGTGGCCGGTGGCGCTCGCCTCCGCGATCCGGACGGTGTCGGGGCAGTGCCCGAGGTGGGCGATGCCCTGGCGGCGGGCCTCGTCCGCGAGCGCGAAGTAGGCCTCGCGGGACAGGCGCGAGTACACCTTCACGAAGTCCGCGCCTTCCCGCTTCACCTGCCGGACGACGCGCCGGGCCTCGGCCGCGTCGCGCACCTCGACGGCCGGGCCGACGTCGGCCGTCCACAGGGAGGGCGCGCCGTCGACGATGGGGCTGCCGATGACCCAACGGGGCCCGAGGAGCGCCCCGTTGCGGATCTTGTCGCGCCACTCGTGGTGAACCGGCTTGCCCCACATCTCGCGGACGGTGGTGACACCGGTCAGGGCGTACAGCGGTGCGACCACGGCCTCGGGACCGTCGCTGTGGGTGTGTGCCTCGATCAGTCCCGGGGTCAGGTACTTGCCGGTGAGATCGACCGTACGGGTGCCCGGGCGGAGCCTGATGCGTCCGGTGGGAGCAAGTCCGGTGATGCGGCCGTCCTCGACGACGACCGACATGCCGGGGGCGGGTGGCGCTCCCGATCCGTCGATCACGGTGACGTTCGTGAAGGCCAACGGCCCGGTGGCGCCGCCGTTTCCGGCAGTCGTCCCGGCGGCACGTGCCGGCGCGACGGATGCCGTCGCCGTCAGCATCGCGCCCGTCATCGCTGCCGCACCGGCCAGCACGTCTCGTCGTCCCACGCCACGGTGTTCCCCAACTGTCGCTTCGGACATGCCGTGTTCCTCCTGATGTCGCGTCCGGCGGTCCCTTTCCGCCGCCACCACGACTCTGGCGGACACGGCGCGATCGGACAGTGCGGCCAGACAGTGCATCCGGGGGTGGTGCTGGGACCACCCGAACGACGCCCCTTCGACCCTCCGGCACGGCGAACTATCCTGCGCTGATGACGCACGAACCCGAGCTGACCTCCCCCGTCGAACTGTGCCTGCCCGACGGTCGGTTGAACCCGGCCGCGGTCGGCTGGACCCGGCGCCCCCTGCACTCCGCCAACCTGCGCGGCTGGGGTCGCGCGAAGCGCTGGGAGTACTGGGGCATCGTCACGCCCGACCACATCGTCGGTCTGGTCGTGTCGTCGCTGGACTACGCGGGCGTGCACGGGCTCTACGTCCTGGACCGCGCGACCGGGCGGGAGACCAGCACGGACTCGGTGGTGCCATTGGCCCGCGGCGCGGTGCTGCCGTCCCGCAGCGGCGCGGGCGAGGTCGCGGTGCGCGCCGGCTCGCTGCGGGTCAGGATCGCGCAGCACGCGGACGGCACCACGATCCGGGCGACCGCGCCCGACGTTCGCCTCGACGTCGAAGTGCCGCTCCCGCCCGGGCACGAGTCGCTCGGCGTCGTCGTGCCGTGGAGCGCCAAGCGGTTCCAGTACACGGTCAAGGACGTCGGCCGGCCCGTGCGCGGCACGCTCGTGCTGCACGGCAGCACCTACGAGGTGGGCGGTCCGGACGCGTTCGCCGTGCTGGACCACGGCCGGGGCAAGTGGCCGTACGCGATCACCTGGAACTGGGCCGCCGGGGCGGCTCCCGGGCGGGCGATCCAGCTGGGCGGGAAGTGGACCGACGGAACGGGCGTCACCGAGAACGCCCTGGTCGTCGACGGCCGCCTGCACAAGATCGGCGAGGAACTCCGCTGGAGCTACGACCGGTCGGACTGGCTGCGGCCGTGGCGCATCAGCGGGGAGCGGGTGGACGTGACGTTCACTCCGTTCCACGAGAAGGTGTCCCGGACGAATCTGGGCGTCGTCGCGAACGAGACGCACCAGTGCTTCGGCCACTTCACCGGCTGGGCCCTGGCCGACGACGGGACGAAGACGGATCTGGACGGGCTGGTCGGCTGGGCCGAGGAGGCACGCAACCGCTGGTAGCGGCCTGGTCGGCGCTCCCTTCCTCGCCGCATGCGCTTCCTCGCCGCATGCGCCCGGGGCGCTCACCGTTCCGCCGATCGACGACCGCGCGACACCGTGACGTCCCGTGCGGCGGGCATCTCCGTGACGGACTCTCCCCCGCCGTTGCACGCGCCCCGGAAGGACGCCGAGTCGTGGTCACAGCACTGCCTCCCACCCTGCGACGGCTGCCCGTACGGCAGTTGCTCCCGCTCGTACCCCTCGTCCTGGTCGCCGCGTGGGCGGCCGGGAACTGGCCGGTGATGGCCTCGGGGTTCGTCCGACTGCGGGGCGCGGACCCGGCGTGGCTCGTGGCCGCCGGGATCCTCACCGTGGCGTGCTGGCTGCCGGTGTGTCTGCTGCGGCAGGGCACCGTGCTGGAGCCGCTGCCCGCCGGGCGCCTGTTCGCCTCGCAGGTCGCGGCGGGGTCCGCCAACCATCTGCTGCCGGCCGGGCTCGGCGCGCACGTCGTGACGCTGCGCTTCCTGCGCTCGTGCGGGATATCGGCCCCGCGGGCCTGCGCGGCGCTCGCGCTGTACTCGCTGGCCCAGCCCATCGGCCGGTACGCGCTGCTGATCGCGCTGATGGCGGCTTCACCGGACGCGTCCGCGCCAGGCGCCCTGCTGCCCGCCGAGCGGGGCGTCCTCGCCCTGTTCCTGCTGGTCACGGTCGGTGCCGTCGGGGCCGCACTGCTGTGGTGCGTGCGTCCGCTGCGCGCCTTCGTCCAGGACCTGCTGAGCACGGCGCTGACCGACGCCCGCGCCCTGCACACCCGACCCGCCCGTGCGCTCGCCCTGTGGTGCGGGGCCGTCGGCTTCCCCGCGCTGCAGGCCGCCGTCATGGTCGCGGTGGCGCGCGCCCTCCAGCTGCCGGTGCCCGCGCTGGACGTCGCCCTCGCCTATCTGACGGCCACGGTGGTCGCCGGGATCGTGCCGACGCCGGGCGGGATCGGCTCCGTCGAGGCGGCGCTGCTGCCCGGGGCGCTGGTCCTGGCCTCGCTCGTGCGGCGCAAGGTGATCTGACGGGCGGGCCGACAGGGCGAGCAGCAGTCCGACCTCGACCCATACGAAGGCGTTCCCGCCGATGAACCCGTCGATGCCGCCGGAGTCGTAGCGCCACAGCCACACGACACTGCTGCACAGCAGTACGTAGGCCGCGCCCACGAGGACCAACGGCGCGCGGCGCCGCGGCGGTTCGAGTGCCCGGTCGGCGAGCAGGACCAGCGCGGGCAGCAGCCAGACCAGGTGGTGGACCCAGCTGACCGGGCTGACGAGGCAGGCGGCGACGCCGGTGGCCGCGACACCGAGGCGTACGTCCTCGGCTCCCGCCCGGTGGACCCGGAGCGCCCAGAAGGCGACGACCGCGAGGGCGCCGCAGGCCCACCACACCGAGCTGGGCTGTCCCGGGTAGGCGAGGCGGGCCAGTGCTCCCTGCCACGACTGGTTGGACACGTAGGCGAGTTCACCCAGGCGGCTGGTGTCCCACAGGGCCGTCGCCCAGAACGTGTGGGACGTGTCCGGGGCCAGCCAGTGGGCGAGGAGCGTCGCGGCGGCGGCCACGCCGGTGGCGGTGGACGCGGCCCGCCAGCGGCGCGTGATCAGGAGGTAGCCGATGAACAGCGCGGGGGTGAGTTTGATCGCGCAGGCCAGCCCGGTGCCCACGCCCGCCAGTCGACCGCCCCGCGCCAGCTGCCGGGCGTCGAGCAGGACGAGCAGCAGCAGGAAGAGGTTGACCTGTCCGAAGCTGACGGTGTCGTAGACCGGTTCGAAGAGGGCGAAGAGGCAGCCGGCCACGATGTAGGCGGGCAACCGGGGGAAGTCGTGGCGGCGGACGACCGGTCCTGCGAGCAGCCGGAGGACCGTCACGGCGGCGACCAGGTTGGCCGTCGTGCCGACGGCGACCACGAGGGGCCAGCTGAGGAGCGTCATCGGCCACATGCAGACCGCGGCGAACGGCGGGTACGTGAACCCGTAAGCCTGCCCCGGCACCCGGTAGTCGTACAGGCCGCCGGCCTCTCCCGCCCAGTAGTGGACGGCGTCGTAGTAGACCCGCAGGTCGAACCAGTCGCGGTGGAGCGGGACCAGCGCCAGGAAGAGAGCCACGGCCGCGCACAGCACACCCAGCGGCAGCAACCGGCCTGACTCGGCGCGCAGTTGGCCGCGCATCCCCGTGCTCACAGCATGCTCCCCGCTTCTCCCGCGCCCAGGCGGGGCTCCTGCGCGATCATCTGGCGGGCCCACCAGAGCGCGCCGAGGGCGACCAGGGCCCCGCAGGTCGCGACGGCGACCTGGACCCCGTCGGGGGCGAGCCCGCTGGGCAGTTCGGCGAGGGCGAGGACACCGCTGGCGACGGCCACCGTCCGCCGGACGCGCCCCGGCAGCACGGCGGCGGCCAGCGGGAAGAGTCCCCACAGGACGTACCAGGGGCGGATCGCCGGGCCGAGGACGGCGACCGCGATGAGGCTCAGGCCGAGCGCGAACAGCGGGCCGTGCCGGGGGCCGCGCAGCCAGAGCAGGAGGACGGTGAGACCCGCGATCGCCAGCCCGGCCACCCGCCAGGCCGGTACGGCGAGCGCGGCGAGGTCGCTGCCGTCACCGCCCAGCGCGGCAGCGGTGGCCCGGCCCAGGACCGAGGTGAGGGCCCAGTTGTTGTGGGTGATCGGGGTGTTGAGCGCGGCGATCCAGCCGTACCCGGTGCCGGTGAGGGCGGTGACGGCGGCGGTGCACGCCAACGTGATGCCCGTGGCGGCGCCCGCTGCCCGCACGTACCGGTACCTGCCGTCGAGCTGCCCCGCCCACAGCGCGACCACGGCCAGCAGACCGAGCGCGGCCGGCGCCTTCACCAGCGCGGCCAGCGCCACCAGCACGGCGCCCAGGGCGGGAGCGCGGCGCTGGGCGGCGACGAGTCCGATGCCGAGCAGGCCCAGCATCAGGGCGTCGTTGTGCGCGCCCGCCACCAGGTGCAGCAACAACAAGGGGTTGAGGGCGCCCAGCCACAGTCCCGTCGCGCAGTGCCGCCGGTCGCCGCGCGTCAGCAGGATCAGCGCCAGCACCATCAGCGCCACACCGAGCAGGGCCACGCCCCTCAATCCGAGCACGCCGGTGGACAGTTCGGCCCGGGTGAGCCGCGCGACCAGCGCGGCGAACGACAGGAACACCGGCCCGTACGGCGTCGGGGTCTCCTGCCACACCGACGGCACCTGCGCGGCCAGGTGCCCGCCGAGCCGGTCGGGGCCATGGGCGTAGACGTCGATGTGGGCGTCCACCATGGCGCCTTGCGCGAGGTAGCTGTACACGTCGCGGCTGAACAGCGGAGGGGCCACCAGCAGGGGCGCCGCCCACACGGCGAGCGTCACGATCATGCTGCGCCGCCCCGGGGGGCGGGGCCCCTGGACGGCCTGCCCCAGCCAGAGCCAGGCGGCCACCATCAGCACGAGGCCGAAGTAGGCACCGAACAGACCGACAGCCGCCGGCCCCGACGCGGGATCGAGCGCGTCCTCGACGGGCAGCGCACCGGCGTTCGCCCCACCGACGGCCAGCGCGGCTGATCCGGTGAGTCCGAGCAGCCGGCATCTGTGTATGTGGGATTCGTCGCCGGGGGTGAACACGCTGGCAGCGTGCCCGCGGCCGGTGGCCGCCAGGGAACACCCGACACAGCGGAACGCGGCCGGAACATGTCGCGCGGGCAGACCGACGGCGTCCGGTCCGGTGTCAGTGCGATCCGGCCTGCCAGAGATCCATGATCTCCCGGACGTCCTGGGGTCGTCCCGCGCGTTCGGCCAGCTTCACGGCGACGGCCCGCAGCTTCTCCTCGTCACGTACCTCGTTGTGGATGAACATGCGCTGGACGTCACCGAGCGGCACCGACGACAGCTGGCTCACGGTGCTCAGTCCGGGCGAGCGGGCGTGGGCGAGCAGTTGGCGCAGGGCTGCGCCGACGCGGTCGTTCTGCAGCCGCGGATCGATCGGCAGGTCCCCCGGCACCCGCGCGTCGAGGTCGTCCGTGCCCGGGCTGTCGCTCACCTGACTGCGGTTCACCACCTCTTGAAGGGATCGCAGCCGCGACTCCAGCTCCCGCACCCGGGCCTTGTGTGCGGCTTCCTGCTCCCGGAGCTCCCGCCCGATCTTCGATGCGACGAACTCCATGCCGCGCCGGCTGTCCTCCAGCCGCTGCTCCGCCTCGCGCAGCAGCGTCCTGGTCTTCGACAGCTCCGTCCTGAGGATGTCGGCCTCGGCGCGGGCCCGCTCGTAGGCGTCGGTCATGTCCCGCAGTTCCTGCTGCCCGATCCCCTCGCGCCGGTGTTCCGCCAGCTGGGCTTCGAGGGCGCGGATGTCGTGTTCCTTCAAGGCCAGGGACTCGGTCAGCTGCCTGATGCGCTCGGTGTGGTCCGAGACCTCGATCCTGGCCAGGGCGAGCTGCTGCACGGCCTGTTCCAGCGTGTCGGCCTGCTGCTCGAACTCCCGGGAGACCTGCGCGAACTCGGTCCTGAGGATGTCCTTGGAGGCGGCACTCCCGGTGTCGGCCAGGGACCGGCGCTGGAGGTGCTCCAGGCGTGCCCGGTCGCTCTCCCCGACCTGCTGACCGGCGGTCGCCGCCGCCTTCAGCAGATCGCGGAGAAAGACGCTCGTGGCGGGCCGCTTGCCGCTCAGGTATCGCGAGACGGTGCCGGGGTCGTAGCCGTGCTTCTTCCCGAACGCACGCAGCGAGAGGTTCGTGTACCCCATGTAGAGGCGCAATGCCTGGAGGAACTCCTGCGCGTCGACGCCGAGGTCAGAGGGTGGCGGAAGGTGACGCCAGTCGTCCTCGCCGCTCTCTGACATACCGTCACCCACCCCGTTCGTGTGGCCAGTTCTCCGCATCGCCCCGATGCAGTTTCCGCAACACCACGCCCCTCCCGCAAGGTGAGGCCATCGACCTGATGAAGGCGCTGAACGCGCTGAACGCAATCCCAGCGGACACCCGACACCGAGGAGCCGGCCATGAAGCGGAACCGCAGGACAGGACGCGAAGGCGGCAGCATGCTGCGGGAACTCGCGGTGCGCACCGGCGCGGCACTCGTGGCCCGCGCACTGTGGGACGCGCTGCGGATGGTGGCGGGCGGGCATCTGTAAGGAGCCACCGGGACTCGCGCGCTACCGGGACCCGCGCGCCGTCGGCCGCCCGCCGCCGCGGCCGCACGGTCCTCCCGGTCCGAGGCCGCCGCGCGGGCTCCGAAATGCCCTGGACATCGGTCACCTTGATCAGGAACGCTTCGCGCGATGACCAGAACCGATGACACACCGCCCGCGTGGGACGAGCGCACCCAGCTCACCACGTTCCTCGACTACGCACGCGACACCGCCCGCGCCAAGTGCGAGGGCGTCTCCGCGGAGAACGCGCGCAAGGCGCTGCTGCCGGGATCGCCGCTGATGACCATGAGCGGGCTGATCAACCACCTCCGCTGGGTCGAGTACTACTGGTTCCAGGTGGTCTTCCTCGGCGAGGAGGACGAGGGCCCCTGGACCGACGAGGACCCGGACCGCGAGATGCGCGTCGCCGTGGACTTCCCGCTCCCCCAGTTGCTCGACGAGTACGCGGAGCAGAGCGCCCGGTACCGCGAGCTGGCCGCCGGGCACGGCCTGGACGAGAAGGCACGGCGAGCCGTGCGCGACGGGCTCCACGTCGACCTGCGCTGGATCCTGCTCCACCTCACCGAGGAGACCGCCCGCCACAACGGCCACCTGGACATCCTCCGGGAGATGCTCGACGGCACGACCGGCGACTAGGACCTGCCGCACGTCGGGGTTGACCTCAAGTCCGGTTGAGTTTCTAGGCTCGGGAGCGTCGATGCCGACGTACCGGGAGGAACGGCCATGAGGACGCTGGTACTGGGAAGGACGCCCGCCAGGGTGACAAGCGTGCTGGACACGTTGCGCGCGGACGGCTTTGACGTGGAAGGAGCGAGCACCGACGAAGAGGCCCTCAAGCTGCTGGAGACCGAGCAGTTCGGGGTGCTGATCATCGGTGGTGGCGTGGGGCCGGGGTCCCGCGCATCGATCAAGGAGTTCGCGGCGCGGCATCGGGTGGGGCGGGTGATCGACGGCGCGCTGACGGCGCCGTTCGACGCCTATGTGCGGCGGGAGTTCGAGCCGCTGATCCGCGAGGCCATCGCCGGAGGGTGAGGGGCGCGGACCATCCGGGGTGGCGGTGGCGCCCGGCGGATTCCGCCGGGCGCCACCGCCGTTCGCCGAAGGGAGCCTGGCGGGATCGGCCGGCGGCTGTCATGACGGCTGGTGGACCAGGGTTTCGAAGCCGTCGGCGTCGCAGGAGGACACGGCACGGCCCTCGGAGGCCGCGTCGCCGTTCACCGCGTGGGAGGTGTCGGCCAGAAGGTCGCTTCCCGCGGGTGCGAGCCCGCTCTCGTCCAGATGCCTGGCCGCGGCCAGCGCCGCGTCACCCGCACCGTTCACGACTCCGGTGTCCCCGTTCGCCTCGTCCCTGGCCTCCTGCCAGTCCCCCAGCGCGACGCAGTAGCTGCGCATCTGCGCCTTCTGCCGCACGGAGCCGTCGGATCCGGACCCGTACCCGGTCACCACGACGGCGACCACGACAGCGACCACGACAGCCGCCCCGACGCCCGCGGCCACTCGGCCACCCCTCTTCATGCGTGGATCCTCCATGCTCGCGATCAGTATGCTTTTCTTGAACGCGTTCAATTTAGCGGATCGGTGGTGGGTGCGCATGAGTGGGGTGGCCGAGATCCAGCAGCGTCGGCAGCTGCCCGGGCTGTGGCACGCGTTGGCCGCTCGTGGGGCGGTTGCCCTGGTGTGGTTCTACGAAGGGGGGTGGTGCAAGGTCTGGCCGGGGCGCGCGGACCAGCGGGCCATCGTGGGAGACGTGCCGATCCTGCCCGGCTGGGCGGTGACGACGGCGCTGGTGGTCGTCGGACTCACCGAAGTCGCCATCGGGATCTGGGTGTTGACCGGGCGGCGGGTGCGGGCCGCGGCCGTCGTGCAGACGCTGCTCGTGGCCGGGTTCAACGCGGGCGGCCTGCTGTTCAGCCCCGATCAGATCGACGAGCCCGGACGGCTGCTCACGCAGAACCTGGCCTTCGTCGCCCTGATCTGGATGGTGACGTGGATGTCGCCGCGGAGGACGGCCCGGTGAGCGGCACTCCCTGGGCGCGTGGCCGGATCATCAGCGGGTCCGGCGGCCCGCGCCTCCTGTTCGGGCGGATGTACGAGGACCACGGCATCGAGCTGGGCGTCCTGCCCGCATCCGGCGCGCGAGTGCTGTGCATCGCCTCCGCCGGTGACACCGCCGCCGCCCTGCACCGGGCCGGCCACGACGTCACGGCCGTGGACGTCAATCTGGTCCAACTCGCCTACGCGCGCGGCCGGCTCGCGGGCGGCCCGACCAGGGACGGCACCGCGGAACGGCTGATGCGCCTGGGCCGGGGCACGCTCGGCGCCCTGCTGCCGGCCTGGCGCGCACCGGCCCTGCGCGCCTTCTGCGCCCTGGACGATCCGGCGGAACAAGCCCGCCGCTGGCACGCCGAGCTGGACGGCCCCGGCCTGCGCCGGATGCTCAAGCTCGCCCTGCGACCGGGCGGCGCACTCGCCGTGGCCCTGCGACCGTCGTTCGCGGGAGTGGTTCCCGCGCGCTTCGACGAGGTGCTGCTGCGACGCCTGGAACGGACCGTCGCCCATCACCCCAACCGCACCAACCCCTGGATGGCGCGACTGCTGGCCGACACCGAACTCCCCGACTCGGAGGGGATGTTCGCGCCGGACGTCCGCCTGATCCAGGGCGACGTGGTGGACGTCCTCGAAGGCTCGCCCCGCGCCGGCTTCGACGCCGTGTTCCTCTCGAACGTGCTCGACGGCCCCGGCCCCGCCTTCGCCCGCCGCCTGCGCACCGCCGTCCGTCACGCAGTACGCCCCGGCGGCACCGTCATCCTGCGGAGTTTCCGGGAACCCGGACCGGCCGACCCCGGCTGGGCGGCCCAGGACCGCTCCGCGCTGTGGGGCGTGGTCCGCGTGGTCCGCGTGGGCGCGGACCCGCAAGGCACCGACGACAGAAGGATCGAACCGTGAGAGATCCCAGATACCTGATACAACGTCACCCGATAGCGATGCGTACGCGCTTCGCGCACTCGCTCGTCCTCACCTATGCCCTGCCCGCACAGGTGCTGCGCCCGCTCGTGCCTCCCGGCCTTGACCTCGACACCTACCGGACCGGCGAGCACGACGTGGAGTACGGGTTCGTGGCCGCCGCCCTCGTCGACACCCGCGCCCTGCGCCCGGCCGGCCTGCCCGCCCGGTTCGGCCGCGACTTCCTGCTGACCGGCTACCGCGTCTTCACCCGCTTCCGCACCCCCGGCGGTCGCACCATGCGCGGGCTGCGGATCCTGCGCAGCGACACCGACACCCGCTTCATGCGGTGGGGCGGGAACGTGCTCACCCGCTACAACTACCGCCTGGCACGCATCGGTTCACGCGTCACGGACGGCTCGCTGGAGTTCCGGGTCGACAGCGGCGACGGGCGCGCCGACCTGGAGGTGGCCGCCGATCTGCGCACCGCCCCGGCACCGCTGCCACCGCACAGCCCGTTCGCCGACGCGCGCGCCGCACGCCGCTTCGCCGGGCCGCTGCCCTACACCTTCGAGTACGAGCCGCAGACCCGCTCCGTGGTCGTCGTCAAGGCGTTCCGCACCCAGTGGGATCCGCAGCCCGTCTCCGTCGACGTGCGCCGTCTGACGTTCTTCGACCACGGCCCGCTCGCCGGGACCGATCCCGTGCTCGCCAACGCCTTCCACGTCGCGGACGTCGACTACGGCTGGCACCGCGGTGTGCGCCGCACGGAGAGCGGGGGCGTGCGATGACGCCGGAGCAGCGGCACTCGGGCGCCCGCGACGCGATCGTCTACAACTGGCCGCAGTACGCCGCGGGGCTGGCCACGGCAGTCGCGGCCGGCGTCGTTGCCCGACAACTTCCACGCCCCGTAAGCGACTTCGCCCGGATCGGATCCGCGGCGGCGCTCACTCTCCTCGGCACGGCGACGGCGGCCGGCTGGTACGTGTACGACCGCTCCGACCTGTACACCTACGACTGGCTGGCGGCACTGCTGCCCCGCACGCCGTCCTCGTACCTGGTGGTGAGCTGTGGACTCGACGAGGTGAGCGCTTCGCTCGCCGCACGCTGGCCGGCCGCCCGGCAGTCCGCCGTCGACCTGTACGACCCGACGCTCACCGACGAAGGCTCGATACGACGCGCCCGGCGCCGCGTGCCGCCGCCCGCCCATGCCGTGGCGGGCCGCCCCGGCGCGCTGCGCCTTGCCTCGGCCGGGACGGACGCCGTCCTGCTGGTCTTCGCCGCACACGAGCTGCGCCGGGCCCGGGACCGGGAGGAGCTGTTCGCGGAATGCGCCCGGGTACTGCGCCCCGGCGGCACCCTGATCGTCACCGAACACCTCAGGGACGCCGCGAACACGGCCGCGTTCGGACCCGGCGCCTGGCACTTCCTGCCCCGGGCCGAGTGGCTGCGGCTCGCCGCGCACGCCGGTCTGCACCAGGCGGCCGAGCGCCGACTCGCCCGCCTGGTGACGGCGTTCGCCTTCACCAAGGAGTGAGCATGACGGAACTCCTCGGCCTCACGGGCCAGTTGCGACTGGTCGGTGTCGCCCTCATCGTCATGGGACTGGTGCACGCCGCGCTGCCGCGCATCCTGGGCTGGCCCGCGGATCTGCGCGCCAGCAGCCTGCTGACCCGCCAAGTCTCCTACGCGCACCTCTTCTTCATCGCCCTGACCTGCACACTGCTCGGCGCGCTCCCCTTCGCGTTCGCCCCGGCCCTCCTCACCGGCGCACCCCTGCCGACCTTCCTGCTGTGCGCCCAGACACTGTTCTGGGGCCTGCGCTGGATCATGCAGTTCGCCTACTTCTCACCGCGGCTGTGGCGCGGCGACAGGCTGCGCACGGCCGGCCACGGCGCGCTCGCCGTGCTGTGGACCTGGGTGACCATGGTCTTCGCGACGGCAGCCGTGCACGCCCTGGGATGAGGAACTCAGCCCTGTCCGCTGGTGAGTCCCCGATCCGCCTGGAGCGGTCGGTCCAGGAAGTCCAGCAGCCGGTCGTTCAGCCGCTCCGGCGCCGTGTGCGGCAGGGAGTGGTGGGTGGCGTCGGACAGGAGGGTCACCTCGCCCCGCGGAAGCGTCCGGCGAGCCCGTTCGGCGACCTGGGCGGCGCGGTGGGCGCGGCTGCGTTCGGCGACCAGGACCAGGACCGGCATGCGCAGGTCGGCGACCCGGGGGCGGCCGCCGGTGACGAACTTCCGGCCGGGAACCGTGGTGGCCGGCGCGTAGAGGCGCTGCCACGTCTCGTCGGGGCGGGTGCCCGCGGTCTCCCAGGCCAGGAAGGCGCGGGCGCGGCCCTCGCTCGGCCGGATCAGGGAGGGCAGGGCGCGCAGCAGGTAGCCGGGGCGGAATCCGGCGAAGACCTGGGTGGGGTCGACGAGTGCGAGGCGGTCGACCCGCTGGGGTGCGTGGACGGCGTAACGGGCGGCGAGCCAGGCCCCGTAGGAGTGGCCGCACAGGTGGGTGCGGGCGATGCCGAGTCCGTCCAGCAGCGCGTCGAGCCAGGCCATGAGGTCGTCGGCGTTCTTCAGCGGGGTTCCCTGGCGCTCGGACCGGCCCGCGTCGCCGACCAGATCCACGGCATGGACCCGGTGTCGCTCACCGAGTGCGGGGGCGTTGGCGAACCACGAGAGGCCGGTCGCCGAGCCGCTGGGCAGGAGCACCAGCGGGCTGCCGTCCTCCGGGCCGTACGTATGGACTCGGGCGGATCCGAACGGCGTCCTGATGTCGCGTTCTTCGGTGGACTCCGGCCAGCGGGCGAGCAGCGCGTCATAGGCAAGGTCGAAAGCGGACGGGGACATCGCGCGTTCCTCTCGCTGGGCGATAATCTCGTTCAGCGAGATAGTACGCAAGGGCCGAGGGAGCGGAGCGGGTATGGACGCCAAGAGCACGGAGATGGGGCTGGTGCACCTGCTGCGCGCGGTCACCGTGGAATTCGACCTGCTCGGCGCCGAGTTCGCCGTGCGCCACGGACTGCATCCCACCGACGTGCGCGCCCTGATCCACCTCCTGGACGCCGCCCGGTCCGGCACCCGGGCCACACCCGGCTGGCTCGGCGGGCAGCTGCGGCTGAACTCGGCCGGCACCACCGCCCTGGTGGACCGGCTGGAGCGGCTCGGCCTTGTCCGGCGCAGCAAGGACGTCGCCGACCGGCGACGCGTGCTGCTGGAGGTGGAGGAGAAGGCCACGGTGCTCGGTGAGACCTTCTTCGGGCCGGTCATCGGTGAGGTGGTGCGGGCCGCGGAAGGGTTCGAGGAGGCGGAACTGGCGACGGTGCGGCGGTTCCTGACGGCGGTTCTGGAGTCGACCGCGCGGGCGCGCTGAACGGGAAGCAAGGGTTCCACCGCACGGGCGCCCGAACGGGAAGCGAGGGTTCCACCGGGAGTCGACGCAACGGCCGCCGAGCCGACCCCTGTCCGGAATTCGACGCACCCCCGGGCGAGCGGCCGTGCGGCAGGCGGTCGGCGGGGTGCGGCGCCGCGAAAACCGGGCCGAGTTCCGCCGTTGCCCGGGCAAACCTCGGGCGGCCGTGATCATCGCATCGAGTTAATGTCACCGACTTCGCTTGGCTCGACGGGTGGACGGACCCTTACTGTTCTTGCGAAATCCGGACGAAATCCCGTCCCTGGCCCCGTATTTGCTCCCGCAGCCCGACCAAGGAGAGCCCTCCCAGATGACCGTTGACTCCACCCCGGACGCTCGCCTGGAGCCGCCCCGGCAGTCCAGCCTGGGCACGGCGGCCGCCCGCAACCTCTCCACCACGACCAAGTCCGTCCCGCAGATGCAGGAGATCACGGACCGCTGGCTGCTGCGGATGCTCCCCTGGGTGGAGACCACCGGCGGCACGTACCGGGTGAACCGTCGTCTGACGTACACCGTCGGCGACGGAAGCGTGGAGTTCGTCCAGGACGGCGCGCAGGTCCGCGTCATCCCCCGGGAGCTCGGCGAACTGGCCCTGCTGCGGGGCTTCGACGACGTCGACGTGCTCACCGCCATCGCCGGCCGGTGCGAACAGCACGACTTCCGGGCCGGGGAGACCCTCGTCGAGCGCGGCGCGCCCGCCGACCGGCTCCACCTGATCGCCCACGGCCGCGTCAGCCAGTTCTCCGTCGGGGAGTACGGCGACGAGATCGCCCTCGACGTCCTCGCCGACGGCGACCGGTTCGGCGACGACGCCCTCCTGGACGAGGGCGCCCGCTGGCAGCACACCGCGGTCGCCGAGACCGCCGGCACCCTGCTCACCCTGTCGCGCGCCGACTTCGCGTCCGTGCTCGCCTCGGCCCCGAACCTGCAGGCCCACATTGAGGAGTTCAGCTCCCGCTCGCGCCGGCGCCAGAACCACCGCGGCGAGGCGGAGATCGCCATGTCGGCCGGCCACCGCGGCGAGCACGAACTGCCCGGCGCCTTCGTCGACTACGAGGAGAAGCCGCGCGAGTACGAGCTCTCCGTCGCCCAGACGATCCTGCGCGTCCACACCAGGGTCGCCGACCTCTACAACCAGCCGATGAACCAGACCAAGGAACAACTCCGGCTGACCATCGAGGCGTTGCGCGAGCGCCAGGAGCACGAGCTCATCAACAACCGCGAGTTCGGCCTGCTCCACAACGCCGACTTCAAGCAGCGCATCCAGCCCCACTCCGGCCCGCCGACGCCGGACGACCTGGACGAACTGCTCACCCGCCGCCGCGGATCGAAGTTCTACCTCGCGCATCCCCGGACGATCGCGGCCATCGGGCGGGAGTTCAACGCACGCGGCCTCTATCCGGACAACGTCGACCTCGGCGGCCGGCAGGTCCCGGCCTGGCGCGGCGTCCCGATCCTCCCCTGCAACAAGATCCCCATCACCAAGGAGCGGACCAGCTCCATCCTCATCATGCGTACCGGTGAGGAGAGCCAGGGCGTCATCGGTCTGCGGCAGACCGGGCTGCCGGACGAGTACGAGCCGGGACTCTCGGTGCGCTTCATGGGCCTCGACGAGAGGGCGATCACCTCGTACCTGGTCAGCACCTACTACTCCGCCGCCATCCTCGTGCCGGACGCGGTCGGCGTCCTGGAGAACGTGCAGATCTCCCACTGGCCCAGGTAGCACGCGCGGTCCGCACGGCGTGGTGCGTCGCCCGGTCCCCGGGCCGGTCACGCATGCCCGAAAGGCCCGTGCCGGGCACCCACCCCCCTCTCGATCCCTCTAGGAGTCAGGGATGCCACCACCCGATCCGACACCTCCTCAATCGACCCTGCCGGAAGCGGCCGCCCGCTTCGGCGCTCAGGTCCTCACCGATGCCGCGGCCCGCGCCTGTGACATCACGGCCGCCACCGGCGGCCCGCCCAGTGCCCCTTCCGTGACCGCCGCGCCCACGGTGCCCGAGCCCGCGCTGCCGCCCCTCGAAGGGCCGGCGGCCGACGTCCCGGTGCCGGGCGCCGACCTGGAGCGGGTGCTGCGCGGCCCCAGCGGCATCGGCACGTCCGGCCTGCGCCTCACCCTGCGGGAGGAGCTGCCGGACGGTCCCGGACCGGCCGCGCCCGAGCCGTCGGCCACCGCACCGAAGGGCAGGCCGATCCCCGGCCTGTACTACCACCAGGTGGCCGACCCGGATCCGGTGCGCGTCGAGGAGGTCAGCCGGCGCATCAAGTCCTGGGCGCTGGACGAGGTCTCCCTCTATCCCGACGACTGGGAGGAGGAGTTCGACGGCTTCTCCGTGGGCAGTTACATGGTCGGCTGCCATCCGGACGCACCCACCGTCGACCACCTGATGATCGCCACCCGCCTGATGGTGGCGGAGAACGCGGTGGACGACTACTACTGCGAGGACCACGGCGGCTCCCCCATCGGCCTCGGCGAGCGCCTGCTGCTGGCGCACACCGCACTCGACCCCCTCCACACCACCGAGGAGTACCAGCCGGACTGGGCGAAGTCGCTCCACGCGGACGCGCCCCGGCGCGCGTACCGCTCCGCCATGGAGTACTTCGTCCAGGCGGGCAGCCCCTCCCAGGCGGACCGGTTCCGGCACGACATGGCCCGGCTGCACCTGGGCTACCTCGCCGAGGCCGCCTGGTCCCAGATGGACCAGGTGCCCGAGGTGTGGGAGTACCTGGCGATGCGCCAGTTCAACAACTTCCGCCCCTGCCCGACCATCACCGACACCGTCGGCGGCTACGAACTGCCGGCGGACCTGCACGCCCAACCGGCCATGCAGAAGGTCATCGCACTCGCGGGCAACGCGACGACCATCGTCAACGACCTCTACTCGTACACAAAGGAACTCGACTCCCCCGGCACGCACCTGAACCTGCCGGTCGTGATCGCGGAACGGGAAGGCCTCTCCGAACGGGATGCCTATCTGAAGTCGGTCGAGGTCCACAACGACCTCATGCACAGCTTCGAGACCGAGGCCGCGGCCCTCGCCGCCGACTGCCCGCTCCCGACCGTCCAACGCTTCCTGCGCGGCGTGGCCGCGTGGGTCGACGGCAACCACCACTGGCACCAGAACAACACCTACCGCTACAGCCTGCCCGACTTCTGGTAAGAGATTGGAACCATCTGTGACCAGCACCGAACTCACCGCCCCCAGCACCGGTCGCTCCCCGCTCGTCCCCAACCCGGCCACGCCCTACCAGGGAGACATCGCCCGCTACTGGGACGGAGAGGCCCGGCCCGTGAACCTGCGGCTCGGCGATGTCGACGGTCTCTACCACCACCACTACGGCATCGGCGCGGTGGACCACGCCGCCCTCGGCGGCGACGGGGACAGGCAGAACGAGCAGAAGCTGATCGCCGAACTGCACCGGCTGGAGTCGGCGCAGGCCGACGTCCTGCTGGAGCATCTCGGCGCCATCGGACGGGACGACACCCTGGTGGACGCCGGCTGCGGCCGCGGCGGCTCGATGGTGATGGCGCACCAGCGCTTCGGATGCAAGGTCGAAGGAGTCACGCTGTCGGCCAAGCAGGCCGACTTCGCCAACGGGCGCGCCGCCGAGCTCGGCATCGAGGACCACGTCCGCGCCCGCGTCTGCAACATGCTCGACACGCCGTTCGAGACCGGGCAGGCCGCCGGTTCCTGGAACAACGAGTCGAGCATGTACGTCGACCTGGACGACCTGATGGCCGAGCACTCCCGGATCCTGCGGGTCGGCGGTCGCTACGTGACCATCACCGGCTGCTGGAACCCGCGGTACGGCCAGCCGTCGAAGTGGGTGTCCCAGATCAACGCGCACTTCGAGTGCAACATCCACTCGCGCAGGGAGTACCTGCGCGCCATGGCGGACAACCGGCTCGTGCCGCAGGCCGTCATCGACCTGACCCCCGACACGCTGCCCTACTGGGAGCTGCGGGCCACGTCGTCGCTGGTCACCGGGATCGAGGACGCGTTCATCAACTCCTACCAGGACGGTTCGTTCCAGTACCTCCTGATCGCGGCCGACCGCGTGTGACGGTCGGCTGACCGGAGGGCCCGACAGGATCGGGCCCTCCCTCCGTTCCCGTGACGTCCTGGGTCAGCCGAGGCCGGCGACCGGGCCGTTGAAGAGGAACGTCCGCCTGCTCGTCGGCTCGCCCTTGGAGAGCGACGGCGTGCACTCCTTGTCCACGCCGTCCGACGGCCGGCAGTGCGAGCCGTCGTAGGACTCGGCGGCCGTGCGGTTCTCCTCGAGGATCCCGCCCGTCGCCGGGTCGATGATCCAGTGCGGGGTGGTGGCGATGCCGGGCCCTTCGGTGCTGGTGTACTTCCAGGTCACCTCCGTGCCCCTACGGCCCGTCGCGTCGCGTGCTCCGGTGCGGATGTCCGCGCCGGGGGTGTCCGCCATCACCCGGTAGAGCGCGGCGCGCAGTTCGGCCCGGGCCGGGCTGAACGAGAGCAGTTGCCCGGCCTCGGTCACGACCTGTTCGTCCGCTGCCGCTCCGTCCTTCCCCGCGGCCAGTTCGGCGCGGAGCCGGGCCGGGTCGGTGGGCAGAGCGCGCAGGCCCTTCCAGTCCAGCCGCTTGTCGCCGACGCGCCAGGTCATGCCGTTCGGCTGGGGCTTGGACAGCTTCTCGCCGTTCTCGACGGACGTCAGTCCGTCGGGGCCGAGGAAGACGGTCCGGGTGCGGGTCACCGTGCCCGGGGCCGCTTCGGTCGCCGTGATCTTCCAGTACGGGCCGTCCGCGCCGCCGGCCGCCTTGTCGGCCATCGTGCCGAAGAATGCCGCCGCCTCCGCGCTCGCGGCGGGACTGCCACCGTCCATGCTGGTCACGGGGGCGATGATCGCCGCGGCGGCGACCGCGGCGACCGCCGCCGCCGAGGCGAGGACGTGGCGCCGGCGGTACAGCGGGACGACCACGCGGGGTTCCGCGGCGGCCGGGTCCTGCGGCTTCGCGGTCTCGGTGTCGATCGCGGTGCGGACCGCGGTCAGTGCCGCTGCCAGGACCGCCGGGTCGGGTTCGGGGGTACGGCCGGCGGCGACCAGTTCCGCGGCGCCGGGGAAGTCGAGCACATCGTCGTGACGCTGCGCACTCATGCGAGCTCTCCCGTCAGGGTGGTGAGGGTGCCGTCGGACAGGCGGGACCGGAGCCGGGCGCGGGCCCGGTGCAGCCGGGAGCGGGCGGTGCCGGCGGGGATGCCGACGACGGCCGCGGCCTCGGTGGGCGTGAGCCCTTCCCAGGCGACGAGGAGCAGCAACTCCCGCTCCACGGACGGCAGTTCGGCGAGCCCCGCGTGGATCTGCGGTCCGGCCGCGAGGGCGTCGAGCCGCTGGTCCACCGCGTGCCACGGGTCGCTGCCGGACGGCTCGCCCGCGGCTGACGGGCCCGGATCTCGGGCGGCCCGCTGCCAGTGCCGGGCCAGTACGTTGCGGGCCACGCCGAACAGCCAGGCGCGGGCCGCCCCGCGGGCCGCGTCGAAGGTGTGCCGGTGGGCGAAGGCCTGCAGCCACACCTCCGAGAGCAGGTCGTCGGCGGCGGTCGGCGCCCGTCGTGCGAGGTAGCCGTGCAGCGCGACGGAGTGCCGCGCGACCAGCGGCTCGAACGCGGCCGGTTCCGTGGCGGCCCGCACGAGCAGATCCTCGTCCGCAACGGGATCGGGATCGGGATCCATGAACCCCCCTGTCCTTGACCGCCCGGGCGGCGGTCTCACCCCCTACTTGCGCCCGGCGGGGCGGAGCGTTCGCACGGAGCTCACACCCGCCAGTCCCTCAGCTGCCCGGCCACCGCGTAGACGCTCATCCGCTCCTCGCGGACCTTGCGGACGAGGTCCGACAGGGCGCCGTAGGGCGGATCGATCCCCTCGCCCGAGTCGTGCAGGTACTGCGCCGCGATGACGGCCGCGAACAGGGAGTTGCGGAACGGCAGGGGTTCGAGGCGGACGATGGTGTGCAGCAGCGCGGCCGCTCGCCACGCCGCGTCGGGGTCGGACGCCTCCAGCGTCGGCATCCTGGTCCGGTGCCGGGCGACGGCCGCCACCAGGCCCGAGTAGTCGGCGACGGTCATCTCGTCGAGGGCCGCGCGCTCCTGTACGTCGAGGAGCCAGGACACGTCCACGTACAGGACCATCAGGCGGCGCTCGCCCCGTTCTTGCGCTCGGCGGGCGGGATCTCGCCGGGGAACGCCTCGTCGAACTCGTCACGCAGCGCGTCGTAGCGGTCCAGGGCCCCGGCGACGAACCGCTTCCTGGCCATCTCGCGCACACCGAGGTCGTGCAGGTACTGCTTGAGGCTCTTGCCCTCGGCCGCCGCGGCGGCGCGCACAGCCTCGAGCTCTTCATCCGTGAACGACACATTCAGTGACGGCATACCCCTCATGGTACCTACTTGGTACCTGACCCGTCCGGCACTCGCGGCACTCCACCCTTTTACAAGACGAGACGAATCGTCTTGCCATTGTCGATGCCGTCCCGTACCGTCTTGCCCATGGGAACTCTGTGATGACAGCACGCGCCACCGCGTGGAGCCGCGCTCCGCGGTAGGCGCACCGCCACCTGTCCATCACTCCCCGCGGGGGCCCTGTTTTGCGTACCCATACCGCCCAGCTCACCGTGCACGACCTCACCAAGCATTACGACGACCACCTCGTCCTGGACCGCGTCTCCTTCACCGTCAAACCCGGCGAGAAGGTCGGCGTGATCGGGGACAACGGGTCCGGCAAGTCCACCCTGATCAGGCTGCTGACCGGCCATGAACGGCCGGACAGCGGCGAGGTCACCGTCTCCGCACCCGGCGGCACCGGCTACCTCGCGCAGGCACTCGACCTGCCCGCCGACGCGACGGTGCAGGACGCCGTCGACTTCGCACTCGCCGAACTGCGTGCGCTGGAAGCCCAGTTGCGCCACGACGAGCGACAGCTGCAGTCGGCCGAGGGCACCGCTCTCGACGCGGCACTCGTGACGTACGAACGTCATCTCGCCCGCTACGAAGCGCGCGACGGCTACGCGGCCGAGGCGCGCGTCGACATCGCACTGCACGGGCTGGGGCTGCCGGGCCTCGCGCGGGACCGGCGGCTCGGCTCGCTGTCCGGCGGCGAGCGGTCGCGGCTCGCGCTGGCCGGAACGCTCGCCGCCCGGCCCGAACTGCTGCTGCTCGACGAACCGACCAACGACCTGGACGACCAGGCCGTCGGCTGGCTGGAGGCACACCTGCGCGGTCACCGCGGCACCGTCGTCGCGGTGACCCACGACCGCACGTTCCTGGAGAACCTGACCAGCACCATCCTGGAGGTGGGAGAAGGACGAGTGACCCGCTACGGCGACGGCTACGCCGGCTACCGCACCGCGAAGGCGGCCGAACGCAGCCGCCGCGTCCAGGAGTACGAGCAGTGGCGCGACGACCTCGCCCGCAACCGCCACCTCGCCGAGTCCCACGCGCAACGCCTCGACGCGATCCCGCGCAAGGCGCCGCTGGCGAACTTCGGGCACGGCGGGTTCCGCACGCGAAGCCGCAGCCACGGCGCGACGGTCCGGATCCGCAACGCCAAGGAACGGGTCGCACGACTCACCGCCGCACCGCCCCGACTGCCGCCCGATCCCCTGGTGTTCGCGGCGTCGGTCGCCACGGCCGCGGACCGGGACACGGTGGCCGGGCCGGCCGCCGAACTCGTCGACATCCACCTGGACGGCCGCCTCGACCTGCCGTACCTGAGCCTCGATCCGGGCCGGCGGCCGCTCGTCACCGGGCCCAACGGCGCAGGCAAGTCCACGCTGCTCGGAATCCTGGCGGGCGAAGTGCGGCCGCGGCGCGGCACCGTGCGAGTGCCCGGCCGGGTGGGCATCCTGCGCCAGCAGCAGACGCCGTGGCCCGCCGGCGTCAGTGTGCTCGGCGCCTTCGCCCACGACCGGCCGGGCGACCGGGAGGAACAGCGCGAACAACTGCTCTCGCTGGGCCTGTTCCGGCCCGCCGAACTGCGGCTGCGCGTCGGTGAGTTGTCGTACGGGCAGCGGCGGCGGATCGAGCTGGCGCGGCTCGTCACGCAACCGGTCGACCTGCTGCTCCTGGACGAGCCGACCAACCACCTCGCGCCCGCGCTGGTCGAGGAACTCGAGGAGGCCCTCGCCTCGTACGAGGGTGCGCTGGTGGTCGTCACCCATGACCGGCGGATGCGGGAACGGTTCCGCGGAGGCCGGCTCGAACTGGCCGGCGGGCGGCCCGTCGTGACCGTGTGACGCGTCGGGCGCCCGAGAATCCCTCAGCGGTCGTCGGCCTCCAGGGCGGCGTCCGCCGCTGCCGCCGCGTCGGCGAGGAGCTTGTCGTCCGCCTGGGCGTCCTTGGCGCCGTCGCGGTAGGTGAGGATCGCCATCACCAGCGGCTTGCGGCCGGGTGGCCAGATGACCGCGATGTCGTCGCGGGCGGCGAAGTAGGAGCCGGTCCCGGTCTTGTCCCCGACGACCCAGCCGTCCGGGACACCGGCCCGAATGGCCTTGTCCCCGGTGGTGTTGGTCCGCAGCCAGGTGGTCAGCAGGCGTCGCTCGGCCGCGGGCAGCGTGTCACCGAGGACCAGGTCGCGCAGGTTGGACGCCATCTGGCGCGGCGTCGAGGTGTCGCGCTCCTCCCCCGGGCTCCATCGGCTGAGGTAGGGCTCGATCCGGTCGGTGCGGGTAACCGTGTCACCGAGCTCGTCCTTGAGGAAGGCGCCCAGCCGGCCCGGGCCGCCGAGGTCCTCGAAGAGGACGTTGGCCGCGGTGTTGTCGCTGTAGCGGACGACGGCGTCGCACAGGGCCCGCAGGCTCATGCCGGTGTCCACGTGCCGTTCGGTGACGGGTGAGTTGGCGATCAGGTCGGAGCGGTCGTAGCGCAACACGCGGTCCATCCCGTCGATCCCGTTCTTCTTCAGGACGGCCGCGGCGAGGAAGGACTTGACGGTCGAGTTGTACGAGAAGCGCCGGGTGTCGTTCCAGGTGACCGCGCGGCCACTGCCGGTGTCGACCGCGTACAGGCCGATGTGGGCCCGGTAATCGCGCTCCAGGCCGGCGAGGTCGACGCTCCGGGACGTCGGCGCCGACACCGGCCGGTCGGACGACGCGGCGGCGGACGGCCCGCCGCCGCCCCCGCCGCTGTCCTGTCCGCAACCCGTCACGAGGAGGAGCCCCAGGGCGGCGCACACGCCGAGACCCGTGCGGCGCGCCCGGGTCGTTCGTCGGCGGTGGGGCGGTCGCTGGTGGTGCATCGGTCGAGTCCTTCCGATGGGCCCGGGCACCGGGCCCTGACGGCTCCGGTCCTCGGGCAGCGAACGGCCGGCTCGCCACGGGCTCCCGGCCGGGATGTCGGTGCCACCCGGGGCAACCCTCGCCGATCATGGCGTGCGACGGCCAATACATCCGGCCAGCGTGCCCTGCCGAATACGACCGGGGCAGGTGGTTCCACGGGGTGCGGCCCGGCCTCCCGCAAGGCGGACTTGCGGGAGGCCGGGCCGTGCTGCCGGGAGTTGCTCCCCGCACGCGACTCTCACGCGGCCTTGACCAAGGTGGACCGGTCCTCGCTGGTGGCGGCCGGGCCGGTCGTGCTCGGCACGACGGCCGTTCCGCGGCCGTCGTGGCGCGGCCAGAGGAGCAGGGCGCCGACCGCGCCCGCCGCGGCGAGCGTCGCGAGGACGGACCAGGCCAGGGTGAAGCCGGCCCGGGTGCCGAGCCAGCCCGCGACGGGGTACGTGATGAGCCAGGCCAGGTGGGACAGGGAGAACTGGGCCGCGAACGCCTCGGGGATCGCGGCGCGTTCGACGGAGGCGCGCAGCACCTTGCCGGTCGGCGTGATGATCAGCGCCATGCCGATGCCGGTCGCGGTCCAGACGATCGCCGTGCCCGCCCAGGTGGTGAGGCCGGTGGCGATGAGGGCGACCGCGGCGGCGGTGGCGGCGACGAGGACCTTGGCGCCGGTCATCATGACGGTGCGGGCGGCGACCCGGTCGAGGACGCGGGGCAGCGCGAGGGCGGCCAGGAGGGTCCCGGTGCCGGAGGCGGCGAGCATCCAGGCGACGTCCTGCTGGGAGCCGCCGAGTTCGTCGCGTACGTAGTTGACGGTGTTGACGACGACGATCGAACCCGCGGCGGCGACCGTGAGGTTGAGCGCCATGATGCCGCGCAGCCGCGGTGTGCCGAGGAAGGTCCTGATCCCGGCGGCCGCCTTGTCCCAGGCCCGGGTGTGGGTGCTGGGGCGGGCGTCGGGGATGCGCGTCAGCAGGACGAGCACGGCGGAGATCAGGAATCCGGCGGAGGTGCCCAGGAACAGCCGGTCGAAGGACAGGAACGTCAGGGCGAGGGCCGCCAGTACGGGGCTGAGCAGGCTTTCCATGGTGGAGGCGACCTGGGACGCGGACAGGGCCCGCGTGTACGCGGCCTCGTCGGTGACGATGTCCGGGATGACCGCCTGGAAGGTCGGTGTGAACGCCGCGGAGGCCGCCTGGAGCAGGCCGATGAGTACGTAGATGTGCCAGACCTCGGTGACCAGCGGGAGCGCCAGGACGACGGCGCCGCGGATCACGTCGAGGAGCACCAGGAGGGTTCTTCTGGGGAGGCGGTCGATGTACGCGGCGGCCAACGGGGCGATGGCCACGTACATGACCATCTTGATGGTGAGGGCGGTGCCGAGGACCATTCCGGCGCGCGGGCCGGCGAGGTCGTAGGCGAGCAGTCCGAGGGCCACAGTGGTGAGTCCGGTGCCGAACAGGGCGATGACCTGGGCGGCGAAGAGGTGGCGGTAGTCGCGGATGGCGAAGAGTCGCATGGCGGGTTCCTTCGGTGGCGTGCGGCGGGGCGCGGTCCCGCTGCGGGGAGCGCGCCCCGCGGATACAGGCGGCGGAGGTGTCGTCACGCACCGGAGTCGCTCCCCGGTGTGAGGCCGGCGACGAGGTTGAACGCGCCGGTGAGGACGTTGAGGGCGACGATGCCGACGACGTCGGCGATCGCCCGGTCGCTGTGGCCGAACTCGCGCAGGGCGGCGATCTGTTCGTCAGTGATCGACGTCGGCTGCCGGTAGACCTGGAGGGCGAGGGTGATGATCGCGGCGATCGCCGGGTCGGCCGATGTGCCCTCGCGGGCCCGGTCGATCTCCTCCTCGTCCACTCCCCTGGCGCGGGCGGCGTCGACGTGGGCGTCGAGGCAGAGCGCGCAGCCTTGGAGGGTCTGGACGGCGATCGAGACGCGTTCGCTGATCCGGCGGTCGAGTTTGGCCCGTCCCATGGCCCGGCTGAGCTGGAGGTAGCCGCTCAGGACGGCCGGCGAGTGGGCCATGGTGGCGACCATGTCGCCGGTCCGGCCGTGCCGGGAGGTCAGTTCGGCGAGGAGGTCGCGCGAGGTGCCGACGGCCGTGTCGGGGGTGAGCCGGGCGAGGCGTGGCATGGTGCTCCTTCCGCTGCTGGTCGGTCGCGGTCGGTCGATCGGTCGGTTCGGTCAGTGGTGGGCGTGGGCGTCGTGGTGGTGACCGGCGTGCCCGGGTGCCGCCGGGGCCGCGTGGCCCGCGTGGTCCGCGTGGCCCGCGTGGTCCGCGTGGCCCGCGTGGTGGCCGGCCTCGGTGGTACGGACGGTGAACTCGGCGGTCCGGACGACGCCTTCGTGCTGGAAGTCCAGGAACAGGCGGTAGATGCCCGCCGACGGGGCGGCCGCCATGAACGCGATCTCCGGGCCCGGTGCGGTGACGCCGTCACCGGGGGTGCCCTCCGGGTGGACGTGGAGGTAGCCCAGGTCGCCCACCCGCAGCGCCACCAGGTGTCCGTACGCGGCCAGATAGGGCTCCAGGTCCGTGACGGGGACGCCGTTCCTGCTGACAGTGAGGGTCAGTTCGCTGGTCACGCCGGGGTGGAGTTCGCCGTCGAGGGCCACGGCGTACTCGCCGATCTCCGCGACCCCGGTGCTCCCGGGCAGCGGGCGCGGGTCGTACGCTCCGGCGACCGCGGCGTCGATCCCCAGCGTCAGGGTGCCGTCGTGGCCGGCCGGGTGTATGTCGGCGAAGAATCTCCAGTCGCCCGGTTCCAGGGCGAGTTCGGTGCTCCAGGTGCCCTTCTCGTCCCGCACCGGGTGGACGTGCTGGAAGCCTGCCGTGTCGCGCCGGACGGCGATGAAGTGCAGTTCCTTCTCGTGCTCGGGCACGTACTCGGTCACCGGCTGCCCGTCGGGGCCGACGATGCGGAAGCTGACCGGCTGGACGCCCGCGGTGCGGATCGTCGAGTCGAGTTCGAGGGTGTAGCCGCTCTCCGAGACCGACAGCCCACCGGGCCGGGCGGCTCCGTGTCCGGCGTGGCCCGCGTGAGCGTCGTGACCCGCGTGAGCACCGAGCGTGCCGTGGTCGCCGTGGTTGCTGTGGTCGTGGCCGGCGTGGTTCGTCATGACATCTCCAAGGGTGTGACGGGTGTTGAGGCGTTGCCCCTTCAGGACGACGATCGTAACCATATACCCCCCGGGGGTATTTCGGGGGCGGATCTCTGCCTGAATTTCCGCGCGGGACTCGCCGACCCGGACCAACCGGGACGAGTCGGCGAGCCCCGCGCCGTCACACTCCGCGAGAAGGGCTCGTCAGTCCGCCACGGGCCAGTTGAGGACCGTGCGCAGCTCGCCCGGGTCCATGTCCGGGGTGGGCTGCGTGACGTACGTCTCCCAGCGGGCGTCTCCGGTGGGCAGCCCCTGAGCTCGCATCCAGGCGTGGAGCCGTTCCCATGACGCCCCGAGACCGTCGAAGGACCCGTGGTGCGTCACTCGCGCGACCCGGCCCCCGGGCAGCGTCCCGGCCACCACCCCCGCCTCCGGCCGCACCTCCCGGTCCGTGACGAACCCGACCTCCAGGTCCAGCGCGTCCCCCGGCGACCCGCGGTACAGACCGAAGGCCGGGCTCAGCGGGGTGATTCCCTGCGCCCCGATGGTCCGGCCCAGGGCGCCGAACGACGTGTCGAAGAAGTTCCGCAGGTCGGCCAGAGGGACGACGCCACGGACGACCGCCGTCGTCGCCGGTTCCAGCCGCGTGAGTTCCGGCTCCGCGCCGTCGACCTCGTTGTCGGATCCGCTGTTGCCCATGTCGCTCCTGTCCGTGTGCCGTGCCTGTATGCCGTGCCTGCCTGGGCCTGTGGACCTGCCGCGGGCGGAGAACTCATCGCCGACGGGCCGACGGCCGGGTGTGTTCCTCAGCGTGCCCAGTGCGGGTGCGCCGTGGACAACCGTGGGGGGCCGATCGCGCCTCGCCGTCGGCCGACCGCGCCCCGGGGCAAGCCAGGCCGGATCAGGGCAGCGCCGGTGGGACCCAGGCGTGGTGACGCAGGATCATGCGCGTGGCGACCGGGGACGGCGTCAGCCGCATCGCCGCGTTCCGCAGGGCGACGGCCAGGGGGTGGGTGAGCTGATGGCCCATGCGTCCGGCCTGCCGGGCGGCCTGCGCGACGGCCTGACTGCGCGGCCGGCGCAGGGCGTCGTAGCGGGCGAGTGCGGACTCGACCGTGGACTCGGCGCCGAGGGCCGCGGCCAGGGTGACCGCGTCCTCCAGCGCCTGACAGGCCCCCTGTCCCAGGTTGGGGGTCATCGCGTGGGCCGCGTCGTCGAGCACGGACGCGCGCTCGACGACCGTGACGTCCCAGCCGATGCGGTGCAGACCGATCGCGACGGCGAGGCCGCCGATGCCACTGCTGACCGGGCTCGTGAACCGCCTGGTCCGGCTCGACCAGGCCGAGCTGCACGCGATGGCCCAGGCACTGCCGCCCCTGCGCACCGCGGAGGAACTGGTGGACGGCATGCTCCTCCTCAGTCGCCGGCGCCTCACCGGCGAAAGCCGCCGCCGCTCGCTCGCGCGGCACGCCTGCGCCGTCGAGAGTGTCCGCGACCCCGAGCTGCGGGAGATCCTCGTACCCCGCGAGAACGCCGGGCGCGAGGCCGTGCGCCTGTTCCTCGCCGCTCATGGCGTGGCGGACGTCGAGAACCGCACGCACACCCTGTTGACCTGCATCGACGGACTGATCTTCGACCGGCTGGTGAACGGCGGAGAAGTGCCGCGCGAAGCCCTTGAGGGCCTGGTCGCCGCCGCGCTCCGGCAACCGTCCTTCGGCCCGGCCGCCGTCGGGCGGCGGTGAGCAGCAACAGACAGCGGCGGGCAGCAGTCGGCTTGGGCATAAGTGGGCCCCGGTGAGCGGCTCAGATCCGCAGCGCCCGCACCGTCCCGCCGGAGTCGAGGATGACGACCGTGTTGCCGCTCGCTGCGGGATCGCCGATGGCCGAGCCGTCGAAATCGCCCTTCCAGAGCGTGCGGCCGCGCTCCGCTCCGACGATCCGCACACCGGACCAGCGCTGGAACAGCCGGGCCTGCTTGCTCCCGGAGAGCACGACGTACTTGCCGACGGGGCTGATCCGCTGGGCGTCCTCGTTGCCCGCGCGCCACCGTTCCTTGCCGTCGGCGGCGGCCAGGCACACCGGTCCGTCCTTCGTCGGCAGGACGAACCCGCCCGCCGCGGCCGTCGTCGCCCGCTCCCTCAGGCCGAGTTCCTCGTACGTGCGGTCGTACGTCCACAGCGGCTTGCCGGTGAGTCCGTCCAGGGCGGCCGGCTTCCGGCGGGATCCGGCCGGCAGCGGCAGGAACACCGTGGTGTCCGACACCAGCTCCTCGAGCGGCTGAATGTTCCCGACGACGTACTCGTCCGGTTTGGTCTGCTGGAACGGGGTTCGCCACCTCACCTTGCCGGTGTCCGCATCGCGCAGAACGAGGTCGACGGGGACCGTCCTGCCCTTCTCGTAGCAGAGCAGGCCGTCGCCCATGAGCAGTGCCTGGTCGCCGTACGGCGAGAAGTCGGGGCGGGTCCACCGCTTCTTCCCCGTGCTGGCGACCACCGCGATGCCTCCGGAGCACAGCACCAGGTCGCCGCCGAGGATCCATGACGTGCTGTAAGGGGACGACACGTCGAACGTCCAGCGCTCGTCACCCGTACGCGGATCGGTGGCGCTCACCCGCCCGTCCTCGTCACCGATGAGGAGACCGCCGGCCCGGTGCACGGTGAGGGAGTCGTGGTTGTTGGGGACCGAACGCTGCCACCGGCGCTTGCCCGTGGCGGCGTCGAAGGCCTGCAGCCGGCCGCGGTCGTCCTCGCCGTCCTGCGTGAAGGCGACGAGCGTGCCGCCGACGACCGCGAAGCGCGTCGCACGGGCCCAGGCGGCTCCGAGGGACACCTTCCACAGAGGCTTTCCGGTGGCGAGGTCGAAGGTGTGGAGGGCGGCGGTGGGCTTGTAGTAGTGACCTGCCGCCACATGGCATCTGCCGTCGGCCAGGACGACGTCGGCGCTGTCGGAGTTGATCACGTCGACGTCCGCGACCTTCCGCGACCAGACGACCGGGCCCTGTCCGGGCCCGCCGGTCAGATACACCGCGGCGGCCCCTCCGGTGACGGCGACCGCGGTGACGCCCGCGCCGCGCACGAGCAGGTCCCGGCGGCTCAGGCTCGTGCCGGCATCCGGATCGGCCGGTGCCCGGACCGTCGGCTGCGCCGCGAGACCGTGGGGCGCCGGAACAGCGGCAGGCGGCGGGACCGTGCCGCGCGCCTCCGGTTCGGCGACGGTCGGGGTGTACCCCCGGGCCGGGGGCACGGACTGTCCGATCGAACCCAGGTGGCGCAGCTCGTCGCCGAGCGCGGCAGCCGAGTCGTAGCGCTCGGCCGGGTCCTTGGCGAGCAGCCGGCCGACCAGGCGGTCCCACGGGGCGGAGACGCCGGGTGCGACGCTGCTCGGCGCCGGCGGCGGGTCGTTCAGGTGCGCCGTGAGGTAGCCGAGGGTGTCCGGGGCGGTGAACGGCGGCCGCCCGGTGAGCAGTTCGAACAGCACGCAGCCCAGGGCGTACAGGTCGCTGCGCTGCTCGGGGTGTCCGCGTGCCTGCTCCGGGGCCATGTACGCGGCCGTGCCCACCATGAATCCGGTGTGGGTGAGGCGGTCACCCGTCGCCGACGGGTCGGCGGCGCGGGCGATCCCGAAGTCGAGGACCTTCAGGCTGCCCGAGGCGGTGACGAACAGGTTCGCGGGCTTGATGTCGCGGTGCAGGATGCCGGCGGCGTGTGCCTCGCCCAGGGCGTCGCACACCTGCCCGCCCCACCGTGCCGCCTCCGCCTCTCCGACGGGGCCGCGCCGCACCACGGCGTCCAGGCCCTCGCCCCGGAGCAGTTCCATCACCAGGAACGGCGTCGTGCCCTCTTCCGTTGCAGCCTCTCCGAGGTCGTGCACGGTGACGATGTTGGGGTGCTGCAGGGCGGCGGTGATCCGGGCTTCGCGCAGGAACCGGGCGCGGGCCTCGTCGGCCCGGCTGCCGCCGCCCGCCAGGACCGAG